>CBDFCQ010000001.1:0-43620 GCA_965246075.1 uncultured Candidatus Saccharibacteria bacterium
CGTGAAGATCCAGCAATTGCTCGGGCTACTACTGAAGCATTGCAGGCACAGGGTATCGAGATTGTGTTTAGTGTGGATGTGAAAGCGATTGAGGGTGAGTCTACTGCGACGATTCGCACAGGAAATTATGATGATTACGCTGGTTATGATGCGGTTTTGATGGCTACGGGCCGTCGCCCGGCAACGATGAGCTTGAATTTACCAGCTGCTGGTGTAGCGACGGATGAGCGCGGGGCAATTGTGGTTGATGAAACACTTCGCACTAGTCGGTCGCATATTTGGGCAATGGGCGATGTAACGGGCGGGCCACAATTTACCTATGCGTCGCTGGATGATTTTCGGATTGTGAGAAGCCAGTTGCTGGGTGACGATCTGTACACTCGCGCCAAACAAAAAACCTTGCCGTACGCGGTCTTTATGCAAACGCCGCTAGGTCGGGTGGGTATGACAGAGGCTGAGGCGCGTGCGACGGGGCGCGAAATTATCGTAAAAGAGTTGCCTGCTATGGCGATTCCACGCCTGCATGTTGATAATGCTGCAACAGGCTTGCTGCGTGCGGTGATTGATGCAAACACTGAACAAATTTTGGGTGCTAGTTTATTGTGTCGTAACTCACCAGAAGTCATTAATATTATCAAAACTGTAATGGATAATGACCTGCCGTATACTGTACTGCGTGACCAAATATTCACTCATCCAACGGTGAGTGAGGCATTGAACGATTTATTTGCGTAAAGGAGGAGTATGAATCATACAATTTTTGACGACATCGTAGCAGGTAAAATGAAATCTTGGAAGGTCTGGGAGGATGAGAAGTTTTTAGCGTTTTTGACGCCGTTTCCAAACACGCCAGGTTTTACCGTGTTGATACCAAAGCAGAATCCAGGCGATTACGTATTTTCTTTGGATAATGAGTTGTACTCCGAAATGATGTTGGCAGTGAAAAAGGTTGCTAATATTTTAGAGAAAGCCTTTGATACGCCGCGAGTAGCACTGATTTTTGAAGGCACGGGCGTGGCGCATGTTCATGCCAAGTTAGTGCCGCTGCATGGTGATTTAGCCAAGGGAATTGGTTCGGCAGTGTCGCACGAACAAGCATTTTACGCGGGATATCCAGGTTGGATAACTACGGTTGATGGTCCAAAAATGGACGATTCTCAGCTGGATGAAATTCAAGCGCGGATTTTGGCGGTACAGAGCAAATAGCAAAAATTACTAATTTGATTCTAATTTTACGTCTTTTCCTTCGTATATATCCAGGTAAAATGGGTATAGCTTGTCGGAATGTTTCTTGACTGAATCTTGACTCAAAGCTACTATGTCATGACCAATGCCAAACGAGGCTGGTATAGTAGAATGGTGGAATTTTGCATTGGAGGCGGCGGCTATTTGCTGCGGTATATTGGTTGCAAGGTTCATGTCGATTGAAGTGTCGTTATCGCTTGTTACGACGCCAATATACTTTAATCCTGGCGCCTTAAAATCAGATTTGTAATTTTTGGCGATTATCATATATTTGCCAAGCGCGCGATACGATAAATTACTGCCCGTACTAAACGAATCAGGAAGAATATTGCGTCCGTAGAGATTTCTAAGGAGTGGGTTCTGCCAAGCCGGTACTTCTGATGCCGAGGGCTGATAGAAAGGTGATAATAACAAAGCGCGCGATACGGTGGTGCTATTATATTGAGCAATCCAAGTTGCCATATTGGCGCCGCCAGATAGGCCAACAACTCCTACTTCCTCGCCCAAACCGCTAATAATGCTGGTGCTGGTATTCATAAATTGGGTCATTGCCGGAATGGTAATTTCTCCGTGTCGTTTGTTGTCGGTGAGGCCGTGGCTGGGAGCGCGGGGGATGTAGACATTATATCCGGCTTTGAAGAAGGTGTCGCCCAGCTCTGCGAATTGCTGCGGACAGGCGCTTACGCCATGAATCATTAGAATAGCCTTAGCGGTTTTTTGGCTGTGAGTTTTAATAATTGATCGGCATTCCGGTCTAAAGTCGGTATTTGACGAGTCTCCGTTAATGGTGCGTATTGCGGCAGCAACGGACTGGTTGTAATTTAATTTTTCAGAGTTTGAGGATTGTAATTGTTTGGATGTTGCCGGCCAAAAGAAGGCTGCGACAACTAATAATGCTGCAATGAGGATAATTACACCAACTATCCATACGATAATTTTTATAATGTGATTCTTCTGTGGAGTACCCATGTTTATATTATATTGGTTATGTGTGAAGATGTGAAGTTGGTATAATCAATTATATGCAACAAAAACCAACTGTCTTCCTCGTTGAGGACGAACCAACCTTACGCACTGGCACCGAGCAATTCCTCCGCCAGCGCGGCTTTACGGTGATAACGGCGACCAGCGGTGAGGAGGCGCTGAAAAAATTTACTGGGGCGGATGTAATTGTCCTTGACATCATGCTACCAGGGATGAGTGGCATTGAGGTATTGCATCAAATTCGCCAGACCAGCGATGTGCCGGTACTGATGTTGACGGCACTGCATGATGAGCCGACGCAAATTGCCAGTTTTGACGAGCTAGCGGATGATTATATGAGTAAGCCGTTCTCGCTGGTGATTTTAGAAAAGCGCATCAGGGCGTTACTTCGCCGGCAGCAGTCTGTCAAAAAGACCTTGTGGCAGCGCGGCCTGGCCTCAGTGGATTTTGCGGCTTATCAAGGGTTTTATAATGATGCTGACGCGCACCTCAAGCCCAAGGAAGTGCAGCTGCTCAAGCTGCTGGTAGACAATCCAAACATGGTCTGGAGCCGACAGGCTATCATTGATAAATTGTGGCGTGATGATGAGGTGCCGTTCGACCGAGTGATTGACGTTTACATCAAAAACTTACGCAAGAAATTGCACCTGGACTGCATCATCACGGTGAAGGGAGTGGGCTATCGCTATGAAGAATCTTAAATTATTCCCCAAAACATTTTTGGTGTCAATCGGCCTGTTTGCGGCGTTGATCATCCTGGTGCATGCGCTGGTCTACACCTTGATGCCGCAATTTTATCTGCAGCAAAAAGAGCGCGAGGCGGCGGACAATCTCACGGCGCTCGTGGCTGAACTACGCGGTAAATCGACTGAGGAAATGCGTCGTCTCAGCCAGGAGTTTGCTCAAGTGAAAAATGTTAATATTACACTGACGATTGACGGGCGCGACCAGTATTTTCAAGGGTTTCAGTCGATCAACATCGTGACGGATAGCGGTAAATCGGTTGACACCAGCGTGGTAAAAATCGCTGATGGACAAACGGTCGATCCGCGCTCGGTGATTTTGCGGCAGGGCAGCGCGGTGAACAACCAAGGCCAAACGATAGCCGTCAAGCTGCTGGCCGACGTGGCTCCTGTCACCCAGGCCAAGCTCGCCACCTTGCACGTATTGCCTTATACCATGCTCGGCTCGCTGTTGGTGGCGTTCGTGTTTTCGTACATCTATAGTCGTTTTGTGACGCGGCCGATTCGTCAGATGGCAGTAGTGACGACGACGATGCAGCAGCTGGAAAAGGACGCGCGTTATCCAGTGAATAGTCGTGATGAAATCGGCGTGCTGGGGCGAAATATTAATGAACTCTATCAAAATCTATGGCAAACGATTCGCTCGCTGGAGCATGAAAATAAGCGGATCACGCAGCTGGAGAAAGAGAAAATCGCCTTCCTCCGCGCGGCTTCGCACGAGCTAAAAACGCCATTGGCAGCCCTCAGGATTATGCTCGAAAACATGCAACTCAACATTGGCGAATATAAAGATCGCGATCAATACCTGGCGGAATCGGTGGCGCAGGTTGACCGCTTGGCGGCGATGGTGAATGATATCTTGCGCTCTGGCAGCGTCGCCGAGCAGGCTTTACGTCAAGAAAAGCGGCTGAGGATCGATAAGTTACTTGTTGAGGTGGTCGACGATTATATGTTGCTGGCAAAAACGCGTGGCATGACTTTCGCGGTTAATACAGAGCCGACGACCATTCGCGCTAATCGTGACATGATGCGCCACGTCATCTCAAACCTGGTGTCAAACGCGGTGCGCCATGGCGACGCCGGAAGTGTCATAAAAATTACCTGCGACCAGCATGAGCTAGCCATTGAAAACGCCTGCAAGTCACTCACTAAACAACAGCTTCAACACATCTTTGACCCGTTTTATCGGAGCAACGCCACCACAAAGCAACACACCGACAGCAGCGGCATTGGTCTCTACACCGTGAAAATGCTACTTGACACTAAGGGTCTAGATTATGAGTTTGTGCCACACGGGCGGGGTATGCGGTTTGTGGTAAGGTTTGGTTAAGACAGATAGTGTTAAACTATAATTATGAACTTAATTTACGCGACGACTAATAAACACAAACTTGCTGGAGCTAAACAGGTGCTGGCTGGAACGGATATTAATCTGATCGCGCCAGATGGAGTTTTACCTGACGTGCCAGAAATCCAGTCCGACGATCAAGCGGCCGTCTCAGTTGATAAGGCTCTGAAATACTACGAATTATTAAAGCGTCCTCTAGTAGTGATGGACTCAGGCCTGTTCATCGACGAACTGGGCGGCTTTCCCGGCGTTTACACCAAATACTCACTCGATACTATCGGTATTGACAGGATAATTCAGCTGCTCGGCGGCGGCGCTTGGGCGTGCACGCAGCGCACAATTACTTACTTTGACGGCGGTGAACCGCGGACATTCACCCTGAAAATCTACGGCACACTGTTGAAAAATCCGCGTGGCAACAACGGACGCAATTACGATAAATATTTCTTGCCAGATGGCAAAAATAAAACGCTCGCTGAAATGGCTGATGAAGAGAAAGCGGAATTAACAGCAGTGGTTTGGCGAGAGCTGGCGGCGTGGCTATCTATGCTAAAATTAAACCATGAATGAATTCATTTTAGTAGCAATAAAATTGTTGATCGGCTTTTTCGCGCTGACGATAATCATCAACGTTTTCGGAAAAGGTAACTTGTCACCATCGTCTGCCAGCGATCAAGTACAGAATTACGTGCTGGGTGGCATCATTGGAGGCGTCATTTATAACAATAGCATACAGATTTTGGATTACATCGGGATTTTGTTCATATGGTGCGCGCTGGTGCTGACATTGAAATGGATAAAACAGTATAACGTGAAGGCAAAGCAGCTCATCGACGGCAGAGCATTGATGATCATTGATAATGGAAAATCAACATTGAGAATTGCAAGAAAGTTGGCTTGAGTGCTCATGATGTATCGTTCAAACTGCGAACTCATCATATCTCTTCAACGAGAAAGGTGAAAAGAGCTGTGGTAGAGCAAGACGGCGAATTGATCATCACTCACGAAGGGGAATAGAATCCGAAATTCCCATTGATAACAGACGGGCAACTGCAAACTGATATTTTGCAGGTAATTGGCAAGAACGAGAAATGGCTGCTGAAAGAAATGAACAAGCAGGGGTTGAATACATATGGCGATGTGTTTCTGGGAGAGTATGTGGACGGGAAGTTAAACTTGACGGCTTATTAGTAAGAATTATATATTACAGGAGCTATCCGTGAGTAAGCATGTCGTGAACGAAAGACTGGATTTTCTAATGCAAAGGTAATAGATAAGACAAATTATTATAAATAAGGAGTAACCTAATGACTAAATCCATCATCTGCAAAGATGTCTTCGGTAATCAATACACCGTTCCTGTTGACGAACTAAATATTCGCGTCGGCGTGTACGCGGTTATTATTGAGGATAATAAGATTCTTTTGACTAGACAATGGGATGGCTATAGCTTGATTGGCGGCGGCGTCGAGAAAGGCGAAACGATCGAGGAATCAATCGTCCGTGAGGTCAAAGAAGAGACTGGACTGACCATCATGCCAGATAAAATCATTCACCAAGCAACTACTTTTTTCAAGCACAACGCTGAAGCGCAAGCCAACCAGTCGATCCAGCTGTACTTCACCCATAGCCAGCTGCGCGGGCAAATCAATAACGACAATATAACCGACAGCGAAAAAACCTACACCAACGGCACGCCAGAGTGGGTTGATCTGGATAAGATTGACGGTATAAACTTCCGGCATAGCGTAAGTTTGAGGGAGATTTTAGGGGCGTATGGTGAGGGTAATAAGTAAAACACGAGAAGCCTGCATAAATAGTGTCGAATGACGTATACTTATATCATGACAAGTCAGCCCTACCTAATTTATTTCGTCACCTCCAACCAGCGCAAGTTCACTAGCCTCCAGAAACTCCTTCAGCCGCTCGGTATTGACCTGCAGCAACTTAACTACGATTTTGACGAGGGGCGGGGTCTGGATATTCAAACGATTGCCAAAAGTAAACTATCTCAAGCCAAGAAAGCTTTTCCAAACAAGCGCCTGATTGTTGATGATCGCGGTTTTTTCATCCCGGCACTGAAAGGATTTCCGGGACCGTTCGTTAAATTGCTACTGGATAGTTTTAGCTATCCCGGCATCATCAAATTAATGCAAGATGAAACTGATCGTAGGGCTATATTTTCTTTTGCGGTTGGCTATTTTGACGGCAAAAAAGACCACATTTTCGTAGCCGATGAAGAGGGTTTTATCATTGATGAGCCACGTGGCGATAATCTCCATGGCTGGACAGAATTGCTATATATTTATGGACACCCGAGATTTCCTGGTCGTAGCTTGGCAGAATTGAATGATGAGGAGTGGAAAGAATATTTGGTAGCAATTGAGGCGGTTGATGGATTTGTGATGCTGAGGGATTATTTGAAAGTAGAGACTTGATTGACAACCCAAGTCGGTTCATCTGTATTCTATACACAGCTGGCTGTATGGGCAAATTAACAAAGATAGAACGATACTATAATAACCTATGATTGAAATCGAAGCCAAATTCAAATTATCAGCCAACATAACTCACGACAAGCTCATTGCGGTCCTAGAAAGTCATTTTGTCGTGCCCATCTCAAGCAAACACCAAATTGATAAGGTTTTTCTGTTACCTGAACAGGTTGACGCACCAATTGTTCCTGGCTCAAAGATTATGCGAATACGCGACATCCTCGATCCAGAAACTGGTGAGTTGCAACGAAGTTTAATAACACTTAAAGTCGAAGGGCAGGCGAAATTAGTATCTAATGAATATGAATTTGCAGTTGACGACGGCAATATGGCACGCCAAATGCTCACAGCGCTAGGCTGGCAAGAAGTTGTCACGGTTGATAAAGTCCGCCTTGAATCGAAAACTGAGGATTATACGATTTGTGTCGATGAAGTTGCTGGACTAGGACTATTTATTGAGCTGGAGGTTTTGGCTGAGGACGACGCAAATACCGACAATATTCAACAGCAAATGTATAGTTTCCTGAAAAGCCTAAACATTGATGGCGAACTATGGAAGATCCCTTATGATACGAGCATTAGGAATCTGCAAAATATTGCATCAAAAAATTACCAGTCTTCAGAATAATCTGTATTTTGGGATTTTATGCTTAACAATACAGGTCATTGGTGTTATTTTTTTACATAAAAATTAACCACTGCTCTTTGTAGAATTGATTGCAGGTTCGTTGTAGTTATAGTTTTTGCTAAATCGTGTTTAGTGAATGGTGCGGCAGTTTGTTGATAAAAATAAATTGGCACAGAATTGTAGAGTGGGTCGGTTGTAAACGCCTCGGCGAGATCGTTTAGGCTACTAGCGTGTGGCGCAAGGTCAAACGCTTGTAAATAGCTTTGCGCTACTTTGCCTACATTTTGCCAATCAAAGGGTTTTTTCACAGTGTAGGTTTGGCTGGCAGTATTGCCGTCACAATAGGCGGTAAACTCACTGTGGCTGGACGGATAGGCTGAGATTTGGTCAAGGCACGCACTACGTACTAGGTCGAGTAGTATTGGATACATACAAAAAAAGGCGGCGGTTGCTTGTTTGCTGGAGTCAGGAATTTCAATCGTCAGTGTGATGTCTATGAAATCATCTGGCTGATAATCAATCTCTAGCGGTGGATTTTTGACTGGTTCGGTAATTTTTTCGGGCTTGGTGGAGTGGTGGTTAGTGAAAGCTTTTTGGCAGCAATCCAGTTGTCTAAACAATTCTGTTTCATCCCAGATGACAACGCTTGCTTTCATCTCCGCTTCAATGTGGGCAACGGATTCGTGAATCATGGATAGATCAAATGGTTTTACATCAGCGATGACTTTTTCAAACAGTGTCATTGATTTGCGAGTAAAGAATGCGATGTCAAAAAAGACACTTGATTCTGATGTTGTGCCGTGTAATTCGCCAATGAAGGCGCGTTCATTGCCAGATTTTTCTATAGCCCACAAGAATCGCCGAATAACCAAATGCTCAAACAAATGGCAGACATCATGGTCGGCTGGCAAATCGTAGGCAGAGTATAGCTTGTGGATCATGGGTTTATTGTAGCAGGGTGAGTACCCCACTCCAAAAGCTTTATACTATTGGAGTGGGGTCTTCTCGAACTCAGAAACTCTTGAACGGAGACCTGTTGTTCGAGGTGCCCGAGTCGCTACGGTTGGTCAGCGACTTGGGAGTGCCGGCCTTAGGGGTCGACGACTTGGGCGTAGGGAACCCACTGAAGGTGGTCTTCGGCAGGCTGCCCGGGGAACCGCCGAACCGCTGGCTGCCGCTCTGGCTCAGGCTGTCGTGGTGGTTCCGGTTGCTGTTCAACCCCTTCTGGGGACGACCAGTTGCCATTATAACTCCTTCTGGAGTCGGGCAGAGAAATTCATTCTCTGCGAAGTGGGACGTCTCAAGCCCAATGGTTTCGAGCGAAACGTCGGCTTCTACGATTGCAAAAGCTGATATATATATCAATACTTGAGTTGTATGTCAAATGGTTTTGTAAAGATTGCTATGAATCGTATTAATCTTTATATATTAATTAAAATCACGTGTGTTCTCTGTTTGCTGTGGTACGAAGCCTTTTATGATTTATTTTCACATAATGATCCGCAGAAGTTCGGTGGTGAAAGTGTTAAGTGACTATATTACTCATCCATTTCACATTCCCTTCACATACCCTTGTTACACTGACATAGAACCAAGAAAGGAGATTTATGTCATTTTTGCAACGTGCCTGGTTGTATATCACCAGGAAAAAACTCAAAACGCTGATTTTGCTAGCGATTTTGCTGTGTATGTCGACGATTATGCTGAGTGGATTTGCCATTAAGCATTCGACCGACGCGGCGGCGCAGTCGCTAGACAAAACGCTCAAGGCCGGCTTCACGCTGGGCAATAATCCGCGCACCAATCCGGGAACCGCCCGCGGTTCGGGAACGGTATCGAGCAAAGACATCGACGCGGTGAAAAATCTGGAGGGCGTGACGGACTATGTCAAGCGCCAGAACGCCACGGTTGACTTCATCAATACTAAACTGGTGCCATTACCAAGTGGTGGCAGTGGCTATGACGCCCAGAAAGACAAACAGTTTGGCAATGCCGCGACTATCATCGGCGTCAATAAATCTGAGTCCGAGAAGAAGTTCCGGGCCGAGTCGCTCAAGCTTATCGCTGGCCGGCACATCACCGATAACGATTCGCACAAGATTTTGGTGCATGAAGATTTTGCTAAGGCCAACAACCTGAAGCTTGGCAGTAAAATTAAGTTAAGGGCCAATCAATACGACACCGACAACGAGCATCCATCCAAGGACGAGGTCGAGGTGGAAATCGTCGGTATATTTAACGGCAAGAACCCAAAGCAGGCGACGTACCAGGTGGAGCTGTTCGAGAATTTGTTCTTGACTGACATCGCGACGACCCGCCAGTTGAATGCCTATACCGAGCAAAATGAGATTTACCAGGACGCTACGTTCTTTACCAAGGGCACCAAACAGTTGGATGAGGTGATGGCGCGGGCAAATAAATTGCCGGTCAATTGGCAAAAGTATCAATTGAATAAGAATAGTCAGGAACTGGCTGGTGTGACTGGTGCGGTGAACGGCGTGTATGGCCTGATCGACGGTATGCTGTGGGCGACGGCACTGGTCAGTGTCGCGGTAATCGGCATGGTGCTGTATTTGTGGATGAATGAGCGCAAGCGCGAAGCGGGCGTGCTCTTAGCGACGGGTATACCGCAGTCAAAGATTGTGCTGCAATATATCGCTGAGCTGGTGATGATCGCAGTACTGAGCTTTGGTGCATCGTACTTTACCGCCGGGCTGATCGCACAACAAATGGGCGATCACGTGGTGTCGCAAGCAGCGCAGAACGCCACACGTCAAGCGGGTAGTTCCCTCAATGGTGCGTCGCTCGGTGCTGACGCTGATTCGGTGACGTCATCACGCACAATAGAAAAGGTGACGGTTGGCGTGCAACCGACGGATCTGCTGGCGGTGTGGGGCGCTGGGCTGGCGGTGATTATCATTGCGGTACTGCTGGCTTCGCGGCCGATTACCCAGTCAACGCCAAAAGAATTGCTAACCGAAGTGGACTAGGGCGAATGATGACGATTATCAAACGAGCCTGGACGGCTGTGACGCGTAAACGGCGTCGCAGCCTGACCATCGCCCTGATTATGACGCTGATTTTCACGCTGCTGATCGGTACGCTGACGGTGCAACAAACGATGGCGCAGCTGAAGCAATCGGTCGAGCGGAATATTCGTGCCGGCTTTAGCATAGCTAACAAGCAACCGTCGGGCGAGGTGCCAATGGATACGGCACGACAGGTGCAGCGCCTGGACAGTGTCAAAGCGCACAATTTCCAGGCAGAGACCACTGCGGGACTGCCGGGTAAGCAATTGGTTGACGTAGCGGGTAGCGGTGTGCAGCTGGACTCTAACGTAGCTGGCGAGGCTAAGGTGACGGGCGCGACACAGAGCGATCTGCTCGGCGAGTTCACCGGTCGGTTCTACCAACTGGAGCAGGGTAAGCACTTGACCGAGCGCGACCAAAACGCGGCCCTGATTCACAAAACCTTCGCCGAGAAAAATAATATCAAGCCAGGCGATAAGCTGGACATCACCAAGGACGGCAGGCGAGTGACGGTGACCATCGCTGGTATCTTCAGTGGCAAAGGCAAAAAGCCGGCGGTCTTGCAGTCCGACATGGCGGAGAATCATCTCATCACCAACTTGGCAGCGGCGCAGCAGCTGACGGGTAGCCAGCAGTTGACGCGGGCGACGTATTTCGCCGAAAATCCGCATCAGCTGAAGTCGCTAACAGACCGCACCAAAAGCCTACCAAACATCGATTGGCAAAAATTTAGCCTAACTGACAACGGGGCGGCATTCGCTGGCGTCCTCCAAAACATCGCTGGCATTCAAAACATTTTGACGATTGCCACCATCGGCGCAGCCGCGGCAGGGTTGGCAGTGCTGTCACTGGTGCTGGTGTTCTGGGTGCGCGGCCGCTTGCATGAAATTGGTATCTTGCTGTCTATAGGCACGTCAAAGCGGCAGATTATCGGACAGTTCTTGGCGGAGTTGGCGATTATCGCTCTAGTTAGTTCGGTGTTCGCGCTCGCCATCGGTTCGGTTGCCTCGTCGCAAATTTCTACCGCCTTGACGACACAAACCGACCAAAACCAGCGTGTAGAAAAAACCGTGGTGCAGGCCGTACCAGCGGCGACCTATCTGCAAGCTTTCATCTTCGGCTACATGGTCGTTCTGCTGTCAGCCATCGCTGCCACCGCGCCAATCATGCGCCAATCACCAAAGCAAATTTTAGCAAAATTAAGTTAGGAGTTATTATGTCACTACTTACGTTACGCGATATCATCTATTCATACGCCGACGGCACCAGCAATGTGCTCAACGGCATCAATTATCAATTTGAAAAGGGCAAGTTCTACGCCATCGTCGGTAGTTCTGGCGCTGGTAAATCGACCCTGCTGGGGCTACTAGCCGGGCTGGACACGCCAACTGGCGGGCAGATTTTGTTCGACGATGAAGACATCGCCGAGCAGGGTTACTCGCATCATCGCAAACACAATATCTCGCTGGTGTTTCAGAATTATAACCTGATCGATTATCTGACGCCGCTGGAAAACTTGAAGTTAGTTAATTCCAAGGCCACCAACGAAACGTTGCGAACCATGGGACTGGACGACGATCACATTCACCGCAACGTCATGAAACTTTCTGGCGGTCAGCAACAGCGTGTGGCGATCGGCCGAGCGCTAGTATCCTCCGCGCCGATCATCTTGGCAGACGAGCCGACCGGCAACCTGGACGAAACCACCGCTGCCGACATCATCGATATCCTGCGCCAGGCCGCCCACGAAAACGACAAATGTGTCATCGTCGTCACTCACAGCAAGCAACTAGCCAAACAGGCGGACGTGGTGCTTACATTGAAGGATAAAAAAATTGAAAGGGTAAAAGTCTCAAGAGAAATTGAGTTAGACAGCAGATACCTTTGCTAAATAATTAATCACATCAACATAATAAGGGTCTACGTTTACTGGGGTATCTGCATTCAGTATTTCTGCTAATGTCATCCATTTGTAATCTTTATGCTCCCAGCTTAACTCAATGGAAGTGTCTACATCATCTATAGTTACTCCAAACAGTATATGTTTCGTGTTTCTATATTGCTTAGTAAATAACATGTTTAGGCTGTTTGGGTCTACGTATATACCAGTCTCTTCTTGTATTTCGCGAGCGGTTGCTATATTAGGGGTTTCCTTTGTTTCTACTTCTCCTCCAGGAAGATCAAGATGTCCAGGGAAATTTGGATGTGTATCTCCTCTATATAGCAGTAAATATTTACCATCTCGATTCTTAATTAACGCTTTTGAAACCACTTTAAACATATTTTGATTGTAATATAGAAATGCTGCTTGGCTCAACTTTCTTAATTGAGGGGAAGATTTTAAAGAAGTTGCTAGTTCGTATATAATGGTCCTAAGGTAGATTTTATTATGAATATACATCAGTTAAGATTATCTGAAGAGCCGTTTGTCGCTATCGCATCTGGTCATAAAACCATTGAGTCGCGGCTATATGACGAGAAGCGTCGGAAGATTCAACTCGGCGATCAGATTATGTTTATTAACCGCACGAACCCTAAGCAGACCGTGACTGCGACGGTGGTTGGGCTGCTGCGATACGCGACGTTTCATGATCTGTTTTCTCATAATGACCCGCTTAAATTTGGTGGTGAAAGTGCTGAATGGCTGGAGCGTCAGATTGACGAGTTCTATTCTACGGCAGACCAGGAGCGATACGGAGTTTTAGGGATCGAGTTTGAGCATGAAAGCCAATAGCAATATGCATGATGATATTGTGATGAAGTTGACAAAGCTTGCTGAGGACAACGAGACTTACGCTGAGTTTAATAAGCGTATCGTCAATACCGAGATGCCGGTCATCGGTGTGCGGGTGCCGGATTTACGGAGGTTAGCACGGGAATTGGCGTCTGATATGAGTGCGGCGGAAATCAGTGCATTGTTGAAAGAGAAAAATGAATCATTCGACTACGTGCTGCTGTGTGGATTGTTGATTACGCATACTCGGCTCGATGATCAGGCGGCGATTGATTTGACCAAGCAATATTTGCCCCGCATTAATTCATGGGCGCACATTGACGTATTCATTGAGAAAAAGCGACGATTTACTGGTGAATCGTGGTGGAATTTTGCGCTGAAATGTTTGCAAAGCGAAGCTGAATTTACAGTTCGCTACGGTGTGGTTTCTTTGATGACTAATTTTTTGGACGAAGCACATATCGACAAAGTCTTTGTGGCATTGCGAAATATCACCCACGACGGCTACTATGTCAAAATGGCACTAGCTTGGCTGTACGCCACGGCGGCGGTGCAGTTTTTTGAGCTGACACTGGCTGAACTAGAAAACGGGCATGTTGATGTCTGGACGCGCAATAAAGCTTACCAAAAAATGCGCGAATCGCGGCGATTTACGCCCGAACAGCAGGACATCATTGCTAAATATAAAGCAAAAGAATATTGCTAATCATCGTTAGCTTATAGCCTGGCTTTACAAAAGTCGAATAGTTATAGATAAGATGGTATACTAGTAACTAGTATGAAAGTCAGCCTAAATCTTATCAAACAATTGATTAATTTTGAATTACCGCCAGTGGACGAGTTGGTGGCGCGGGTCAATCAGCAGCTTGGCGGTGTCGAAGAAGTGATCGACCTGAAAGCAAAATATGGCGGTGCGCGGATCGTCCGGGTGGTTGAATGTGCCAAGCATCCTGATGCTGATCGGCTGAGTGTGACCAAGATTGACGATGGCGGCGTGGTGGCGGATGTTCCGCGTGATGAGAACGGGCTGGTGCAGGTGGTTTGCGGTGCGCCGAATGTTCATGCGGATATGTGGGCAATTTGGCTACCGCCAAAAAGCACGGTGCCGGCAAGTTTTGATGATGACGAGCCGTTCGTACTGGATGCGCGGCCACTGCGTGGTGTGCTCAGCCAGGGTATGTTGGCGGCGGCGGACGAGCTGGCGATTGGTGCGGATCACGAGGGGATTGTTGAGATTCGTGAATGCGACGTGCCGGCGGGCGTTGAGCTCACGGCTGGTGCGAGTTTCGCAGAAATGTTTGGTTTGGATGATTATGTGCTGGATATTGAAAATAAGATGTTTACGCACCGTCCAGATTGCTTTGGACAGCTCGGTGTGGCGCGCGAGATTGCTGGGATTTTTCATCAGCGATTTACTAGCCCCGAGTGGTATAAATCAGAGCAGAAGTTTGCTGAGGCCGAAGGTCTGGAGTTAACAGTAACGAACGATGCACCAGAATTAGTGCCGCGATTCATGGCGGTGGCAATCCGTGACGTTACCGTGGGCTCAAGCCCATTGTGGCTACAATGTCAATTGGTGGCTATGGGCGGCAAGCCAATTAACAACATTGTCGATGCTACGAATTACATGATGTTCATGACAGCGCAGCCAACGTATGCCTATGATTATGACAAATTGCGCGGGTCTAAACTTGAGGCGCGGCTGGCACGTGACGGCGAGAAAGTCAGTCTGCTCAATGGCAAAGAATATGAGTTGACGACGGACGACATCGTCATCGCTGATGGCGAGGGCGTGATCGGCCTGGCGGGAATTATGGGCGGTACCGACACCGAGGTTTCGGGTGAGACCAAAAACATCGTCCTCGAATGTGCTAATTTTGACATGTATGCGCTGCGCCGCACGGCTATGCGACACGGTATTTTTACCGACGCACTCACGCGATTTAATAAGGGTCAGTCGCCGCTGCAAAATGCTGCCGTGTTGAAGCAGCTGATGAGTATGGTTGGCGGCGTGCAGGCGAGTGAAGTGTTTGACAAGCGCAACGATCGCCTGATGGTCGTGCAGCACGATTCGCGAGTTACATTTGGCTCTGCCGGCAAGGAAACCATTTCGATTTTCGATTGTGGCGCAGTGACTGGCGTTTTAGTGTTGGAAAGTACCTTTGTGAATGAACGTTTGGGCACAGAATTTTCGCCGCAGGAAATCTGCCGTATTCTGAAGAATGTTGAAATTAAGGCGCATGAGGAACCCGAGCCAAATACACCTTATCAATTTGAAGTAATCGCGCCATTCTGGCGCACCGACCTTGAACTGCCAGAGGATATTGTTGAGGAAGTTGGGCGACTATATGGCTTTGATAAACTACCGCGTCATTTACCGCGTCGGAGTATTAAACCCGCACCAAAAAACCTGCGCCGTGAATTAAAAAACGCCGTTCGCCACAGTCTGTCGCGTGCTGGCGCTAATGAAGTCTTAACCTACAGTTTCGTTCATGAACGCATCCTGAAAAACGCCGAGCAGGACGTTACTCAGGCGTACAAATTATCAAACGCCCTCAGCCCTGATTTGCAATATTATCGCTTGACGGTGTTACCAAGTTTGCTCGACAAAGTTCACGCCAACATCAAGGCTGGTCATGATGAGTTTGCTTTGTTTGAAATGGGCAAGGGACATATCAAAATGCATGGTTTGGGCGAAGATGGCCTGCCAGAAGCCAGTCAGTTCACCGACATCGTCTACGCTGCCAAAAAGCCGGGAACAGGTGCGCCATTTTACAAAATTCGTCGCTTGGTTGAACAGTTGGCGCATGATCTTGGTACCGAGTTGGTATTTAAGCCGATTGAGCAGGAACGTGATTTCCCAGTCACGGCACCGTTTGATCAATCACGTAGTGCACTGGTCGAGACAGCTGACGGAACGTTCATCGGTATGGTCGGAGAATTGAAGCAATCAGTCATCAAGAATTTCAAATTACCAGCGTACGTAGCGGCAGCCAGCTTGGACACGGCCGGCCTGGAGGCTGTCTACGCTAACCATGTCAGCAATTACCAACCGCTCAGCCGCTACCCATCGACCAGCCGCGACATTTCTCTCAAAGTTTCAGCTCAGGTCAATTATGCGTCGATGCATGACTGTGTCAGGCGTGTTATAGATAGCCACCAAGATCTACAAATTGTCATTACGCCAATTTCGATTTACCAGCCAGAGGACGATAATTCGACGAAAACTATTACTTTCAACATAAAGTTCACTAGCCTCGAGCGTACGCTGACCGACAAAGACATCACGCCGATAATCGAGGGGATTGTTGCTGCGGCGGCCGAACTCGGTGCGGTGCAAGCTTAGCTTCGAGTGATTGTTATGCTTGACCAAAATTGATATAATTGGAGAGACAAATAAAAGGAGGATTATGGCAACAACAAAAAGCCAAAGAATAGGGATTTGGGTGATTGCTGGCATGATGTTTTTAGGAACTGTTGGCGGATTTATCGCTATGATGGTGCAGCCAGGCAATGACGCCAAAGACCAGGCAGCACTGAAGAAGGCGCAGGATGAGTATACTAAAGCCAACTATGAACATAAGAAAAAAGTAGAAGCTCAGGCCAGCGAACTAAGTCAAAAATACTACAGTAAATTTTCTGAGTTCAGCTCGCGAGTTGGTGCGTTTGAGACTAACGGAGTTAAAGAACTCGGCAAAGAAGATTTGTTGGAGGGTGACGGATCAGAAGTCAAAGACGATACTAAATTGGCGGTTTATTATATTGGCTGGAACCCTAAGGGGGAGATTTTTGATCAATCAATTGCCGATGGAAAGTTAAAAGCGCCGCTTAATATGAATGGTCCAGCGAAAACTGCCGTAATTCAAGGTTGGAAAGAAGGTCTGATTGGTATGAAGATTGGCGGCGTACGCGAATTGACAATTCCAGCGGATAAGGCGTACGGAAATCAGGCTCAGGGCGATAAAATACCCGCCAACTCACCATTGAAATTCGTGGTTATGGCTATTGAAAAACCAGCGGAAATTCCGCAGCCAGAAATGCCAGAAATCATCAAGCGATATTACAGATCAAGGGGGCTCAATGTCTAAAGAAGTTATCATCGTTGGTGCTGGCCCAAGTGCACTGACCGCAGCGATCTATCTGTCACGTGAAGACGTGCCGACGACACTATATGAACGCGGCGTAGTTGGTGGTATGGCAGCTATTACTGACCAAATTGACAATTACCCAGGCTTCGCTGAGGGCGTGACTGGTATGAAATTGGCGTCCGAATTGCAGCAGCAAGCTGAGCGGTTCGGTGCGGATATCGAGTATGGCGACGTTACAGAACTGAAGCAGGTTGACGGCGAATTGGAATTGACGATTGATGGTCAGCCAGTGCGAGCCAAGGCGGTACTGCTGGCAACTGGCTCAAATCACCGCAAGCTGGGCGTACCTGGCGAAGACGAATTGTACGGCCGCGGCGTGCATTACTGTGCGACGTGTGACGGCGCATTTTACCGCGACAAGCGTTTGATCGTCGTTGGCGGTGGCAACTCGGCAGTGCAAGAAGCGATATTTTTGACTCGCTACGCCAGCCACATCGACCTACTGGTACGCAGTAAATTGCGTGCCAGCGATGTCCTACAAAAAGAGCTGCAAAAGTATGTCGATGAGGGTAAAATTACCGTCCATATCGGTGCAACGACTGATGAAATTATCGTCAAAGATGACAAGTTCTATGGCGTCAAATCAACCCAAAACGGTGAGCAAAAAGAGTTTACTGCAGACGGTCTGTTTGTCTTTATCGGCCTGATTCCGAATACGCAGTTCTTGGCTGAATCAGACGTTGAACTAGATCTTGGCGGACACATTGTTACCGACGAACATTTGCGCACCAACGTTCCCGGTGTCTTTGCTTCAGGCGACGTGCGTTCGGGTGCAACCATGCAAATCGCTTCGGCAGTCGGCGAGGGTGCAGTCGCAGCATTGCAAATTCGCGATTATTTACAACAAAAAGCCAGAGAGGAGTAAATCATGGCAGACTTTAATCAAATTTTAACACCTGGTGATGTAGAGAACTGCATCGTCAATGTTGTCGTTGAGATTCCGCAGGGTTCAAACCACAAAATTGAATGGAATCGTGAGCTGGCGGTGATGCAACTGGACCGCGTTGAGCCAGCAATTTTTGCCAAGCCAACCAACTACGGTTTCATCCCGCAGACGCTGGACGAGGACGGCGACGAATTGGACGCCTTGATCGTCACTGACCAGCCGCTGACAACAGGCATTTTCATGGAGGCGAAGGTTATCGGTGTGCTGGAGTTTGTTGATGACGATGAAGTTGATGACAAGGTGATCGTGGTGCCAGCTGACGACCGCAATACTGGCGATGCTATCAATTCGTTGGAAGACTTACCGTCACAACTGCTCAAGCAGATTGAGCATCATTTCAACCACTACAAGGATATGAAGAAGCCAGGCTCAACAGTGGTCAAAGGCTTTGGTGACGTTGAGCGTGCCAAGCAAATCATCCGTGATTCGATCACTCGCTGGAACGAGCAAGCGTAAAACTCGTTATTTATCTATTTCGGAATAACGACGAAACGCCGTCGGTTAATCCAGTCAGATGTCCGAGTACGCCGCCGCTTTTTGACAATTGCATACGTAGTTTGTTTTTGGCGTGCGGCGTGATGACCATGTCACGCCAGGCCAGTTTTGGCTTGGCGGATTTGCTGGTTAAGACTTCGACGACATCGCCGTGTTGCAGCTCGTAATTGAACGGTTTCATTACGCCATTGACCTTGAAGCCACTGGCGTGTGCTGCGATGTCGGAGTGAATGCGGTAAGCGTAATCCAGCGGGAAGGCACCACTTGGCAGATCGTAAATGTCGCCTTTTGGAGAATAGACGAAAATGCGGTCTGAGAACAATTTCATGCGGAACTTGTCAGAGTCAAACCGTTTACCTTCGCCCGCCAACGCTGCCGCTTCCTGAAGCTCGCGAATCCATGACAAATCTGCTGGCATAGAACCTATGCGACCTTTTTTGTAAGCGTCGGTCAATTTCTGCTCATTGTAATGGAAGCTGGCCGCCAAACCACGCTCAGCGTATTCGTGCATTTCTTTGGTGCGAATTTGAAATTCAACAATTTGCCCACTCGGCGTTTGCACGGTGGTGTGTAGACTTTGGTAGCCATTCGGCTTGGGGTTGGCAACATAGTCTTTGATTCGCTCGTACATCGGCTGATACATGTCGTGTAGAATTCCTAACACCAAATAACCTGTTGACAAATCATCGACAATGACTCGCAGGGCGATCAAATCATAAATCTTATCAATATCGCCGACCTTATCGAGTTTTTTGAACAGGCTGTAGACGCTTTTGACGCGGCCATCCATCTGGAAAACCAGCTTCTCTTCCTTCAATCGTGCCTCAACTTCACGGCGAACACGATCCAGTTTTCGCTGCGATTTTTTCAATCGGCTATCCATCAAACTTTTGGTGCGGTGAAAATCTTTTGGCATCAAATATTTGAAGCTCAATTCTTCCAGCTGCACCCGCACCCGTCCCATGTTCAATCGGTCTGCCAGCGGTGCAAACACCTCGATCGTCTCGCGGGCAATTTTCTTCTGCTTCTCTGGCGACATAAACTGCAGCGTCCGCATATTGTGCTAGCGATCCGCCAGTTTGATGATAATCACCCGTACGTCTTCGCCCACCGCGATCATCAATTTAGTCAAATTGTCCTTGGTGTGCGGCAAATAGCTGTCCAGACTACGCATGCCAGCACGTGCCTGCGAAACCTTAGTCACACCATCCACCAAAAACGCCACATCTCGTCCAAATAAACTCTCCAGCTCATCCAGCGTTGCGTCAGTATCCTCAACCGTGTCATGTAGCACACCCGCCACCACCGTGTCGATATCCATGCCCCACTCAATCAAAATCTCGGCCACCGCCAGCGGGTGATTGATATACGGCTCGCCGCTTTTGCGTTTTTGTCCAGCGTGCTTTTCAGTCGCATAGTCAATCGCGCTTGCCAAGACCAGCACTGGCACTTCGTCGTACTTTTGCTCGGCTATTGATAGTAATTCTTCGCGCGTCATATGTTTATTATACAACTTTGTAGTATAATTAAGAAAAGCTAAAGCGAAATATCTAACAGGGAGGGCATATGTCAGTAACAAGAATAGCAATTAATGGCTTTGGACGGATTGGGCGTAATGCCTTTAAGATTGCACGTGAGCGAAGCGACCTAGAGATTGTCGCGATTAATGATTTAACAGACACGAAGACGCTGGCGTACTTACTCAAGCATGACAGCAATTATGGTGAGTACAGTCGGCAGGTTGATTTTACGGAGAATGAGCTGATTATTGAAGGTCAATCCGTTAAAGTTCTAGCAGAGAAAGATCCAGCGAATTTGCCGTGGGGTGAGATGAATGTTGACGTAGTGATTGAATCGACTGGCTTCTTTACTGACAAAGAGGGTGCGGGCAAGCACTTGACTGCCGGCGCCAAGCGCGTGGTTATCAGCGGGCCGACCAAATCCGACGGCGTCGATACAATTGTGCTAGGTACGAATGACAGCAAGATCAAGGACGCGACGCCGATAGTTTCTAATGCCAGCTGTACGACCAATAGCTTGGGTGCGGTGATGGCGGTTCTGGACGCAGAATTTGGCGTGGAAAAATCAATGCTGACGACGGTGCATAGCTACACCGCCAGCCAAAGATTGCAAGACGCGCCTGCTAAGGATCTCCGCGAGGGTCGCAACGCGGCTGAAAATATGGTGCCGACAACGACAGGCGCGGCTATCGCCGTAACGAAAACTTTGCCGCAACTAACTGGCAAGTTTGACGGTCTGAGCGTGCGCGTACCGACTCCAGTGGTGTCGCTTAGCGACGTGACGGCGCTTCTCAGGAAAGATGTGACTGTCGAGCAGGTGAATGAAGCCTTCAAAAAAGCTGCACAAAGTAATTTTTACCAGGGTATTTTGGGGGTTTCTGAGGAACCTTTAGTTAGTCGCGATTTTATTGGTAGCTCATATTCGGGAATTGTTGACTTGCCACTCACCAAAGTCGTTGGGGGTAATTTGATAAAAGTCATGGTTTGGTATGACAATGAGTGGGGCTATTCAAACCGGCTGGTTGAGCTGGTGGCAGATGTTGGACACTACTTGAAAAAGAGTGAATAAAACCCTATTCTAAAAAGGAAATAACCCCGCACCGTGATAGTGCGGGGACGCCGGGATTTCCGGCGGTTTTACAGAATATTTATTAGCGCGCCCTCTGCTGGCGCGAGACCCTTTAGCTTCGGATTTCGACCGAAACAATGTCGGTTGGTCTTGCCAAGAACACTCTATTCTTTGTTTCGATGTTCACGACAGAGTCACTTGTGGCTTGCCCCAGAGCTCTGGACAGATGATCTGCCAGATCGCTAGTGCTCTCGAAACCATATGTGATTCTCGTGGTGAATGCCTGGCCATTATTGAGAGTGAACTTTACCTTCATCTTTTCACTTCCTTTCGGGAAGATGCTCAAAGCTAGGGCGACTTCCGCCCTAAGACAAAACTTTGAGCAAAAGCTAATATTATATATATATCATACTAGCCACAAAATGTCAATACTCTTTGTCAAATAGGCATGCTTCACCCCTGGAGTAATCTCCGACTTTCCCTTGCAAAAATCACCGAAAACGCTTATACTAAAATCATGAAAATCTACCTCGGATCTGACCACCGCGGCTTTATGTTGAAGGAAAAAGTTTTTGCCTATTTAGTTAAGAACGGCTACGACGTGCAAGACGTTGGTGGCGTAGAATTAAATCCTGACGATGATTTTCCGCAATTCGCCCAGGCGGCAGCGCTGAAAGTGATCGGCGATGACAGTAAAGACCCGCGAGCTATCTTAATCTGCGGCGGCGGTCAAGGGATGTGCATGGCGGCTAACCGGTTCAAAGGAATTCGTGCCAGTGTGATTTGGGATGCGTTTGAGGCAAAGATGACTCGTCAAGATAATGACTCAAATGTATTGTGTCTGCCAGCGCGAATTTTGGAAGACGATGAATCAGCTTGGAAGGGTATTGTAGAAACGTGGTTGAACACTCCGTACGCTAATGCTCCACGCTTTAATCGGCGCAATGCGCAGTTGGATGAATTGTCATGAGTGCTGTAATTGCCCCGGCTATTTTGGCAGAAAACGCCGCTCAGTATAAAGAGCAAGTTGATAGGATAACTGGTTTTGTTGAGCGGGTACATATTGATATTTCTGATGGGGAATTTGCGCCGACGTTGACGGTCGGTATTCAGGAATTATGGGCGCCCGAGGGTTGGACGATCGATATTCATGCTATGGTCAACAATCTGGAAGAATATATACCGAAGTTGATTGCCCTAAGACCACATATGATTATAGTCCACGCGGAAGCCATGGGTGATGTAAAAACGGCGCTTATGCAGATTCGTCAGGCTGGTATCATGGCAGGCCTAGCGTTATTGAAGCCAACGGTGCCGCGGACTGTCGAAGAATTTATAAAGCTCGCTGACCATGTAATGATTTTTAGTGGCGAGTTGGGTAGATTTGGCGGAACTGCCAGTTTGATGCAGTTGGAAAAAATTCGACTCATTAAAGCTATTAATCCTAACGTGGAAATTGGTTGGGATGGCGGTGTTTTAGTGGATAATGCATATAGCCTGGTGCAGGGCGGTGTTAATGTCTTAAATGCTGGCGGCGTTATCCAAAAATCATCAGATCCGCATGCTATTTTTTCTAAATTACAGCAGGAAATTAACAAGACGAGCGTGCTTTAATGTCTGACGATCGGCTAAACGAATTGAGAGAAATATCCCAAACCTTGCGTCAGTCGATTATTCATGAATTAGTGACAGCTGGTTCTGGACATGCGGCTGGATGTCTGGGTTTTGCGGATGTTATGGCGGTTCTTTATTTTCACGTCATGCGTATAGATCCTAAAAATCCTGATTGGCAAGATCGAGATATTTTTGTGATGAGTAACGGCCATTATGCGCCGCTTCTGTACGCCACTTTGGCGGAGCGAGGGTTTTTTGATAAAAAAGAATTAGCTAATTTAAGGAAATTTGGCTCTAAACTTCAGGGCCACCCAGAGCGCGGTAGTTTGCCTGGTATTGAAACGACGAGCGGCCCTTTGGGTTGCGGTCTAAGTCAAGCGGCCGGTATGGCGTATTCATTGAAATATTTAGGCGGTAATCCCCAGCGGTTCGTTTATTGTAGCCTGGGCGATGGCGAGCTTAATGAAGGCAATATTTGGGAAGCGGCGATGTTTGCCGCGAAATATGATTTGTCAAATATAATTGCGATTATTGATAGGAACAATATTCAGATTGGTGGCGATACGGAAAAAGTTATGCCGCTAGGAAATTTGGCGGACAAATGGCGGAGTTTTGGCTGGTTTACACAGGAAGTCGACGGACACGATCACGAGGCAATTGTAAAAGCGATTGACGTGGCAAAAATTTCCCATCAGCCGAATGTGATCATTGCACATACAATTCCTGGATTTGGCGTTGATTTTATGGAATATGATTACCAATGGCACGGAAAAGCCCCGAATATCGAGGAAGCTCAAGAGGCGCTTATTCAGCTAGGTGAAAAAGGAGATGTCAAGTGAGTTTTCTGAGAGAAGATTGGCGGCAATCAGAGTCTGTAGCGATTCGCATTGGTTTTGGCGAAGGATTAACGGACGTCGCTAAGAAAAATAATTTGGTGGTGGCGCTGAGCGCGGATTTGATGGAGAGCGTTGGCTTTGGTGAATTTGCTAAGGAGATTGGTAATCCTAGGGCGATTGAAGTTGGTGTGGCGGAACAGAATTTGGTGACAGTGGCATCTGGATTGGCGGCCATGGGTAATATTCCATTTGCAGCCAGTTACGCGGCGTTTAGTCCGGGGCGGAATTGGGAACAGATTCGGACGACTATTTGTTTGAATAATCAGCCAGTTAAGTTGGTTGGTTCACATGCTGGGTTGAATGTTGGCGCGGACGGTGCGACGCATCAGATGTTGGAGGATATTGCTTTGATGCGCAGTTTGCCAAACATGGTGGTGTTGGCGCCAGGCGACGCTAATGAAGCCAGGCTGATGGCAGGAGCAATGGCTGGCGACAAGCGTCCGAATTACGTGCGTCTGCCGCGCGAAAAAACGCCGTTGTTCTTAAATAAATCGACTTTTGAGATTGGAAAAAGTTATACGCTGAGGCGAGGTAAAGACGTGGCGCTATTGGGAACGGGCGTGATGACATATCAACTGCTATTAGCGGCAGAAAAATTGGCGAATGAATATGACATTCAGGCGGAAGTGATTCATTTTCCGACGATTAAGCCTTTGGACGAGGATGCTGTGCTCGATGCAGCTCAAAAATGCCAAGCTGTTATTACGGCGGAAGAAGGACAGATTACTGGTGGATTTGGCTCAAGTGTGGCAGAAGTTCTTAGTGAGAATTTGCCGGTGAAGATGAAGCGAATTGGTGTCAATGATGCGTTTGGCGAGTCGGGCAAAATGTCTGAATTATGGAAAAAGCATGGTTTGGATGTTGATTCGATTGTTTGTAGTGTTGTCAATTTTCTCCAGTGAAAAACCCGCCAGGAGCTACTGTCAAGATCTGATTAAAGACCTCAAAGCGGTAGTCCTGGCGGGTATGCGCTATCTGCGGTCATGGTATACCATACTGCAGATGAGCGCAAAGAACGAGACGCTCACAAACGCGAACGTAATGCCTTCTTGTGTCCCGTAGACTGCGAAGAAGTGGATAAGGACCGTACACCATGTTGCACCGAGTAGTACAACAATGGCGAAAAACGACTTAACCATGAATGATACTATCCTAACTACAGGACTCATTTCTCCTCCTTGTGAAGCGCTCAAGACCAAAGGGCTCTTTCATCCTTAGACAAAAGTCTCGAGCAAAAGTTATTTTATATTACCACCAAAACAACATGATGTCAATTCTCTTGGCATAGCGGGCGGTAATTGATATAATTACCATAAGTATTTTAGGGGGCAGTATGGGATTATCGATTTCAGAGATTCGGCAAAACACGACGCGGGCGCGTCATTTAATGCAGCGGACACGGGCGCAACGTTTTGCGGTCGGGGCGTTTAATATTGATAATCAAGAGACGTTAATTGCGGTGGCGCGCGCGGCGCAAAAACTCCAATCACCAGTGTTGGTTGAGGTTTCTGACGCCGAAGTGAAGGCTATGGGTCTAGAGAACGTCCGTGATTTGGTGGACAATTATAAGGCTGAGTACGGGATTGAAATGTATTTGAATTTGGACCACGGTCCGACGGTCGAGGGTTGTAAGCGAGCGATTGACGCGGGTTATGAGTTTGTGCACATCGATATTTCCCAGGCAAATCACAATGCTTCCGACGAGGAAATCATCGCTAAAACCCGCGAAGTCGTCGAGTACGCCAAATTTACCGGCGCTTTGGTAGAGTCTGAGCCACACTATTTTGGCGGTAGCTCTAACGTTCACTCTGAAGCCATTGACTATGAAGAAATCAAGAAAACTTTTTCCACGCCAGAAGGTGCACGAGCGTTTGTCGAGGCGACTGGAATTGACACCTTTGCGGCGGCAGTCGGCAATCTGCACGGTAAATATCCAGTGCCGAAAGTATTGGTTTTGGACTTATTGGCACGCATCCGCGAGGTGCTGCACTGCCAGATTTCGCTCCACGGCGGGTCGGGTACGCCGCTGCACTACTTTGAAGATGCGGCAAAAATTGGCGTTTCCAAAATAAACATCAACTCAGACATGCGCTATGCTTTTCGCACCACCCTGGAAAAAATCTTGCGCGAAAATCCAAATGAGTATGCTATTGTTAAGCTGATGCCGCCAGTTTACGCGGCTGTGCAGGAAGTGGTGGAATCAAAGATTAAGGCGTTTAATTCTGCGGGAAAGGCGGTGATTTAGTGGCAAAAATCATCACCATCGGTGCCGCTATCCAGGACGTTTTTTTGAGCCAATCGGACGCATTAACGCCAGTGTGTGAAAGTCCAGAGCATTGTTTTGCGCGACTGGATTTGGGCGCAAAGGCTGACGTTAACCAGATTCATTTTTCAACTGGTGGTGGCGCTACGAATGCCGCGGTAACTTTTGCCAGGCAGGGACATTATGCTAGCTTTATGGGTGCAATTGGTCATGATCCAGCTGGTCAGGCTGTTTTGGCTGATTTGGATAAGGAAAATATTGATACGCATTTAGTACGATACTCCCCAAAGTACAGCACGGGATACTCTGTATTACTCCTGGCTTCAAACGGCGAAAGAACAATTCTAACGTACCGTGGAGCCTCAACCCATTATCACGAGGCGGATTTTGATTTATCTGATGAAGATGCGGATTGGTTGTATGTTTCAACTTTGGCGGGCAATATGCCGATGCTTCATAAATTATTTAACCAGGCCAAACGTCGTGACATGAAGATTTGTTTTAATCCCGGCAAGAAAGAATTGGCACAAAAGGATAAGTTGATAGGACTTTTATCTGACGTCGATGTCTTGACATTGAATAAGGAAGAGATGCAGCAATTAGTATCGGGCGACGATTTGGAGACTTTGGTGCGCCGTGGATTAAATTTGGTACCAGTTGTCCTAGTGACGGACGGCGTAAATGGCTCCATGGCAAGTGACGGAAAGACTATCGTGCGAGCCTTAATGTACGACGACAGCCCTTCAATTGACAGAACGGGCGCTGGTGATGCCTTTGCGTCTGGATTTTTGAGTGAATGGGCGAGGAGCGGTAATTTGAAAAATTCTGTAATAATGGGTAGTGCAAATGCTAGCTCGGTTGTTATGAAAATTGGGGCGAAAGCTGGTATTTTATATTCCGGCACACCACTTCATACTATGCCAATTCAAGAAAGGGAACTATAATGGCACAAAATCTAGGAAAATTATTAGGAGATGACGCTAAAAAGCGTCGTGCCTTGACTGAGCTTAGGCAGATGACGCGTGATGACAGTGATGTGCGATTAATTGCGGAAATATTGGCTAGAGCGCACTCGATTATTCGATCTCTAGGTCTGGATCCGTCAAACGCTACGGCAGAAGAAATTTATCAATCGCTAATGGCTATTGCGCCGAAAGTAGATAAGTGGGCGCCATTTAAAGCTTCTGATTGGGTGCTTCTGGACGTTGATGGGCAAGTGATTTCGTTTAATCCAATTGACGTTGTGAATAATTATCATTGTCAATTGCCTCTGGGTAGGCAACAGACGACTCACGGTAAGCGGGGTTTGGGATTTGAAATTACGCGTCGCTATAAAAACCACCCGCGCACGCATAATCCTGCGGTTGAGCGAGTGGTTTGCCAGGGCGGTATTTGCTGGATTGAGCCAAAGCCTAAGAAATAGACTAACGGTCGCAGCAAGTTTGCTGACTCTTAATAAGGTCGACTAACTCTGTAATATCTTCTGTGATTGTATAAATTTTCTCATCGCCATCAGAGATCAGCTTATTCGGAAGTATGCTTTCACAAACAAATTCATCCCACTTGTGCCAGAATTTTTTATCGAACAGAACAATTGGCACGGGAGTCATCTTTTTAGTTTGAGTTAATGTAATAATTTCACAGATTTCATCCATCGTCCCAAAGCCGCCCGGGAAACAAACGTAGGCGTCGGCCAGCAATGTCATAACAATTTTACGCGGCGCAAAGTGAGTAAAGGCGAAAGAGTCTGTTGTGTATTTGTTGAGCGACTGTTCGTGCGGCAAGCGGATATTAAAACCGATTGACTGCCCACCAGCTTCTATGGCGCCACGGTTGGCTGCCTCCATGATTCCGCCGCCGCCACCGGTGATAATTGTATAGCCGTCTTTCGCTAACTGAAAGGCTAAGTCTTTTGCTTTCTGGTAATATTCGTTATCTTCGCTTATTCTGGCTGAACCAAAAAAGGTTACTGTTTTATGATATTTTTGGAGAATTTCATAGCCGGCATGGATTTCTTCATCGACATTGCCCAGACGAAACATGGCTGCTTGGAGCTGCAGTTCGCGCGGAATACAAACATTTTTCGGAGTCATTATTATCCTTTTTATTCTAATTTTTAACTTTATTACTATATCATAAAATGGTTGTGGCTGCAATGAATTGACGGAAGGCAAGTGGTAGTATAAAATCAAAACCACAATCTAAATGGAGGATTAAATATGGATAATAAACCAACGGCTAATAAATGGCTGATCGCGACGGTGATTGTTATGGGGCTAGTTATTATTGGTCTGGTGGCTTGGATTATTGTGGGAGCACTGAATAAGGATAAGGGTACTGACTCTTCTGTAAAAACTAGCGAGACAAAGAAAGAGTCATCTAGGTTGTCAGATAAGGCTCGCAAGGAAGGAGTAAAGCCGTCAGATGAATCTAAGAAAAAATATAAAGATTTTCGCACTGGGAGAGACGGTACTGGCACTAAGCTAACTTCAGTAAGTGATGTTGATAAGTTGGATATAGACGATTCTCTAAAGAAGTTCTTGAAATCTAAAGTTGGCCAGCCAATTCCAGAACGCGAAGGTTACACTTATGAGCCAGTCATTGACCGCGCATACGGAAAATATGCGGCAGTTTATGGTTTGGCAAATGCCTATACGATAATTGGACCAAAAAATGGTACTGGCGAAATTGGCATAGTCGCAGGGACACAACAGAGTTATATACCATGCTCAGACCTAAAAGCTGCGCTAGTGCCGAGCCGGCTGGTTGATGGTAAATGTGAAGTTGCTGGCACGCCTCAAACTTACGAACAAGACTAGTTTTTACAAATATAGTAGAATAGAGAGGTGAATAAATTTTGCCTCTCTTCTTCGTATCAGCCGACCGGCGACCAGCCGACGGCGATTGCTCAGTTGATGGATGGTTTGGAGCGGGGCGAGCGTGAGCAGACGTTGCTGGGTGTGACGGGCTCAGGTAAAACGTTTACTATGGCGAATATTATCGCTCGAGCCAATGTGCCGACGCTGGTGCTGGCACATAACAAGACCTTGGCGGCGCAGCTGTTTTCTGAGTTTAAGGAGTTTTTTCCGGACAACGAAGTGCATTATTTCGTCAGCTATTTTGATTATTATCAGCCGGAGGCTTACATTGCCAGTAGCGACACCTACATTGAGAAAGATTCGAAGATCAATGACGAAATCGATCGGCTCAGGCATGCGGCGACCTCAGCTCTGCTAACGCGGCGCGATGTGATCATTGTGGCTAGCGTCAGCTGTATTTACGGCATCGGTTCGCCGGAGACGTATGCTGATATGGCGATTCAATTGACGGTCGGCGAGCGGCGGGTGCAGGACAAGTTCATCCGCCTGCTGACCGATATTCAATATAAGCGCAACGACATTGATTTCGCGCGCGGCACTTTCAGGGTGCGCGGCGATGTGGTAGATATTTTCCCGGCTGGGCAGGACACGGCGGTGCGGGTGGAGTTTTTTGGCGATGAGATCGAGAGACTCACGCGAATTGATCCGTTGACTGGTGAGATTTTGGATCAGCCAGCTAGCCTGACTATTTTCCCGTCCAGCCACTATTCGACGCCGCGTGAACGAATTGAAAAGGCTATCATCGGTATCGAAAAAGAGTTTGACGAGCGGCTCAAATGGCTTGAGTCGCACGACAAGTTACTCGAGGCGCAACGCCTCAGTCAACGCACCAAATATGACCTAGAAATGCTCAAGGAAACCGGTTTTGTCAAAGGCATTGAGAATTATTCGCGCTATCTGACCGACCGTGAGCCGGGCGAACAGCCGGCGACCTTGATTGATTATTTTCCGGATGATTGGTTGTTGCTGGTCGATGAGTCGCATATGACCTTGCCGCAAGTGCGCGGTATGTATAACGGCGACCGGGCGCGCAAGGAAGTGTTGGTGGAACACGGGTTTCGTTTGCCGAGTGCGCTGGATAACCGTCCGCTCAGGTTTGATGAGTTTGATCAGCACATTCATCAGGCGATTTATGTTTCGGCGACGCCGGGCGACTATGAACTGGCTCATTCGCCAAAGCCGGCCGAGCAGCTGATTCGGCCGACGGGGCTGCTTGATCCGCCAATTGAAGTACGGCCGACTAAGGGGCAGGTTGATGATTTGATGGAGGAGATTCGCCAAACCATCGCCAAGGGTCACCGCGTATTGGTAACCACCTTGACCAAGCGTATGGCTGAGGACTTAAGCGCTTACCTGACCGACAATGGCGTTAAAACGGCGTATCTACATAGTGAAATTGACACGCTGGAGCGCGGTGATATTCTCAAAGATCTGCGGCTGGGAACGTACGACGTGTTAGTTGGTATCAATTTGCTGCGTGAGGGGTTGGACCTACCGGAAGTCAGTCTGGTGGCGATTATGGATGCTGATAAAGAAGGCTTCCTCCGTTCTGAGCAGGCGCTGATTCAGACGATTGGCCGGGCGGCGCGGCACGTGGACGGGCGAGTGCTGATGTATGGCGATACCGTGACTGACAGCATGCACCGAGCAATTGATGAGACGAATCGTCGGCGTGCGATCCAGCAGCAATATAACGAAGAACATGGCATCACGCCGCAAACCATCCAGAAGAAAATTGATGATGGCCTGCGTTCGATCATCCCGCAAAAAGAATCGGATAAAAAGCCAAAGCTTGATTTGAAGAAAATTCCAAAGGACGAATATCCAACGCTGATCAAGGAACTGACCGGTCAAATGGAGCTGCATAGCGCCAATCTAGAGTTTGAAAAAGCCGCAGAGCTGCGTGATTTGATTGCAGAAATTCGCCAGACCATGTAGAATAGAATTATTATTAGATTAGGAGGTATTATGGCAACAAAACAACAACCACAGCCGTCAACCGTTGCGCAACCCGAAATGCCAGCGCAGCCAGTAGGTTATCCAGCATACCCACAGCAGTACATGTATGCTAGCCCAAACAAAGGTAAGGCAAAACTTCTGACCTTAGAATACGCTTTGGCAATGGCTTCAGCAGTTATTTCAACGTTCTTATTAATTAATGTAATTACAAGTGTAGTTGGTCTCTGGTCAGATGCAACTTCAGTTGCATCACGGACCGTCGGTGGATTCTTGGCTCCAACGATGGTGACGGCAGGAACTGGAATTGTCGCAGCATCAGTGTTTACGGTTATCTTGGCTGTTCTAGCTTGTGTCTTGTTTTCTCGCGTATCAAAGGCAGTGCCAGATCGTGAGGGTTATACGAACCGCACAGCTTACAAATTGGTGACTTACGGCGGATTGGCTACTTTGATTATTCCAGCTGTTGATTTGATTGCACGCTTGGTCAGCATTCTTGTTAGTTCATTGTTATTTATCGGTGCAGCCGGTGGAGAAGTTTACAAGAGTCTGTATCTGAGTGAGTTCTTGCCTTACGCTCTGGCTCTTGCCGTAGTAGTTGTGACTAGCTACTTTATTTATCAGATTATTCAGGGTCGAAACAAATCAAAGATTATGTCTTTGGTGCTCATTGCAGTTTCTGTTGTAGTCTTGCTGACTGGCGCTATCACTATCGCCGTTAAAGTTCATGATAAGGGTGGTTCTTCTACTGGCGGATCGACACGGCAGGGGCAGGATATCCCATCTGACTACGAGTCTCAGCTTAAAAAATATCGCGAATCTTTAAAATTAAAGCAATATAACTAAGCTATAATGATAAAAGTCGCTCACTTTGATGGGCGACTTTTTTTAGTGGTATAATATTGATATGACAAATATTTCTACCAGTGATATTCAGCACTTGGCGAGTTTAAGTAGTCTGGCATTAGCCGATGATGAAGTTGATGGGCTGCGTCAAGATTTGGAAAATATAATTGGCTATATTGAGCAGCTGGGCGAGCTTGATACGTCTGGCGTCGAGCCAACCTATCAAGTGACGGGACTAGAGAATGTCTGGCGTGAAGACGAGGTTCAGCTGGGGATTTCTGCAGAAAAGCTGCTTGAGCTAGCGCCTGAGAAACAGAATAATCAAGTGAAAGTGCCGCAGGTATTGTGATGAGCCGGATTAGTGATTTTATTGGAAAAAGCGCAGTCGAAAATGTCAAGGAAGCATTACGGCGGGCGCGCGACATTGAAGAATATCATGCACTACTCAGTTTGACGGAAGAGCGGGCGCTGGAGCGAGCTAGAGAAATTGATGATCAAATCCGAAAAGGTGAGAATCCAGGTGTTCTGGCTGGCGTGCCGTTTGTGGTAAAAGACAATTTCTTGGCCTTTGGGGCGCCGACAACTGCTGCCTCGAAGATGCTCGAGAATTTTAACGCGCCACTCCAGGCCACGGCCGTTGAGAAGTTGGAGGCTGAAGGTGCAATTTGCATCGGTAAAGCCAACTTGGACGCCTTTGCCCATGGTGGTTCGACAGAAAATTCGGCTTTTGGTCCGACCAAAAACGCTGTAGATAAAACTCGAGTAGCCGGCGGTTCATCGGGCGGCTCGGCGGTAGTGACGGCGCTTGACGTGGTGCCATTTGCGCTGGGAACAGACACTGGCGGTTCAATTCGCCAGCCTGCCAGCTTTAACGGCGTGGTCGGTGTCAAGCCAACCTACGGTGCAGTCAGTCGCTACGGTGTGGTGGCCATGGCCTCGAGCACAGATACGATTGGTTGTTTCGCGACGAATGCTGATGACGCTAATTTGGTGATGGAAATCATGGCGGGCCGCGACGACAAGGATATGACCACACTGCCAGACTTTTGGCGGAACCAGCCAGAATTTACCAAGAAGAAGATTGGTTTGGTTAAGCAGTGTATGACTGACGATGTGGATGCGGCAGTTCGCCAAAAAACGCTTGATTATGCTGAGAAATTGAAGCAGCTGGGCTATGAAATTGAAGAAGTGGACCTCAGTATGATGCAGTATTCGCTGGCCATGTATTACATCATTGTACCAGCGGAGATATCGTCAAACTTGGCGCGCTATGATGGCGTGCGCTATGGTCACCGGGCAGCCGAGGCAAAAACATTGGCGGAATTGTACGGTCGCAGCCGCAACGAAGGTTTTACGACGGAGAATAAGCGACGAATTATGATCGGTAGCTTTGTGCTGTCGAGTGGTTTCTTTGACGCTTACTATATGCAGGCGCAAAAAGCGCGCACATTGCTCATCAACGAGTTTAAGCAGTTGTTCGCTGAGTACGACGCGCTGTTGATGCCAGTTGCACCAACGCCCGCCTTCAAACTTGGTGAAAATACCAATGATCCGATCAAGATGTACTTGGCGGATATCATGACCGTACCAGCCAGCCTGGCTGGACTGCCAGCAATTTCCGTACCAGCTGGAAATAACGACGAGGGCTTGCCAATTGGCGTGCAGTTGATTGGTGATTATCAGTCAGACGGCAACTTGCTGAAGTTGGCGGCGGAAGTGGAGGCTGCCTGATGGACGGCTTGTTGATCGCGCTGGTGGTAGCGGCGCTGGTAAGTGGCGCGTTGTTGATTATTTTTATCCAATTGACGTCGCGCGGACACAAGCAGCTTGACAGAGAAATGTACCAAAAGGTCTGGCGAGCGATCCAGCGCGGCGCCAAGGCGGGTAACTCGGACAGTTTACAGATGGCAATTGTCAAAGCCGACAAGCTACTCGACAAAGCCATGCGCGACTGCGGCGTGGCTGGCGCGACAATGGGCGACAGGCTGAAAGCTCGCAAGGGTGATTGGACGGACGAAAATGGGTTGTGGGCGGCACACAAATTGCGCAATCAAATTGCCCACGAAACCAACGTGAAACTAACCGCGCAGAGTTTTCGACGAGCCATGACAAGCTTTGAACAAGCACTAAAAGATTTGGGAGCGTTATGATGAGTGTATATGATGAATATGAAATGACCATTGGCATCGAGTGCCATGTCCAGCTGGCGACCAAAACCAAACTGTTTAGCCCGGCTGATAATGACGCTCGCGATGCTGAGCCGAATAGTAAAACGCACGAGATTGACTTTGGCCTGCCAGGAATGCTGCCGGTGCTCAACAAGCACGCTGTCGAGCTGGCGGTGCGTGCTAGCAAAGCGTTGAATGCGCCGATTGCCCGCGTCAGTCGGTTTGATCGCAAGCATTATTTCTATCCTGACCTGCCAAAGGGCTACCAGACATCGCAGATGTATCAGCCGATTATTTTGGCTGGCTATGTTGACGCGCCGCTAGAAGACGGTTCGCTCAAACGGGTGCGGATTCATCACGCCCACATGGAAGAGGATGCTGGCAAGTTGACGCACCACGACGGCTACTCGCTGGTTGACCTCAACCGCGCTGGTACACCGCTGATCGAAATCGTCTCTGAGCCAGACATGCATTCTGCCGAGGAAGCCAAGGCATACGCTTCGGAGCTGCACAAATTGATGGTCTACGCTGGCGTTACGCACGGTGATTTGTACCACGGCAACATGCGTTTTGATGTCAATATTTCGGTGGCTAAGAAAGGCGCGACCGAACTCGGCAAGCGCGCCGAAGTCAAAAACCTCAATTCATTCCGCAGCGTCGAGCGCGCCGCTGAGTACGAGTTTAAACGCCAAGTTGACTTGCTGGAGAGCGGTGAACAAGTGGTTCAGGAAACTCGCGGTTGGAGCGATGATAAACAAATTACCACTTCGCAGCGTTCAAAAGAGGACGCCCAGGATTATCGCTACATGCCTGACGCTGACATCCCGCCAGTGGTGCTGAGTGATGAGGAGATTGCGCAGATTCAGGCTGAAGTGCCGATGTTGCCGGGTGAATATCGTGAAAAATGGAGCGGACTAGGCTTGGATAAATCAGTGGTTAATTCGCTGCTATCGAACCAAAATTACGCCCGTATCATGTTGGAAGTCCAAGAAAAATCAGGCGATGCAGCTGCCAAGCGAGTAGCACATTGGTTTGCGAGTGCTTTGACCGCTGGCGATAATGACAGTACGTCAGTTGACGCTAGTGTGCTGCGCGTATCAGTTGAGGATTTGGTGGAGCTGGCGGAGATGACCGAGAAAGCAGAGATTTCCAGTACCAATGCTAAGGAATTGTTTAATGAATTATTGGCGGGCGCCACGTATCCGCGCAAACTTGCCGAAGAAAAGAACCTATTGCAAGTGTCTGACGAATCGGCCATCGCTGCCATTGTTGACGAAGTACTCAGCGACCCAGCCTCGGCAGCTTCCATTGCTGACATTCGCTCGGGCAAAGACAAAGCCATTAGTTACCTCGTTGGTCAAGTCATGAAGCGTTCTAAAGGTCAGGCCAACCCAAGCTTGGCGCAAAAATTAATTCGCGAAAAATTGTAGGATTCGATTCTTCAGAAATAGGACAGAATAGGAGTTAGATTATGAAAAAGCCAACCAAAGCTATCATCGCCGCTGCTGGCTTTGGTACGCGTTTCTTGCCGCAAACCAAAGCCATGCCCAAAGAAATGCTACCGCTGATTGATAAGCCAATCATCCAGTACGTCGTCGAGGAATTGGTGGAGGCTGGTATCAAGGATATTATTATCATCGGTAGCGCCAACAAGCGGGCGATCGAAGACCATTTTGACGCGCCAAATGAAGAGCTGCTCGCCAATCTGCGTGCTGGCGGTGCCAAAAAGCAGCCGCTGATTGACGTCATCAATAGTTTGTCTGAGATGGCTAACTTCGTTTATATCCGCCAGAAAGGTCCTTACGGCAATGCGACGCCGCTGGCTTGCGCTTCGCATTTAATTCGCCATGACGAACCGGTGATTTATACTTTTGCCGATGACTTTATAACGGCTAGTCCAAGTCGTTTCCGGCAGATGATTGAGGCGTCAGAAAATCTTCAGGGCGCAGTGTTGTCATGCAAGAGAATTACCGATGATTCAGAGTTTGATCGTTATGGCATCATTAATGGTCAGCAAATTAACGATGGCGTTATAAAAATGACTAATATTGTCGAGAAGCCTGGAAAAACCAACGCGCCGTCTGACCTAGCGAGTGTCAGTAGCTATTTGCTACCTGGTGAGATTTTTGGCTATTTGGATAAATCCAAAGACCAGTTTGATGGTCATGGCGAATTCACCATCCAGCCGATTATGCAGGAGATGATTGACGATGGGTTTGATTTTTACGGCGTGGAGATTACCAACGGTACGTACTACGACACCGGTGATAAATTAGAGTACCTGAAGACAGTGATTGATTTTGGTCTGCGCGATCCTAACTTTGGCGACAAGCTACGCGCCCATCTGACCAATCGCTTAAAATAATGTATAATAAAAAGCATGAACGGACTACTTGTAGTATTGGTAATTCTCATGGTGATATTTATTATCATGTTGGTTGCTATGGTGATTTCTATTATTAAATTAACGCACCAGATTCGCCAAACTCAGCAAGCAGTAGAGACAATTACCAGGAGAGTTTCTGATTTTAGTGGAATTGTCAGTGCTGTTTCGATTGGTGCTGGGCTGGCTAAAAGATTAACCTCAAAGGGTGGATTTTTAGCGAAGTATTTTACTAAGAAAAGGACAAATAATGGCAGAAAAAACAGCCAAAAAACAACCAGATAAATTATCACGAAAAGTCATCCGTGATAATGAAAACGGTGCTAGACAGGCGATTTTAGAGGATTTATTTTTTGATTTTCATCGTTCGCGGCGCCAAGTTTATTGGATGAATTTTATTCGTGGAATTTTCTTTGGCGTCGGTAGTGCACTGGGTGCGACATTATTAATCACATTGTTAATCTGGTTGTTGGGCCAATTTGCGGATATTTTTCCGCCGCTGGCTGATTTTATCAATCATCTGATTGAGACGATGCAGCACCGTCAATAACATGCTATAATTATTAGTAATGACTGGGGGAAATAGCGGACAATCTTCGCCGGCGGCTTTGAAGCCGTCTGATTTCGTACACCTGCATAACCACACTTTTCATTCGGTGCTGGATGGCTTGACTAAAATCAATGATTTGGTTGATAAGGTCAAGGAATTCGGTATGGAGGCGGCAGCAGTAACCGACCACGGTACGATGAGTGGTATCCTCGACTATTATAAGACTGCCAAAAATGCTGGCATTAAGCCAATTCTCGGCATCGAGACATATGTAGCGGCGCGTTCACGCTTTGACCGCGACCCAGCCAAGGACAAGCAGCGCTTTCACTTGACGGTACTAGCAATGAACAACACCGGCTTTCATAATCTGATGAAGCTATCGACGCAGGCTAATCTGGAGGGTATGTACTATAAGCCGCGGACTGATCATGATTTATTAGAAGAGCTGAACGAGGGTTTAATTGTACTGAGTGGCTGTGCTAGTGGTGAAATTGGTGTGGCACTTAGAGATGATGATTATGATCGAGCGCGAGATATTGCCAAATGGTACAAATCAGTCTTTGGTGATAGGTATTATCTCGAGTTGCAAGATCATGGCCATCCGAAATCAAATACGCACTGGGACGTTCAGGCAAAAATCAATGAGGGCTTGATTAAGCTGTCCAAGGAGCTGGATATCGAGATGGTGGTGACTTGCGATGGGCACTACTTGACTCATGATCATCAGGACGCGCACGAAATCTTGCTATGTGTCGGTACCGGTTCGTACTTGAGCGATGAAAAGCGTATGAGTCTGAAAGATTTTGAGCTGCATTTGACTGACCCACGGGATATTATTGATCATTGGGGTGAGGAATATCCTGAAGTAGTGCTTAATACGAAAAAGGTAGCGGATCGCTGTGATGTTGAGATTGAGCTGGGTCGTATTCTTATTCCTAAGTATCCGCTTCCTGAAGGTGAGAATGAGCACTCGTATCTGTTGAGGTTGACCTACCAGGGTTTATTGCAGCGCTATAACGGCGCCTCGAAAGAAGAGGCTGAGAAATTAGACCCTGATGACATTATCCCGCAGTTATCTGACGAAGTTCGCCAGCGCGCCGAGATGGAATTGGGTGTGATGGGGAAGATGGGCTATGAGGGGTATTTCCTAATTGTCCAGGATTTTATCAACTGGGGTAAATCTAAAGGGATCGTTTTTGGTCCGGGCCGGGGTAGCGCTGCAGGATCAATTATTGCCTACGCACTGAACATTACCGACCTCGATCCCTTGAAGTACGGTCTGCTATTTGAACGTTTCCTTAATCCGGATCGTATTTCCATGCCGGATATCGACGTCGATATTCAAGACACCCGACGTGACGAAGTGATTGAGTATTGTGCCAAAAAATACGGCGAAGACCACGTTAGTAATATCGCTACCTTTGGTAAGATGTTCGGCCGCATGGCGGTTCGTGATGTCGCCAGGGTGCTGGAGGTGCCGTATGCCGAGAGCGACCGCTTGGCAAAGCTGGTGCCGCCGCCAAACCAAGGTCGTCATATTCCATTGTCGGTGAGTATCAAAGAAGATGTAGATTTGCGCCGTGAGTACGAGAATAATCCTACTGCTAAAGAAGTGCTGGATTATGCTATCCAGCTCGAGGGCACGATTCGTAGTCACGGCGTTCATGCCTGTGGCGTGGTGATCGCACCGGATACGCTGGTTAATTATATTCCGCTAGAAATGGCGCAAAAAGGCGTGGTGGCTACTCAATTCCCGATGGGCGAAGTCGAGGAATTGGGCCTGCTGAAGATGGACTTTTTGGGGCTTTCGAACTTGACGATTATTAACAACGCCATGCGGATTATCCGAAAAGCTTATAATACAGAGATTAATCTTTCGCAGCTGCCGCTTGACGATAAGAAGACCTATGAACTATTCCAGCGCGGTGATACAACCGGAGTATTCCAGTTGGAGTCGGCGGGGATGAAGCGGTATTTGCGTGGACTAAAGCCGACTACATTTGAGGATATCATCGCTATGGTGGCACTGTATCGTCCGGGCCCGATGCAGTTTATTGACAGTTTTATTCGGCGCAAACACGGCGAAGAAGAAATAACTTATTTGCATCCTGGAATGAAAAACTCACTAAAAAATACTTACGGAATTTTGGTTTACCAAGAGCAATTTATGCAGATTTCTAAAGAATGGTGCGGTTTTACCGGAGGTCAGGCTGATACGCTGCGTAAAGCTGTCGGTAAGAAAAAGATTGACTTGATGAAAAAAGTTAAGCCTGAATTTGTTGAAGGTGCGGTTAAGGTTGGTGGCGCGACTAAGGAAATTGCGGAAACGTTTTGGACGCAGCTGGAGGAGTTTGCTAACTATTGTTTCAATAAATCGCACGCTGCTTGTTATGGTTTAATAGCCTACTGGACGGCATATTTGAAGGCGCATTATCCTGACGCATTTATGGCGGCACTGATGACCAGTGATCATGACGATACGGATCGTTTGGCGATTGAAATCACTGAATGTAAGCATATGGGGATTGATGTGCTCAGTCCGGATGTTAATGAGTCATTCGTTGAATTTGCGGTGGTGCCTAATGAGAATAAAATTCGCTTCGGTATGTCAGCGGTGAAGGGTGTCGGTGTTGGTGCGGTTGAGGAAGTCTTGCGGGCGCGCAAGGAAGGCGCGTTCTTGTCGGTGGAAGATTTCGCCAAGCGTGTTTCGACCAGCAAGTTTAATCGTAAGGCTTGGGAATCTCTTATTAAATCTGGTGCCTTTGATGATATGGGCGATCGGTCGGATTTGCTATTCAATCTGGAATCCATCACGGCATTTGCCTCTAAGCTTCAAAAAGAAGCTGCCAGTGGCCAGACTAATTTGTTCGGCATGTTGGGTGATGATGTGGCAAGCGTTCAGTCGATACTCAGTCTACAGAAAGCGCCAGTAAAGCATGATGATAAAGAACGTTTGATGTGGGAGCGGGAACTGCTGGGGCTGTATATTTCGGCACACCCGCTTGATAGATACGAGACTTATCTAAGCGAGCAAACTCAGCCGTTGACGCAATTGGTTCCGGAGTATGACAGCCGAATGATGACGGTCGGCGGAATTATTAGTACAGTTCGGACAATTGTGACGAAGAGTGGCTCGAAGATGGCGTTTGTGGGAATTGAGGATAAATTTGGTGAGGGTGAAATAATTGTCTTTCCGAATTTGTATGAAAAAGTTGGCGCTAAGTTGCTTCAGGACACGGTAATTCGAGTTTCTGGTAAAAACTCAGCGCGAGATCGTGATGGAAATTTGGGTAGCGAAAGTAAACTCATTGCTGATGACATTATCGCGATTACAGACAATGATATTAATGGCTATGAGTCAACTGGTCGTAAGATGGACGCTCCAAAGGTTAGTTCTGCGGTTAAGAAAGAGCGCCGTGAAGCTTATCGTAATCAGAAAAATGGAGCTTCTCCGAAGTCTGCCGTAAAGAATGACGCCGCCAAATCTCAGCCAAAAACTCAGCCGGCGCCGGTTAACGTTGCTCCAGAAATTACTACTTCCAAGTTATTTGTGTATATTAAAGATCCGAATGATCATCCACGGTTAGTGAAGATGAAGTCTGTTTGCGGTGATTATGCCGGCACGACTGACGTGGTTTTGGTTCTGGGTGAAAAGGAAAAATCAGCCATGCGCCTGCCGTTTAAGGTGGACGCTAATGACAATTTATTAAGCCAATTAAAAAACACTCTGGGTGAAGAGTGTGTAATTCTAAAGTGATAGTTAGCCCGCTGACAGAGGCCTCAGCCGGAGCTGGTTGCTCTACGGCGGGCTAACTATACTACTGTCAGCGGGACTTATTGCCCCATGTTAGCTTGCTGCTACGTCTGTTTATACGTGCCAATGAGCACGTAACGAACAGTGTGGCAGTCGCTGTAAAAACTGCCGCTGATATTGACCAGGGCAATATCGGTAGCAGAACTACCATATAGGCAGCGATCTCCAGTACAATTACCGTCGCTGCTATCACAGCCAGGATTGATGGCATGATTCCCGACATTTTGTCGTGGTGTAGCGACCATGCGGTTAGATACATGATCGCTGCGGTCGTGATAACCATAGCAATGTCCATCATTTTGCTTCCTCTCATGTAGGGAACTGCCTTCTCCGGGGGATTCCGAAGAAAGCTTTTATAAATATAACACATATGCTTAATAAAGTCAATAAGGTAAGCTGGAATCAGTATGCGAGGTGGTTATTTTAATCTGGGAAAGATTAGTCCAAATAGCGCAATTCCCGTTGCTACCGACACGTTAAATGATTCTTTCTGTCCAAACATTGGAATTTCCACGGTAAATTCACAACCATCCAGAAGTTCTGGTGCGATACCGTGAACTTCCTCGCCGAGCAGTAGTGCGAATTTTTCAGGCGGCTGAAATTCTGGCAACATCACACTGTCTTTTGATTGCTCCAGCGCGATAATTGGCAAGTTTTCTGTTCGTTGATTTTCTTTAATCCAATCATCAATATCCTCGTAAAACTCAAACGGCACCAAACTTTCCGCGCCTAAGGCTGTTTTATGAATTTGGCTGGTGATTTTTTCACGAATGTGCGGCAGGCGAGTGTCGTTATGCCGAATTTCTCCGTCAATAAGCGCGCAGCTAGGCGCCTCGCTACATAAGCTCAAATCCGGATACGGTGTATAGCCACTAAGAATAATCTTCTTCACACCAAATCCCTCGGCTGTGCGAAAAATTGCCCCAACATTATGCGTTGAGCGAATATTGTGAACCAATAGCGTGATTTCTGGGTGCATATGACTATTATATCACTCGTCAAACCGTAAGCTTTTTGCTATAATTCTCATATGGACGAAGATAAAATTCAGGCGCGCCGCCGCGAGCAGGATGAGGAAGCGACTCGTCGCCGAGCGTCAATTTTAGGACTTCAATATCTGGATGGGCGGGAATTTGAAGACACTCTGCCTCTACTTAAAGACGTTTTGACAATTGAAGAAATGTATAAGGGCCGGTTGGTGCCGCTGGCGTTTAATGAGGAGGACCAGTCTTACCGGTTTGGTGTTACTTCGCAGACGTCTGAGTCGTTAATGAAGCAGATGCGAGATAAATATACGGAGAGTGGCAAGCGAATATTCTTCTTTCTTATTTCCGGTTCGGCGTTTCGGTCAATTATGCTCAGGTTTGATCCACCAAAGAGAGTTATTTATGATAATATCGAGATTGCCAAAGACGGCGACAGTGATACGTTGGCGCAGGTTACTCAGACTTTAGCGTCTGTGGGCACAAATGACGTGTTCAATTATCTAGTTGACCAGGCAGACCTGCTGGGTGCGTCGGATATTCATATTGAAAACCAGCGTGAGTCAATTCGAATTCGGATGCGTGTTGATGGAGCGCTACATACTGTGGCGGAGCTGAGTCGAGATCGTTATCGGGTGATTATGGCGACATTAGCCTCGCGAGCAAATATTTCTACTGCCTCCAGAGAGCCGCAGTCGGGTCATATGCAACAGGAAATTCATCGAGACGGAGTGTCTCATGTGCTGAATTTGCGCGTGGAGGCGGTGGCGACAGTTTATGGATTAGACATTGTTCTGCGCCTATTTAACTTTGATGAGTCGATGCTTAATCTGGATCTTTTAAATATATCAAAGAAAGAACGTGATCAGATTGATGAGGTTATTTCTCATCCGCGCGGCATGTTGTTGATGGTCGGTCCGACTGGCTCGGGAAAATCGACGACGCTATATAGTATTTTGAATGCCTTAAACACGCCAGATAGAAAGATTATCACTTTGGAAGACCCGGTAGAAAATACAATTCCGGGAATTACACAGATTCCAATTGATACAACAACTGGCCAGAGGTTCGCTGATGGGCTGCGTAGTGTTTTGCGTCTTGATCCAGATGTGGTGATGGTTGGTGAGATTCGCGATAACGAGACTGCTAAGACGGCAATCCAAGCGTCGATTACTGGTCACTTGGTGCTATCTAGCTTTCATGCCAACTCTACTGCGGCGGCGTTTAGTAGGATGATTGATATGATTGGGCAGAATCCAATTTTTAGCTCGGCGGTACGGCTGGTGATTGCGCAGCGGCTGGTCAGGAGATTATGGGACGAGAGTAAGGAAGAATATGAGCCAGACGAGGCGACGCGCAAATGGGTGAAAGAAGTTCTTAAGGATTTGCCAGAGGGTGTTGATTGTCCAAATTTGGATACGTTCAAACTGTGGCGCGCCGTGCCGACGGATGACGTACCATTTGGCTATAAGGGGCGTATTCCGGTGATGGAGCAGCTGGTGGTGAGTGAGAATATCCAGAAGTTTCTGCGTGGCGATGTTAACGACGTGCATGCGGGCGCAATCGAGGAGGCCGCGAAGAAGGATGGTATGGTGACGCTGCTGCAGGCTGGAGTCTTGGCGGCTCTTCGTGGCGAGACGACGCTGGATGAAGTCAACAGGGTAATATAATTGACTTTATATCCATAAACTGATAAAATATTAGTTTATGAGCGAAAGACAACGGGATGGTTATGTTGTTAAAGGTGAACTACCTTATACAGAAGATCTGAATAAAAACTACATAAGTCAAATTATAGATTATGTAAAGCTTATTATTGAGCATGTACCGTTTCTTGTTGAAGGTGAGGAGTTGCGCGGTGAATATCAAGAATCTTATGAGAAG
>CBDFCQ010000002.1:0-41955 GCA_965246075.1 uncultured Candidatus Saccharibacteria bacterium
ATGATTCGCCAGTACTTGAAGCAGAAGGCAGCGCGCAGTTTTTCTGGCAAGTATGACCTAGACGTTATCAAGAAGGAAATTAAGGATGAAGTCACACATATTTTGTACGATCAGACGCGCCGGACGCCAATTGTTATTCCGGTGATTAATGAAGTTGGCGGCTTAAAGATGGTAAAATCGACGACTGCTTCAGCTTCTTCGACTGCAAAATCCACGCCTCGCAACAAAAAATCTACTGCTTCGGCGGAAGAGCCAAGGATGACTTTGCCAACCACGCCACGCCGTCGTTTTCCGCAGCGCCAAGTGCCTGACACTGAGGCGAATGACACGAAGGCTCGGGAGCGACAAGATTTTCGTCCGTACTAATCCTTCAGATTGATTTTACTGATAAATTATGCTATAATACAACATGTATTAAATTGATGTTTATATCTGTTAAGAAGTATAAAATCAGTGTATAATAAAAACGATTATGGCAAAAAAGCGAAAGAGCACGAAAAAGTCTACTCCTACCAAACCGCAACATAGTTTGCCGGTGGGTTTTTGGTCGCAAGTAGGTGCGGTCTTATTGATTCTCTTGTCGTTACTGTTGGTAGTTTCATGGTTTGGTGTTGGCGGTCCAGTTCTTCAGTGGATTGATATGGCAACCATAAAGACAGTCGGCTACACTGCTTACACATTACCGATACTATTAATTTATTTGGCGGTAGAAACTTTCCGGGCAGAAGAGAATCGCTTACCTGCGGTGGTGAAGTTTGCGGCAGTTTTAGAGATTGTGTGGTTTTCAGGATTATTTGGGCTATTAAAGACGTCTTTGCGACCAGATGCTGGTGGATTTGTAGGTGATATATTAAATACAGCCACACTTAAAATGGTAGATTCGGCAATCGCTGCAATATTTTACCTGGTGTTGGCATTTATCACAGTTTTATTTATCACCCAAACATCACCATTTACTGTGTTTAGTAAATTGTGGCAAGCAATTAAAAGTAATAGCTCAGAGGATGATAACAATCGATCTATCATGAAGCAAGCGGCAAAGTCTCAGTCGACAGAGGAAGATAAAAAGGTGAGTTTGGGGGATATTAAACTCAATGCTGGCGTGCCGATTATTGACACCACTAAGGAGAAGAAGGGTTTATTAAAGCGTACTGAAAAGCCAGAAAAGGCTGCTGAAGAACAGGCTCTGGTGGCAACACGTGATCCAAATTGGCAAGCCCCAAGCCTGGATTTATTAGAGAAGAACGAAGGCGGTGCGGATGCTGGCGATACGAGACAAAATGCTCAGATTATTCATGATACACTATCCGAATTTAACATTGATGCAGCGATGGGTGATATAAACGTTGGTCCAAAGGTGACGCAGTACACCCTAAGGCCACCAAGCGGTGTGAAATTAACGCGAATTACCGCGCTAGAGACAAATATTGCGCTTAATTTGGCGGCCCAAAGTCTGAGGATTGAAGCGCCAATTCCTGGCCAGAAAGCGGTGGGAATTGAGGTGCCAAACCGTAAGGCAGCCGAGGTGCGGCTGTATAGCACATTAGTTTCAAAGCAGTGGATGGCGTCGCGCGATCCGCTCAGTTTTACAATTGGTAAGGATATTTCTGGACAAGTCGTGGTTGGCGAGCTGGGAAAGATGCCGCACTTGCTAATTGCTGGGCAAACTGGCTCCGGTAAGTCAGTGATGATTAATACTTTGCTGACGAGTTTATTGTATCGCAATAGTCCCAGTGATATGAAGCTGATTTTGGTTGACCCGAAGCAGGTGGAAATGGCGCCATATGAGGATATTCCGCACTTGCTGACCCCGGTGATTACTGAGCCAGAAAAGACTATTTCAGCTTTGAAGTGGGCAGTTAATGAAATGGAGCGGCGCTACAAATTATTAGCGACAGAGAAGATTCGTAATATTAAGGATTACAATAAGAGGCTACAATCACGAGCGAAAAAGATTGCTATTGCTGATGAAAACGGTAATGTGCAGGAACATGAAGATGGTTCGATGCCGTACATTGTGATTGTGGTGGACGAAATGGCGGACTTGATGATGATTGCTAAGAAAGATGTCGAGGCATTAATCGTTCGTTTGGCACAGAAGGCCCGAGCAGTTGGTATCCATTTGGTACTGGCAACGCAGCGCCCAAGTGTCGATGTTATTACTGGTTTGATTAAGGCAAACGTGCCGGCACGTATTTCCTTTACGGTAGCTAGCCAGGTGGATAGTATGACGATTTTAGACCAAGCGGGCGCGGAAAAATTGCTGGGTCAGGGTGATATGTTGTTCTATACGCCAAGCATGAGTAAACCAAAACGTATCCAAGGTGCCTGGGTAACTGATGATGAAGTGAATAAAATTACTGATCATTTGCGAATGCAGATGGCGCCGCAGTACAACGATGAAGTGGTGGCTCAGCCAGTACAGTTAAACGGCAAGGGCGGTGTAGTGATGGATTTGTCAGAAGGTGGTGATGATAAATTCAAGGATGCTGTGAGGGTGGTAGTTGAGCGACGAAAGGCTTCAACGAGTATGCTCCAGACGAGACTGGGCATTGGATATCAGCGAGCGGCACGCATTATTGAAGAAATGGAAGAGCGGGGAATTATCGGTCCGCAGAATGGCTCAAAACCACGCGATGTATTGATATCTAGTGTCGAAGAATTAGATGAATTGTTGGCGGAATAGTATAAAAGATTGACCAAATAATATCTATATTGTATAAAAAACTTTATTAATGAGCATTTTCCCGGAAGTTATGACTTAGCTCTTGACCAAGATACTCTTGTCACTATATTACAAACAGCAGGTAAAGTTCTTAAAGAGAAGGGTACTGAAGGGCTAGAGAATGGTCGCTATCAAATAGACGATAGTAGTGCTGCTGCGAACATTTTTACATGTAAACTATCGCCAGAAATAGTGCATCATATTTTTTCAATTCCACCAGAAGCCATTCGCGTTTCTTCGGACGGTCCTGCGGAGGGGTGCGAAATAATCTATTTACCAGAATCTATGTTGGAAGATGGTAAACAATGTTCCGCTGAATTAGGTTTGTACGTTACTGAGGTGGTGGGTCGTTCAGGTGGTTTACCGCCGCTTCATGTAGAGCACAGCTGGAATATTAGAGGTTGGAAAGGGAAATCTCTTGAGGGAGAATATAAGGTCGAATATTCCGTAAATGGACGACGAATAAGTCCAAGTAATCTTGATCTAGAAAGTCTGGAATTGAGAAACCCTGAAGATGTCAGAAGATTAATCGCTGACATAAGAAACAGTACTCAATCTCTCAGCGCTGACGATATAGGCACTATCTATGGTCTCATTGACACGATATTACAGAGTGGGGTATAATATAAGTAGATATTAACCTAAGCTTATGTGAGACAGCATAAGCATCCGTAAATGGATTCCAGAGGAGGAAGCATGAACGAATACGAACTAACTGTTCTTATTCATCCGGATTTAGAGTCTAATCTAGATTCAGCGTTGGATAAGGTACGTGGTTTAATCACCACCAACGGCGGTGAAATTACTAAAGAAGATAACTGGGGCAAGAAAAAATTGGCCTATACCATCAAGCGTGAAGACTTTGCAATTTACGTTTGTTTTGAGGTAAAGCTGCCAGCGCCAGCTTTATTGAAGATTTCCAACACGCTTAACATTACCGATGAAGTGCTGCGCTACCTATTGGTAAAAACTGATGAAAAAACTCGTCAGGCATTAAGCGAGCAAAAAGCACGCAACGAAGAAGCTGATTCAAGTGAATCAAATAAATAAGCCTAACTGCCGCAAGGTAAAAGAGGGGATAGAATATGGCACGAAGCATCAATCAAGTAATTTTACTGGGTAGATTGACACGCGATCCAGAGCAACGAACAACAGCTTCTGGAAAGAACGTAGTTAGTTTTAGTATCGCGGTTGATCGACCAACCCAAGATGATCAGGCGGACTTTTTCAATATCACTGCTTGGGATAAACTTGGTGATTTGGTGATGCAATATTTAAGCAAGGGTCGTCGAGTTCTAGTTCAAGGGCGACTGCGGCAAGATAGTTGGGAAGATAAGGAAACTGGCAAAAGACAGAGTCGAATTGAAGTTACTGCTTCAGACGTAACATTCTTAGACGGTCCGAATAATGACAATTCTGGTTCTGCTGCGCCAAAAACTACTAAAAAAGAGGAAGTTGTGACGGAAATTGACGATAAGCCAATTGACCTGAGCGAAATCCCATTCTAATAAGGAGATAATAATGGCACAATTGAAGAAAAATCCACCGATTATTTTTGACTACAAAGACGTAAAGACTTTGCAGCGCTACATCAATGTTTATGGTCAAATCGAGCCAATCAGCAAGACTGGTTTGAGCGAAAAGCAACAGCGAAGCTTGGCAGTGGCAATTAAGCGCGCTCGCCATTTGGCTTTGTTACCATTTGTCAGCAGCAACTAGGAACGTTTAATGCGCAATATCTCGTTGCTATGATATATTCGGCAGCGAGATATTTTATTGGAAAGGAGAAAATATGTATCAGCCAACTGATTTGAAAAAGGGAGCAGTTTGCCAAATTGACGGCAAGCCATATCGCGTCGTAGAATACGGACAGAAGGTTATGGGCCGTGGTGGTTCAATTGTTAACGTGAAATTGAAAAACCTAATTGATGGTAGTGTTATTCCGAAGACGTTTAAGGGTCAAGAGCGCATTGAGGCTGCGGAAGTAAATAATAAGACTGCGCAATATCTATATAACGATGGTGATAAATTCTACTTTATGGATCCGGTTAGTTTTGAGCAGTTTGAATTGGCGGCGGAAATCGTGGATGACGCTAGCAAATATTTGAAGGAAGGCGACGAGTTAAATCTGCAATTCTTTGACGGACGGGTAATCAACGTTGAGTTACCAAAGAATAAATATCTGGAAGTTACTTATACTGAGGATGTAGTGAAGGGTGACACAACCTCGTCTGTCTTAAAAGACGCAACGCTAGAAACTGGTTTGGTAGTGAAGGTTCCGGCGTTTATTAAGCAGGGTGATATTATTAGTGTCGATACATCAACAGGCGAGTACCGCGAACGAAAGAAATAGTAATTTTTTAAATGAAGCAGCGATTAGACAAGGTTCTGGTCGAGCGTGGACTAGTGTCAACACGTTCTCAGGCGGATAATTTTATTCGCTTGGGTTACGTTTATTTGAATAAAAAAGTTGCTCAAAAATCAGGGGCAATGGTGTCTGATTCGGACGAGATAACACTGAAAAAGACGGAGACTTATGTGTCGCGAGCGGGCTTAAAACTGGCTAGTGTAGCTAAATATTTTAAGCTTAATTTTCAAGATAAAATAGTACTAGATATTGGTTCAAGCACCGGTGGTTTTACTGACTATTCACTGCGTCATGGTGCTCAGAAAGTTTTCGCTGTTGACGTTGGTACTGACCAACTTCACCCAAGCTTACGGACGAACCCAAAGATTATCCTCCACGAAAAAACTGATATTCGTGATTTCTACGCAGATGAATTAATTGACGTCATCGTAGGAGATGTGTCGTTTATATCTCTGAGGGAAATTTTGCCGCACGTGGCAGAAAATTTGATGAATACAAACACGATATTAATTGCTATGGTCAAGCCGCAATTTGAAGCAGGGCGAAATCAGACTAATAAGGGCATTATTAAAAACGATAAGGTGCGTCGGCAGATCTTAACTGATTTTGAAAATTGGGCAAAAAAATATTTTGTGATTTTAGATAAAAAGGATAGTGAAGTTGCTGGCAGCAAGGGAAATCTTGAGCGATTTTACAAATTGAAATTAGCTAAACGTTAAACCTAAATTCAACAACATCATTTGGTTGCATAATGTAGGTTTTACCTTCGGTGCGAATCTTACCAGCCTCGCGAGCTTTTACTTCTGACCCGGCAGTAATCAAATCATTAAAATCGACAATTTGTGCGGCAATGAAGCCTCGTTCAAAATCTGAATGGATAACTCCAGCAGCTTGTGGCGCTGTCCAGCCCTTATGGATTGTCCAGGCGCGCACTTCTTTTTCGCCCGCAGTTAAGTAGCTTTGTAATCCCAATGTGTCGTAGGCGGCGTGAATTAGTTTGACTAGTCCAGTTTCTTGAACGCCATAACTTTCCAGAAGCTCTTTGGCGTCATCTTCTGATAAACCTTTTAATTCTTCTTCTAGCTTTGCACAGACAAAGACGGTTTTTGAGGGGTGGACTAGTTCTTTTAATTTTCCTTTTAGAGCGGAATTGTTCAATCCTTCTTCGTCAACGTTGAAGGCGTAAATAACTGGCTTGGCGGTTAGTAGGTGTAGATCGTCAATCGCCTCAAAGTCTACGTTGGTCAGAGCAGAAATTGGCGTCCCCGACTGTAGATTGTCTGCCAGTGATTGTAAGTAAGCTACTTTTTGGCGGGCTTCTGGATTAGCCTTAGCTTCTTTTTGTAGCTGCGGCAGGCGTTTTTCAATTGTTTGTAAGTCGGCTAGGATTAGCTCGGTATTGATAATGTCGATATCTTTTTTTGGGTCAATTGGAGCTTCATCGTGTCGCAAAATCTTTGAATTTTCAAAAGCACGAACAACGTGGATAATGGCGTTACATTCTCTGATATTGTGGAGAAACTTATTACCCAGACCTTCGCCTTTGGAGGCGCCGGCAACTAGTCCAGCAATATCAACGAAAGTAACGGTAGCTGGGATGATTTTTTGGGCATGATAAAGATCTGCCAGGGCTTGTAGGCGGCTGTCTGGTACGGGAACAATTCCTGTGTTCGGCTCGATGGTTGCAAACGGATAATTAGCAGCCAAAATATCATTATTTGTTAAAGCATTAAAAAGTGTCGATTTGCCGACATTAGGTAGGCCAACGATTCCAATAGATAAACTCATAACTTTATTATATCATCTGCGCAATCTTTGATATAATTATAAGCATGAGAAGAAAATACTCATTGCCTCGGGTGGGCATGCTGGCAATAGTAGTAGCTTTAGCTGTTTCGGTAACGGCGTTTTTTGTCTACACATACGCGATTCCTAGTTCACCAGCTTGGACGATAACCGGTAAATCCTGGGTTACTAAGCAATTTAATCCAGAAGACACTACCAACTTTGGATCTGGTTGGGTGGCTGCACCAGGTAGATTAAAAGACGTAAAGCCGGGAGATACGGTTGATTGGTGGCATAGTCTTTTTGTTAGCGGAGGAGCTACTGATTATGTTGTGACTGGCGTGCAGCAAGATGTATTTGATTTAAGTTCAAACCAGCCGATGGATAATGATGCTAGTCTGGGCGGTAGGGGGGCTTGGCACAATGAAAATTCTCGATGGTTTAACGTTATGACAGATTGGAAGGATTATGCCTGGAAGCGAATGAACAATCCAGAGGGAGTGGATTATCACACTACTTCTATGGAGGCGTTGAATGGTAAGTCTCGATTGGAAGATCTTCATGGCGAGCTTGGAAATAATAAATTCATGTATACGCGGATTATCAGAAATGAAGACATGGGTAAGCGTATCTGCCAGAGAATCTACTGGAGTAAACAGAACTCTTCACCGACTGCAGGCTGGGGATATTCACCTTACGCTTGTGTCGAGGTGCCGTATAATTATGATATCGAGCCATCGGTTGGCATTAGTTCTGATTATATTGATACAAAAAACGTTACAAGTATTGAGGGCATAAATGCTGGACTGAACAATAAGGGAACAGAGAAGTCCCAGGGGTCTTCGTATGCGTTGGCTCGGTTTGTGGCTAGAGGCACAGAAGTATCCAGTATGGCTGGCGTTAATGCTGTTTCGTTGCCAGGTGGAACCGTTCATGACTGGTCCTGTGCGATTGTACGATTGATTAAGGAAAAGCATAGAGAACTTAATATTGATAACGGAACATGTAAGGAAATTGTTGCTAATGGCGGCAAGAACCAGATTCCTACCGGCCAGACATCAATTGCCACAAATGCAGCTGATAATTTGAGTGGAGTAAACCTAAATGCGAATGATAGCTTATGCTATGTGGCAATGGTTAGTAATTATAATGGCTCGGCACCATCTACAGATTTTAGATACGCAATTAAATGTATTAGGACCTCCAATAAGCCAAAAGTTCAGGTTTGGGGTGGTGATATTAAAACTGACAAGGAGGTGATTACTAGTAAGACGTCCAACACCATACTTCAAGCAGATAGCCATAGCATATTGGATAAGTCAACCATACAGTCAATGGGCCTTTGGGGTACGGGCTTGGATGACAATGGTAATATTCTTGGTGGTACAGTTAATTTTAGTCCTGGTGAATATAAATATAAGGGAGGAGATAAGATTGATCCTCACTGGTCATTAATCTGTTCGCAGGATTCTTTTGGAGGTAATGGTAATCAGCGGGCCTACAGCAAGGCTTCAGGCGCAATCGCCGATTTACCAAATTGTCATAATGATGCAAGTAATTTGACGAATGAATATCAAGCTAGGACTGTTGTGAAAACGCAATGGCAGCTGCCTGGATCAGGAGATCGAATAAGTGATGGTTGGATTCCTTGTTCTGATATACAGAATAAGGAATTGATTGGGGATGCGCCAATCATTACATATTCTCCTCATTGTCGCAGGGGAGTTTGGAGATCTTCGTCTAGGGCGGCGTGGATTAGTATTAATAGTTTTGGGCGTCATACCCATTTTAGATTAAAGCCCGACGCAAGTGTTGCGGCTGGTTGTTTGGGAGCTACAGGACCTGTTATCTTGAATTGTGGAAATACGTATGTCTTTAGGTTGAAAAACGTTAAACTGGGTGATCTGAAGAATGCTAAAAAATTGCAATTTAAGTTCTCGGGTTCAGCAGACAACTTTGTTCGAGCGAAAATTAATGGCCACGAAATGGACGTCAAAGGAAATGAAAACGGCTCCAGGCCTGAGGGTACACAATATTCTGGATGGGGGCTTTCTGGTTATGATGAAGGTTCGGCACTTATGGCTGACATAAAAGAAGGTACAGTTCTTTATAGCGATGGTAATGTTATTGATATATATATTAAGTCTAGCCCGTCGCACATGGGTCTCTTGATTGAAGATATTTCAGTATCTTATACCATGGATCGGGCCTATCAGAATATGTATGGATCTTGGGCGGAATATGGAATTATTTCTGGCGGAAGGGCGGATTCAGCTTCGGGTGCCGGCCTGTCGTCATCTTTCAATGGCCGCGACAGCTTAGCAATGCAAGATTACAATAAATTGACCTTTGCCAATACTCCAAAATTTGGTAACTTTAGCATCGCTAGTTTAGTTCCGGACAACTTCACCCTGCCATCTGTTGGTGGCGTAAAAGGTAGTGTCTCAGGTAATGTGAATATTAACAGTTTAGCTACGGGTGAATATACTGCCGGTAACATTAATTTAGTTGGCGCTAAATTGGATGTGGGTAAGAGTATCGTTATAAAATCTACTGGTACGGTTAGGATTTCAGGAGATTTGCTGTATACTGATTCGGGAAATGTTCGTTCATTGCCACAATTGGTAATTTATGCGAAGAATATTGTGATAGACCCTTCAGTTGGGGAGGTGAATGCTTGGCTAATTACTCCGAAAGATGGATATGTTAGTACTTGTGGCGCTGTATTTAATATGACCAATTGGTTAAGTAATGTGTCCGAAGCTTTATGTGGCAAGAAGCTGAGAATCAACGGTCCGATTAAGGCTGGCCACTTATTCTTACGCCGAACATACGGAGGAAGGCATGCCTCCTCGGCGAAGAATGACCCGAATATGCACCCAGGAACTCCAGCCGAAATTATTAACTTGCGGGCCGATGCTTATCTTTGGTCCTACAGCAACTACCGCAATACCGGTGCAATTAGCACTATGAATGTTCGTGAATTGCCACCAAGGTATTAAAAGTTTGCAAATTAAAACGCTAATGTATATAATTATTATTAGTTATGAAATTAGCAAAAGGGTTGGGCGACTTCTTCGGACTAGACATCGACACAAATGCTGTGCGAGTGGTTCAGCTGTCTCGTGCTGGCACGGGATGGAGTTTGTCTCATTATGGTTATACGCCAGTTGATTCTAAGATATCAAGTGGTGATTCTCCCGAGGCGCGGCGACGTCTAGGGGAGGCAATTATGACTGCCGTCGGTCAGGCTGGTATTAAGACGTCTAATGTAGCCGTTGGATTGCCGTCAAATAAAACGTTTTCGACTGTGATTGACGTACCGAAAGTTTCTGAGCAGGAACTAAAGGCGATGATGAAATATCAGGTTGACCAATATATACCGATGCCGTTAGACGAAGCAGAAGTTGACTGGGTAATGTTAGGTGATAGTCTTCATGCTCAGAATCAATATGAAATTTTGCTGACAAGTACAGCAAAGACTTACGCAGAAGAAAGGCTGGAGTTGGTTGAGGGGCTTGGCTTTAATGTGATAGCCGAGGAACCAAACGCTATTGCTATGGTTCGTTCTCTGCTGGTTTCTGATTCTCAGGATGCTCGCTTAATTATTAACATGGGTGAAAACTCGACAGATTTAGCAGTAGTATATAATAGTGCGCCAAGGTTGATTCGTATGATTCCAACTGGACTCTCATCATTGGTCCGCGCAGCTGTTCAGAATTTGAACGTACAAGAAGATCAGGCTCGTCAGTTTATTATTAAATTTGGTTTAGCTCCAGATAAATTAGATGGCCAAGTGTTAAGGGCAATTGATTCGACTTTGGACAGTTTTTCCTCAGAGCTGGTTAAATCTATTAAGTTTTTCCAGACTAGGTATCCTAATGTAGCGGTTTCTGGTATTTTACTGTCAGGCTTTGGCTCGGCTATTCCGCAGATGGATAGTTATGTAATGAATAAGGCTGGTATCCAGTCAATTGCCGCCGATCCTTGGCAGCGCGTTCAGGTATCTCAAGCGGATCAGCAACAATTAGCGCCAATTGCTTCAGAATTTGCTATTGCTGTTGGTTTAGCACAGAGGAGTAACATGTCATGATTGAAATAAACCTTATTCCGAATGTTAAGCGAGAGCTACTAAAAACTCGAGCAATGCGTAATCGCGTTATCTCTGTGTCGTTTTTGATAGGTGGGGCTTCAATTGCGGCAGTGGTTGTTCTGGCGGTAATTTTGGGTGGCCAAATTGCAGCCGAAGCGGTGCAGAATAGCGGTATTAAAGATCGAAATGATAAGCTTATTTCTGTGGAGGATCTTAATAAGGTTGTAACAATCCAAAATCAGCTTTCAAAGATTAACGAGCAGCATGCTGGTAAGAAAATTAATTCGAGGGTGTTTGATGTAGTTTCAGCTGTAAATCCAGTAGCGCCTAATAATGTTAGCTTTTCAAATATAAAGGTTAATCCAGAGTCTAAGACTATCACCTTAGAAGGTAGCGCTGTTAATGGTTATAGTGCCTTGGAGACCTTAAAGAAGACTATTCTAAGCACTAAAATCCGAACAACTGATGGAGATAAAACTTCTGAAGTGGAATTAACCAAAGATATAAAAGATGGTGATACTAGTTTTGGTGAAAACTCAGAAGGTAAGAAAGTTTTGCAGTTCTCGTTCTCATTTGAGTACGCTGAACAACTATTAGCGACAGCGCCAAATGGTATAGTTTCAGTGATAACGCCAACAACTAAAATTGATATGACTGATTCACGTCAAGGTATTCCGGATAGTTTGTTTAAGAGTAATTCGGTAAAACAGGAGAAAAATAATGGCAGCCGATAATAAAGGGGTCGCAATTCGCAAACGCCAGCAGATTGATTCTTCAAAAAAGACAATGTTTATTTTTGTGGCAAGCGCAGCTTTCTTGGCAGGAATTGCACTGGTTGTCAGTATTTTTCTGATTCAGCAAATTGTTTTTCATTCAAAGATTATTATTGAAAAACAGAGTACAATTTCCCGGCTAGATAAAAATTTGACAACTATTGATGAGCTAAAGAAAAATATTAGAGTTTTAGACACGAATACAGCTCTTAATTCTATAAAATCAAGTGACGAGAGTAATGCGTTGCAGACTATTCTTGATGCCCTTCCAGATAATCCTAATGCTGATGCCTTTGGCGCTTCTTTGAAGAATAAGTTTATCGATACGACAACTGGTGTGACAATTCAGAGTCTGTCGGTGTCGCAAGCTGGTTCTGGTGGCGAGGGTTCTGAGTCAGCCCCAGCTAACACGGTATCGTTTACGATGGAAGTTAGCGGACCAGCTGATAGACTAAAGGAGCTACTAACTAAATTCGAGTCATCAATTCGTGTGATTGATCTAAAGGCGTTAGAGATCCAGCGCAATGAAGATAAATTAAGCTTAGTAGTGCGGGGTGTTGCTTATTATGAGCCAGCGCAAACAGTACAATTAGAAAATAAGGTGGTAAAGCCATGAAGAAAACAGACATAGCTATGGTGATATTGATTGCAGGCGTGGGTGTAGCTATCGGCTATATTGTTGCCTCTAACATATCATTTTTAAAGGTTCCAAAATCTGGGGCAAAGGTCCAAACTATTAGAGAAATATCATCTGATGTTGAAAAACCAAACCCAGCAATTTTCAATAAGAATGCAATAAATCCAACTGTTGAGGTGTTTGTGGGTCAAAGTGCGGCCAAATAGAGAAAGGACGTAGGATGGCTTTACTGACGGACGATATTCAGGACAAGTTGATTGAGCTGCTGATAAACGAAGGACTTATTGAGAAGTCTGTCATTGATGATGCTTTAAAACGTGCCTCTGAGAATAATAAGCCACTATTTAGCTTGCTGAGCGAAGAGGGATTACTTGATAATGAGCTTTTAGTCCATGGCGTGGCTCAGGTTTCGGGTGTACCATATGTTAACTTATCAAATAGTGTTATTAGCCAGGATATTTTATCCTTGTTGTCTTCTGATGTTGCTGAACGTTTTATGGCGGTGCCTCTAGCAGAAGTTCAAAATCGTCTAGCAGTGGCGATGATTGACGCCAATAATGTCCAGGCTGTTGACTATCTGTCGAATCGCATTCAGCGACCAATTAAAGTCTTTATGGCCTCAGAAGAGAGCGTCCGTCACGTCCTTGATCAATATAAAACTGATTTATCATCTGTTAATGTGGCGGCTGAAGCGTCCCAAGAAGAATCTCTGTCGGAAGCTGGCAATATTAAAACTATTGTTCAGGATTCGCCCATTTCACGAGCGTTATCGACTATTTTGGAATATGCCGTAAAAAGCCATGCCTCGGACGTTCATATTGAGCCGTTAGAAAAAGCCTTGAAAATTCGTTGTCGGGTTGATGGTGTGTTGCGCGAGATTATGCAACTACCAAAAAGTATTGAGCCAGCTTTGGTTAGTCGTATTAAAATTCTTTCCAATCTAAAAATTGACGAACATCGCATTCCACAGGATGGTCAATTTGCGGTTAATGTTGCGGGTAAGGAAGTTGACCTGCGTATTGCTATTTCTCCGGTTGTTTGGGGTGAACAGGTGGTTGTTCGTTTGTTAGACAAGAGTGGGAGCTCTTTTAATCTGGAAGATATGGGTTATGCTGGGCGCGCTCTACGGACAATTCGCAAGGGAATTAAGCGTCCTAACGGCATGATTCTAACGTCTGGTCCAACTGGCTCTGGTAAGTCCACCAGCTTATATGCGTTAATCAAAGAAATTAAGAACGATACTGTTAATATTGTAACCCTTGAGGATCCGGTTGAGTATAAGATGGACGGAGTTAACCAGATTCAGGTTAACGCAGAAGTTGGACTGACATTTGCTTCTGGACTTCGTTCAATTTTGCGTCAAGATCCAGACATCGTGATGGTGGGTGAGATCCGCGACACCGAGACCGCTAATCTTGCGATTCAAGCAGCTTTAACGGGGCATCTGGTGTTCTCGACGCTACACACTAATTCCGCCGCCGGCGTGTTGCCGCGACTGCTCGACATGGGGATTGAGCCGTTTCTTATTGCCAGTACAGTCAATACGATTATTGGGCAGCGTCTGGTTCGGCGAGTAGCGCGTCGGCGTGATATATATCAATCGTCGCCTCTGGAAACACAGGCAATTCGGGAGGCGGTTGGCGGATTATTGCCTCAGACAAAAGAACAGGTTGCTCAGTTTGCGCAAGATTTGGGCTATGAAAGTCTGCCGCTGGCAACGCAGACCTCATTTGCCCTAGCAAGGGGCAAGGATACACCTCAAACTCCGCGCGGCTACTCTGGCCGGGCTGGCCTATATGAAGTGATGGATATTACTGAGGAAATTCAGAATTTAATCGTTAAGCGTGCTACGTCAGCTGAAATCCAGCGAATGGCAATTCAGCAGGGCATGATTACGATGCGCCAGGACGGATACCTGAAGGCATTAAACGGAATAACGACAATAGAAGAAGTTAATAGAGTAGCGGCGGATACCGCGTAAAAAGGAGGAAATATGAATAATCAAGAATTGCGAATTGAAATTTTACTAGAAGAGGTTGTTAAAAAACGCGCTTCCGACCTTCATATTCAAGTTGGGCTTCCGCCGATGCTTAGGATTGATGGCGCATTGGTGCCTGCGGCTGGGACCCAGCCACTTGATGAGCCAGCGGTTGAGCGACTGGTGTTTCAGATACTTGATGAAGATCAGCGACAAATTTTACTGAAAGATAAAGAATTCGACTTTTCGTTTGCGTTTGGCACACTGGGTCGATTCCGGGTAAATGCCTTTCATGAACGCGGCAACTTGGCTGCGGCTCTGCGTTTGATTCCGAACGAGATTAAGTCGGCATCTGAGCTTGGTATGCCACCGGTTGTAAACTCGTTTGCTGATTTTCCGCGCGGTTTAGTGTTGGTGACTGGTCCAACTGGCTCCGGTAAGTCGACGACCCTGGCGGCATTGGTTGATAAAATCAACTCTGAGCGTTCACAACATATCATTACCATTGAGGATCCGATTGAGTTTACTCACAAATCAAAGAAGTCGGTGGTGGTCCAGCGTGAAGTTCACTATGATACCTATTCATTTTCAGCAGCGTTACGATCCAGCTTGCGTCAGGATCCAGACGTCGTGCTAATTGGTGAGATGCGCGACTTGGAGACTATTTCAGCAGCCATTACCATTGCTGAAACTGGACACTTGGTATTTGCAACCTTACACACCAACTCGGCAGCACAGTCAATTGACCGTATGATTGATGTGTTCCCGCCGCATCAGCAGCCACAAATTCGGGCTCAGCTATCAAACATTTTGATGGCTATTTGTTCGCAGCGTTTGGTCCCGGCTATCGGGGGTGGTCGTGTAGTTGCGGCAGAAGTTTTGATTGCCAATCCAGCAGTACGTAATATTATTCGCGAGGGTAAATCACATCAGCTAGATGCAGTTATTCAGACCGGTGCCGATCAAGGAATGCAGACAATGGACCGAACGCTGGTTAACCTGGTGCAGAATGGTACGATTACGTACGATAATGCGCGTGAGTTTGCGGTTGACTTGACGGAATTTGAGAGGCTAATGAGGGGGTAGTAGATGAAGAAGTATAATTACGAAGCCAGAGATAGTGCTAGTAATAAAATTGTTAAATCTGTAGTCCAGGCTGAAAGTGAAAATGCTGCTGCAAAGTTATTGACGACGCAAGGTTTTGTGCCCTTAAAAATTGAACTGCAAGATGATAAAACGGGTTTCTTTGCAAAGTTATCTGGTAGAATTACCACTAAAGATAAAGTGGTGTTCACTCGTCAGCTAGCGACACTTATTGGGGCGGGCTTGCCATTATCTCAGAGCCTTAGGACTGTTCAGGAGCAGACTACTAATAAGCGGATGCAAGAAATCGTTCAAGAGATTATCTCTGATGTGGAGGGTGGTAAATCATTGTCCGACTCATTTGCTAAGCATCCGGAGGCTTTCAATAAGGTGTACGTGGCGCTGGTTGCAGCTGGTGAAACTTCAGGTACAATGGACGAATCTTTGAAAAGGCTAGCTGCCCAGCAGGAAAAAGATGCTGCCATGATGAGCAAGATTCGTGGTGCTATGATGTATCCATCAATTGTCTTGGCGGTGATTATCTTAGTGGTTGGTTTTATGTTGTTTACGGTGGTGCCGCAGGTTGAGGGGTTGTATCGAGACTTAAATAAAGGTCTGCCATTTATAACTTTAATCATGATTAATGTGGCTAATTTTTTTATTCACTTTTGGTGGCTCGCATTGTTGATAATGATTATTGGCGGCTATTTTTTGGTGCAATACCTAAAAACCGAGCAGGGCATTAGAACTAAAGACACATTTAAACTTAATGTTCCACTATTTAAGGGGATGTTTCGAAAAATGTATATGGCGCGGTTTTCCAGAACAGGCCAAGTTCTGCTAAGTACTGGTGTACCGATGCTTGATATGCTTCGTATTTCGTCGGATGCAGTCAATAACGTGATTATTAGCGAAGGTATTATCCGAGCAGCAGATAAGGTAAAGGGCGGAAAAGCCCTCTCGGCATCTTTGTCGAATGAGGAATATTTCTTAACGATGGTACCGCAAATGATTAAAATCGGCGAGCAGTCGGGTAAGATTGACGAAATGATGGGGAAAACTGCTCAGGTGTATGAAGATGAACTTGATGAAGAAATCCGCGCTTTATCGACCGCTATAGAGCCGGTTCTGATGGTATTTCTAGCATTAGTTGCCGGTACGATGGTTGCTGCAATACTATTCCCAATCTATAGTTTGGTTGGCAATATAAATATTCACTAGACGACCAGGTGATTTTGGTGTATTATAAGCGTAAGCATTTTTTTGCACAAATATAAGCATAAGCCATAGAAAGGTGGAAATTTCAATGGTAAACAAAGACAACAAAAAAGGATTTACAATCATCGAGGTAGTTTTAGTCCTGGCTATTGCTGGACTTATCTTCGCGATGGTATTTATCGCATTACCAGCTTTGCAGCGCAGCCAGCATGACCAGTCGAGAAAGAATGACGCCTCAACAGTTGCTGCAGCTATTACTAACTGGAATTCTGCCAACCGTAACGGCGGAACCTTCAACGAGGAATCTTTACGCAAATATGTTGATAAACTTGATCAATATGATAAGAATTCAGAGCTGAAGGTGGTCGCTACCGGTTCATCAATGTCGGTTGCTGGTAATGAGATTAAGGTGATGCGCGGCCGTAAGTGTCCGTCCAGTATGCCGGCTCCATCTGCAGACGATCCAGCAAACATTACCTTAGAGAATGGCTCCTCGCGCAATGCTGCCGTCGTGGTGTTGTTGGAGAACAATGGATCTCAGAAACAATTGTACTGTCAGGATGTATAGATAAGGAACATTTACATAAGGTCAGCCTCTTAAGGGGGCTGATTTTTTTATGTTTTTTTGTTAACATAAGAAGTATGATGAAATTTATGATAGCAGGGTTTTTAGGTGCCATATTGGGTAGCTTTGTGGGGGCGCAGGTTTGGCGCTTGCGTGCTCGTCAGTTAGCTGAGGATAAAAAGTCTGGTGAGAAGGTTGACCAGAAAGAATTAAAGAGGCTCTCTCCATTAATAAAGAAAGTTTCTAAGGATCGTTCTCGCTGTCTATCTTGTGGTCACGAATTGTCATTTTGTGATCTCATACCAGTTTTCAGTTGGGTGATTAGGCTGGGAAAGTGCCGATATTGTAAGAATTTTATTGGTTGGACGGAAATTCTACTAGAAGTAGTCATGGCTGGATTATTTGTCTTGTCTATAGCATTTTGGCCAGGATCATTGATGGATTTTTGGCAGGTTTTGCTACTGGCTTTGTGGCTAATAGGTCTGGTTTTACTGGCAATTTTATTTGTTTATGATCTCAAATGGCTGCTTCTGCCTGATGTCATAAATATTCCTTTTATCATTCTAGGCTTTATTTTTTCAATAATAAACTTGGCGCTAGCTAATAATTTTACAAAGAGCCTGATGTCTCTTTTAGGGTCGGTTGTAATTTTAAGTGGCATTTATTTGCTACTTTATCTTTTCTCAAAATACCACTATGGAGAGGAAAAAACTTGGGTTGGTTTTGGTGATGTTAAGCTTGGTTTGGGGTTGGCTTTATTCCTGGGTAATTGGCTGTTGGCTTTTGCGGCTTTATTCGCAGCTAATTTAATCGGTACGTTATTAGTCCTGCCTTCAATGCTAAAGGGTAAATTACAGGCAACTTCAAGAATTTGCTTCGGCCCGTTATTGATTGTAGGGTTTTTATTGGCATGGTTTTTTAGTCAACAAATTTTAGCATGGGGCTTTCTTATCGTCTAAGTAAAATTTGCTTATGCTATAATGGAGAAGTGATGGGCAATAAACAAAAAGGTTTTACTATAATTGAAGTTATTTTGTTTGTGGCTATTTCTGGCTTGCTCACTTCTATGCTTATGGTGGGTGTTAGCATGTCAATTAATCGTCAGCAATATCGCGACTCAGTTCAGTCTTATGCTGGCTTTTTGCGTAATGAGTACTCAAAAGTCGTTAATGTTGAAAATGATAGATCTAAAGGTGTCTGTCCAATTGACGGTGCAGACGGTAGGTTGGAGACTGCACGCGGTCAGTCGGATTGTGTGATTGTTGGTCGCTATATTACTACAGTTGGTCCACTAGGGTCAACTGACGGTAATTCCTATAGAGCATATCCTGTTTATGCATACCGATCAGATAAGGGCAGCGCCTGGGTATATCGGCGTGGTGCTGAATCTGATAAATATACCGTGAATTGGCAGGCAAAGACTAGATTCTCTAGCCAGCCTAAAAATAGCGCTTATATATCCATCTTAATGTATCGACATCCAGAAACAGGACAATTAGACATCAGGACGGACACCAGTAGATTTGGCGATAATTTAACGGATTTTGTTAATAATAAGAATAGTGCAGGCATAGTACAGTCTGCTGGCGAGCAGCGCCAACAGCGGGAAATTTGTATTTATGATGATGGTTGGTTGCCGAATGAGCGTCTTTCTATCTTTTTGCGTTCATATGCAGGCTCTGCTGATGCGGTTGTCGTGGGAAACGCTACCGGAGGGTGTGCTGATGTGTAAATTTAGCAGGGGTGATACTATCGTAGAAGTGCTGCTTGGTGTAACGATTTTTAGCATGGTTGCTGTTATTACGTTAGAAACTATGAATCGGGGCATGGCTATTTCCCAGTATGCCTTAGAGACGACGTTGGTGCGTCAGCAGGTTGATGCGCAGGCAGAAATGTTAAGATATGCTCACGACACAAAGAGTGATATTTGGAAAAAGTTGGTTGATAATAACGCCGTAAGTGTTTCCTCGGTTAATGATAATGAGGGTGGCTTGGGTGTAGAAAGTTGTCCTGATAACTTTTCTAACAAAGAGTTCACCTTGGCTGCGACACCTTCACTTGGCTCTAAGATTAGTATTTTGAATAATCCGGGTGACTATAAACCGGCAGAAACTTATGCGCGAGTTGATAGTAGTACTAAAAAAACATATGGAATAGCGGTTAGGCTTGTTAAGCCAAGTACGGCCGTAGGCAGTAGGGATAGTAATAAATATGATGCGTACATAAAAGCTTGCTGGATGCCAGTTGGCAGTAAAATGCCAGCAACAATTGGTACGATTGTGAGGTTGTATGACTCGGTTCGATAAACAGGGATTCACGCTTGTTGAGTTAATGCTTGCGATGGCATTTATCTCGATTCTTCTATTGTCAATTACTATGGTGGGTATTCAAGCGGGCAGAATGTATAGCCGGGGTGTGGTGCTGCGTGATATTAATCAGGCAGGGCGAGATATCTCCGATACAATTCGACGAGATTTTTTGCAGGCAAACGCCAATAAGATTGATAGTTCTGGACTGCGGGTGCCGAACAATAGCAGTTGGGCAACTGGTCGGCTCTGTCTGGGGTCTCATTCGTATGTTTGGAATAATCCGAGGTATTTGGACGATCCTAGTTTGCTGGGCGCAAATAGGTTATTTCAAGTTGATGGCAATCCGATAAACTTGGTGCGGGTAGTTGACGCTGACGGTGGCTTATGTAAGAAAGATGGGTCCGGTAATTATCCAGAGATGGTTGATTTAGCAAAATCGTCAAACTTACTTAGGTCTATAAGTAGCGGTGATGGCTCAATTGGCATGCATGAAGTTACATTAGAGAAGATCACATCGGATGATTCCAGGGAGGCTCTTTACAAATTAACCTTCACTTTAGGAACAAGTAAGATGAGTGAAATTAGAAATTCTTCTTGTAAAGATCCGAGCGAGACAGATAATAATTTTGATTTCTGTTCTATAAATAAATTTGAAATGATTGTGAGGACAAATGGGTAGAGATATGCGACAATCGGGTGCTGTATCGCTTTTTGCGGTTATTTTTGGGGCGATGATGCTAACCATTGTCACAATTGGATTTATGCGATTGATGATTATGGATCAGAGACAATCTTCTAATAATGATTTATCGCAGAGTGCTTATGATGCCGCATTGGCTGGGGTTGAAGATGCCAAGCGAGTGGTTCGTGCTGCACAAACAGGAAATATTCAGGCTGCAGGAGTGCTTAACGGTCCGATTAATTGTAATATGGTTGCCGCCTCTGGCGTTGTCGGCGGTAGTACATCTGGCGATACTATTATTCAGACCGGCACTGGCGCTGGCAAGAGGTTTGATCAAGCTTATACTTGCGTAAAGATTACTATGAAGTCTCAGGATTTTATATATAAATCTATTGAAGATAAATCCCAGCTTATACCGCTACGTGCAACCAGCTCATTTAACAAGATATCAATTGAGTGGTATCGTCGCGATGATGAAAGCAACCTTGGTGGCGCAAACGCAGTTAATACAGAGATATTTACCACAGGAGAATTACCGGCAAGGAATAGCTGGCATAGTAACACTCCTCAATTGATGAGGGCGCAGCTAATTAATCCAGGGCCGGCATTTAACTTATCAACATTGGATACGACTGGCGTCACCTCCTTTTTGCGGCCAAACGTATTGAGGTCAGATGTAGCAGGGCAAGATGGAACTACAGTTTCTGGCAAGACGTCAGATCGACCAAGGGCAACTGACGGAAATGAGCATAATAATGGAACGAATATAGTATCTTGTAGCAAGACCTTTAAATTTTCTGGCGAATATTCGTGCAAGGCGGTGATTGATGTTGACGAAATTGCTGCAGGCAGCGAAACGGCTTTTTTGAGGCTAGCTTCCATATACAAGGGTGGCAGCGTAAAAGTTTCACTTCAAAAAACGGATGGCACTATCGTAAATTTCGATGGAGTTCAGCCTATAGTTGACTCAACGGGACGAGCGAGTAATTTATTTAGACGAGTCGAGGCGCGTCTGCAAATTGGCGATGATTTTGCTTATCCAGATAACGCGATTGAGCTAAAGAATAGCCTCTGTAAAGATTTCTCCGTATCTGGTAGAGGATCTGCCGTTGCTGGTCGATGCAAACCTTAAAGGTAATTTATGTATCGCTATGAAAGCGTTCATGAATATCTTTTAGATGTTGATCTGTAACATGGGTGTATACCTGAGTTGTTGATATATTGCTATGTCCTAGCATAGATTGGACCGAGCGTAGATCGGCACCATTCATTAGAAGGTCGGTTGCAAAACTATGCCTCATGGTGTGTGGGCTTACGTGTTTGGTAATGCCAGCTAGGCGTGCATATTGGCTAACCATTCGTTGAATGCTACGAGCGCTTAGGCGTCGGTAATCGCCAGAAGTGCTGGGTGTGATGGTTCGTTTACTGTAACTTAGGAATAGTGCAGGTAGGCTATCTGTTCTTGAGTTCAGATATGTGGATACATGTTCGGCGGCACCTTTTGATATAAAGACTGGTCGGTCTTTTTGTCCTTTTCCTCGCACCATGAACTCGCGCCTTTTTAGGTTTATATGACCCCGATTTAAGTTGACTAATTCAGAGACGCGGAGGCCGCTGGAAAACAGTAGCTCAACAATTGCCCTATCTCTCAGCCCCGACTCGGTGTCGGTTGGTATTTGCTCAATCATTCGTAGCACCTCGTCATATTGTAGAAAAGTTACTTGTTTCCGGACAGTCTTGGGTAGGATAATTTTATCCGCAGCCAAACTTTTGATATCGCGTCGAGAAAGGTATGTGAGTAGCCCTCGAAGTGCAATTAGATGATAGCTTTGTGTGATTAAAGATAAGCTTTCGCCTGTGTTGTCATTTTTATAACGGTTTAGCCAGAGACGATATTGCCTAATTAGCTCTGATGTAATTTTATCAACATGTATATCGCCAGCAAAATCGATAAATCTCTCTAGATAGAGCTGATAATTTATAATAGTTTTTTGACTGCGTCCACTCTCAACTTCCAGGTGTTCTAGAAAATCAGTTAGGGCTTCTGATATAAACATATACTTATTTTACAGTTAGAGGGCTGGTTTATCAAATCATCTATTTTTGGTACTATAATAAAAATAATAATGAGCAAAGGAGCAACCTATGTCAGATAGTGAAAAAAAATATTGTGGCGTTGAAAGAACGCTGATTGTTTTTAAGCCTGATGCTGTTCAGCGAGGAATAGTTGGGGAAATTTTACAACGTTTTGAGCGAGTCGGCTTGAAGATAGTTGGTGTAAAAATGACATCACCGTCTAGAGATCATTACTATGCGCACTATGAGGACATAGGTAAGTTGGCTACGCGTCGGGGCGAGGGTACACTAAACATAACGTTAGATATGATGATGGACGGTCCGGTCATAGCAATGGTATTAGAGGGAGTTGAAGCTGTAGCTGTCGTTAGGAAGATCGTTGGTCCAACTGAGCCAAAGTCAGCAGATATGGGAACCATTCGTGGCGACTATTCTCATATTAGCTTTGGCTATGCTGATGAGTGCCAAAAGGGTGTACCAAACCTAATCCACGCTTCAGGTGACCCAGAGGAGGCCGTTAGCGAGATTAACCACTGGTTTAAGCCGGAGGAGCTAGTTAGCTATCATACACTAAGTGAGAAGTTTACGCGTTAGGCTGGTCTACCTGAGAGCTACTCGTGGTATAATTAGGTTATGCCTCGGTAGCTCAACTGGATAGAGCAGATCCGTCCTAAGGATAAGGTTGCAGGTTCGACTCCTGCCCGGGGTACCACGCATATGACAGGACAGCTAAAAGATAGACAATTTGATGGACAGCGTGACGGGGAGCAGCTATTGTTCGTATTTCGTCGTCATATTATTGCTATGCGTAAAGGGTTTTACCTACTTCTCGGGTCAATGGCGTTCGGGTCGTTACCGTTTCTTATCTGGCAAGATAACCTGAATTTATTATGGTTGTTTCTTGGTAGTTTTGTTTTTGGTCTGGTGCTATTTTCTTACCATTTTCTGATGTGGTTTTACACTTATTACATTGTTACAGATCAGAGAATCCGTCAAATTACACAGCATGGTTTTTTTGGTAAGGATGTAATTGAGCTACGCCTGTCAAAAATTCAAAATATTAGCTATAATATTCCAGGATTTAGTGGGGAGATGTTTAAGTTTGGCACAATTATTATTCAGACGTTTGTTGGTGATCTTGTTATAAAAAACGTAGAGCATCCGGACGATGTCTATAATAAACTACAGGATGCGGTAGAACTTTCGGCGAAAAAGGAGGGTGATAATGAAAAATCTATTGAATCGTAAAGATAAAAAACAACCAAAGAAGCTGCCTACGAGAATTACAAATGATACTGTAGCTCAGCATCGCGAAAAGGTCTTGGCGGCTGGTCGTAAGCATAAATATCCCATCCAGTATACTAAGCGTCGATTGGTATGGATAACAATGTTTGTCAGCGTGGCAATTTTAGCTATTTTTGTTGGTCTTGGTTGGGCTCAGCTGTACTTGTGGAAAGATACTAGTGATATTGCCTATAGAATTACTAAAATTTTGCCTCTTCCAGTGGCAAATATAGATGGAGAAAATGCGAATTATAGTGATTATTTGCTGTACCATCGAAGCTCTCTGGCTGTTCTGCAGACCCAAGGGCAATCTGATCAAAAAGATAAAGTTAAATTTTATCAAAATCAGTCAATAAATAAAGCCCTAGAGGTCGCATACGCTAAAAGGCTTGCAAGAGAAAATAATATTACAGTTGATGATAACAAGGTTCAGGATCTAATTAAAAAGCAACAAGAATCCAGCAAACTTTCACAGTCTGCTTATGAATCTGTAGTAAAAGATAATCTGCACTGGTCTATGGATGAGCTAAAGATAGCAATGAAATACACCTTATTAAAGCAGGAGGTATCGTTTAAGATTGATAAGACGGCTGACGATTTGGTGTCTACTATCCAAAATAAGGTGAAGAGCGGAAAGTCTTTAAAAGATATTGCTGATGAGATGGGCAATAAAGTCCAGCCTGTATTTAATCTGTCTGTTTCTACAGACAACTCTGACGGTGGCTTGACAAAATCTGCTACATTGCTAGCAAAAGGTAAGATATCAGAACCAGTAAAAACCTTAGCTGGCGACGGCTACTATTTTGTGACGCTTAACAGTCTTGAGGATAATATGGTGAATTATTCTTACGTTAAGGTGCCGCTAACAGAATTTAATAATCGGTTTAATTATCTTAAGAACAATAATAAGGTAAAATATTTTATCTCCATTGATAAATAATCTTTTTGGTTTGAAAAACCCTCTATTTTTGTTATAATTTTCTAAGGAGTTTGCCGTTGTAGCTCAGCTGGTAGAGCAGCTCATTCGTAACGAGCAGGTCGCTGGTTCAAGCCCAGTCAACGGCTCCATTTTATGAAAGATACTATCAATAAATCGATAAAAACCGTTTTAAGCGATCGTGGAATATCTATCCTTTTGATTATTAATATCATAGTTTTTATTGCTATCTCCATATTCTTGATAACATCTATTAAGCATAGCGAGGCGCAGGTTATTACTCGTTACACTGCGTATGGAGTTGCAAACTTTTATAGAAACCATTGGTACAGTTTGTTCGGATATATTGCTCTAGCTTTTATGATTGTATTTGGACATTCTATATTAAGCATTAAGTTGGTTTCGTTAGAAAAGCGCAGTATGGCTGTATTTTTTCTGTGGTTGACTTTGGGAATCTTGATTGTTTTGACTGCATTGGCATATTCAATTATTAAAATTGCATCATTAGGATAAATGTATGGATATTGAAATTCCACTTGGCAAACGAACAAAAAAATATCGATTTTTTGAAATGTTACCTGGATTGTTAAGCTACGGAGCTATCATTCTCCTCATTATTCTATCAATAGTTAATCCTGTTCTGGCGTCAATATATCTTCTGACTATTATTTTAGTCGCTTTTGTGAAGACGATTGCCATTAGCTATAGGGTGGTTAGTGGTCACAGAAACATGGAAAGAGCATCTAGGGTTGATTGGGGCGGGCGTTTATTGGACTTAGAGAGTCCAAAAGAATCGTATTCTAGGTTAAGAGATGTCCCCTCTGGAGCGTTGCTTTATAAACAACACTTAGAGAATCTGAGGTTTATGTCAGCTGCAGAGGAAGGGCATTTCCCAAAGCCCGGTAATATTTACAACGCCCTCATAATGCCGGCATACAATGAAAGTATTGAAGTGATAGAGCCTGCACTAAAGTCGGTCTTAGAGACGACTTACGATAAGACGCGTTTGATTGTTGTTTTTGCCTACGAAGAACGTGGTGGCGCTGAAATTGATAAGACAGCCCATATTTTAAAGGAAAAGTACGGTAAGAATTTTCACTCTTTCCATATAGTAAAGCATCCAAAAGACCTACCAAATGAAGTTGTTGGTAAGGGAGGGAATATTACCTATGCTGGTAAATGGCTGCAGCAGTATTTACAACATGAAGGAATAGCCTTTTCTGATGTAATAGTTACAACAATGGACTGTGATAATAAGACACACAACCACTACTTTGACTATTTAACGTATGAATATATTACACATGAAGAAAGGAAGCATTTATCGTTCCAGCCAATATGCTTGTTTACTAATAATATATGGGACGTACCGGCGCCGATGAGAGTGGTGGCGACAGGTAATTCATTTTGGAATATCATTAGTTCTATGAGGCCTTACTCTTTGCGCAATTTTGCATCTCATGCACAGCCTATGAGTGCGCTTGTGGAGATGAACTTCTGGAGTACTCGTACAATTGTCGAAGACGGACATCAATATTGGCGTAGCTATTTTTATTTCAACGGCAATTATGAGGTCGTGCCAATGTTCGTTCCAATATATCAGGACGCAGTATTGTCTAATGGCTATGTAAAAACGTTACGCGCTCAGTTTATTCAATTACGCCGCTGGAGCTATGGCGCTTCAGATGTGGCATATGTTGGTAACAATGTATTCAATAAGGATAGGAAGGTAAGGTTTTTACCGAGCTTGGCAAGGTTTATAAGATTATTAGATGGACATGTTACACAGGCCTGTATTGCGCTAATCGTTGCATTTGGTGGATGGGCGCCGCTTGTATTAAACGGTGAGGCTGCTCGTAGTGTTGCTGCTCATCAATTGCCAGATACAGTAAGTCTGATACAGCAGGTGGCAATGGTGGGTATATTGGTATTAATTTTTGTATCATTTAAGCTTCTGCCTCCACGCCCAGAAAGATATAAGAAGCGTAGGAATATACTTATGGTTATGCAGTGGGCTTTGATGCCAGTAATCGCTATTGTATACAGTTCAATGGCTTCGTACAATGCTCAGACGCATCTTTTACTGGGTAAGTATCTTGATAAATTTGATGTAACGGAAAAAACTACTGTCGAGATGAATGACCAGGGTCGTTCTCGGGGTAATAAAAAGAGGGGCGACCGCGCCTCTTCCGCTGACTAGTGATTAGATTATGCTGAGCGGCGTACTGTAGGGCTGCTATTTGATCAAAACTCTGTAGAGTAGAGTGGGTGATCTTGGCTATGTCTTGTGTCGATATTGTATGTTTGTTTTGTAGAAGTAATAGCTTATCTTGTACGGTATTTGCTAAATCGTAGCTGTAAAAATCAGCTGCTTTTTTATCATGATTAAAACTTCGTGCAATACTGATGATTAACTTGCCTATAGAGAAGTTATTAATATTGTTTTCTTTTGATAGGACTGGAAGGTGAATTACCGGTTTCTCGTAGGTTGTAAAAGAGTGTCCGCATCGTGTACACACATGTCTTCTCCATGTTGCCGGATATTTTTTATTTTGACGAGAGTTTACTATACGGGTTTTGTCGTGAAAACATTTTAAACATATCATATCAATATATTGTCATATAACTATAAAAAAATCTAGTGGAAAAGTGCTGTGTAAAATAAAAAGCCCCATTTACAGGGGCTTTCAGTGCTACTGTGTATTAAGTAGAGGTGTAACGATTGCGCGGATCAGCAGACAGCGCAGATCTCTCCTCGTTAATCTTCCTGTTGTATTCATAATGAAGTTGCGCTTTGCTCAACAAGGAGCATGATTGTTTGATTTTTGTGTCTAATTGCGGTGAGCTATGTTTACTCATACTATGGATATTAACATATTTACTCTATAATGTCAATGCCTACATCGATAAAATTAAATACCCTTTATTGGTAAATAATAAAGGGTATGTTTTTTGTCGTATTTGGTGGGCAATAGAGGATTCGAACCTCTCACCTCTTCAACGTCAATGAAGCGCTCTAGCCAAATGAGCTAATCGCCCAGATGTAATAATACTATCACAACAGATATCCGTTCGCAAGGAGCGTGCTATAATATTGATATGAGTGAAGATGAACTAAAATCTATGAGACACAGCTTGGCACATATTATGGCTCAGGCCGTTCAGCGTTTATGGCCTCAGGCAAAATTTGGTGTAGGCCCAGCTATCGACAATGGCTTCTATTATGATATATATCTTGATGGTGCGACAATTTCTGAAGATAGTCTGCCAAAGATAGAAAAAGAGATGCGAAAAATAGTATCTGCCAATTATCCGTTCGAAAGACGAGATGTGGCAATAGATGAGGCTATTGATTGGGCTAAGGAAAATCAGCAGAACTTTAAGATTGAGCTATTAAACGACCTTAAGCGGTCTGGTACTACCGTTGCTAGTGAATTATCTGGTGAGGATATAGGCTCTGTAAATGAAGCTCCTAGTAAGGTAAAGACCGTATCTTTGTATTCGCAAGGTGACTATGTTGATTTGTGTAGGGGTGGACATGTTGATAGTACGGGTAAGGTCGGTGCGTTTAAGCTGACTAAGGTTGCTGGCGCATATTGGCGTGGTAATGAAAATAACCTGCAAATGCAGCGTATATACGGCGTGGCATTTGCCAACCAAGAAGAGCTAGATGAATATTTGGAAAAGATAGAGATCGCAAAGCAGCGCGATCATCGAAAGCTGGGTAGGGACCTTGATTTATACACGACCTCGCCACTAGTGGGTGTTGGTTTGCCACTATTTACACCTAGAGGAACTATTTTGCGTGAGGTGGTGTCTCAATATTCGAATCAGTTGCGGCAGAAATTCGGTTTTGAGAAGGTGTGGACGCCCCATATCACAAAAAAAGATTTGTATGAAAAGTCGGGTCACTGGGCAAAGTTTGGTGAAGAGTTGTTTCTTGTAAAGAGTCAGGAGACTAGTGATGAAATGGCCCTCAAGCCTATGAATTGCCCGCACCATACGCAGATTTTTGCCTCACGTCCACGAAGTTATCGAGATATGCCAGTAAGATATCTGGAGACGACAACTGATTATCGTGATGAAAAGACTGGAGAGCTAGGTGGATTAAATCGTGTCCGTTCATTGACGCAAGACGACAGTCACGTCTTCTGTCGGTCAGACCAGATTGAGGAGGAGATTAATAACTTGTTGTCGGCAGCTCGTGAGCTGTATGAGTCAATCGACATGAAGCTAAGAGTTCGTCTGAGTTATCGTGACGATTCTGATTCATACTTAGGTAATATTGACCTATGGAACTCTGCACAAGGTCAATTAAAGTCAGCTGTTGAGAGAGTGGATCTAGACTACTTTGAGCAGGAGGGTGAAGCAGCCTTTTATGGTCCAAAAATTGACTTTATGGCGACTGATGCAATTGGTCGTGAACATCAGGTGGCAACTGTGCAGTTAGATTTCGTACAACCTCAGAGGTTTGGGTTGGAGTATGTAGACATTAATGGAAACTCTACAACACCTGTTATGATCCACTGTGCTTTACTAGGTTCGATTGAGCGATTTTTGAGCGTGTTTATTGAGCATACAGGTGGTTGGTTTCCATTCTGGGCAGCTCCAGAGCAGGTGCGTATTTTGACCATTAATGATTCTGTATTAGGCTATGTTGATAAAATAACAACTATTTTGTCAGAAACTACTCTGACGAGGCCTGTTAAGTATAATGATGTAAGATTTACATTAGACCTAAGAAACGAGTCTTTGGGTAAAAAGATTAGAGAGGCGACGTCTATGAAGATACCAGTTCAGCTTATAGTAGGGCCAAAGGATGTAGAAGCGGGCGAGGTTAGTATTCGAACTCAGGCTGGCGAGGAAAAAATTCCTCTAGAGAACCTCTCTGGATATCTAAAATCTTTATAAGGAGAGTTTTTGGAAAATATAAAAGTTGATAATCTCCGGGATAGAGTATATGTACTGATGGCTCTATTGCCGTCCGATAAGGTGACTACTTACGGAGATATAGCAGCTATGGCTGGCCATCCCTATGCAGCCAGACAGGTTGGAGAGATTGCTCATGGCGGACCGAGTAATTTGCCGTGGCATAGGCTTGTTAATTCAAGAGGCGGTTTGGCTGTTGGTTTTCCTGGAGGGCAGTGTGCGCAACGGTTGATGCTGGAGCAGGATGGTATTTTGTGCGATGATCGTTATAGGGTGGCTAATTTTAAGGAGCGAAGATGGCATCAGAATTTATAGGTAGTAGGTCTAAGTTGCCGTTAATTGTAATCGTTGGTCCAACTGGTAGCGGGAAAACATCTCTGGCGGTACGTTTAGCCAGGAAGTATGGTGGTGAAATAATCTGTGCCGACAGCAGAACTGTCTATAGGGGTATGGACATCGGCACTGCAAAGCCTTCGCTTCACGAACAACGGATTGTACCTCACTGGGGTATTGATTTGGTGGATCCAGGAGTTTCTTTCAGCGCTGCACAGTTTAAAGATTATGCTAATCGTAAAATTGAAGAAATTAGGAGCAGAGGCAATATACCTTTTCTTGTGGGTGGTACCGGTTTGTATGTTGATGCAGTTGTTTTTGACTTTGAATTTGGTAATGATTGCGACAAAGACAGGCGTAATAAGCTGCAGAAAATGACTGTAGCGCAGCTCCAGGATTATTGCATTAAACAGGACGTCTCTTTGCCAGAAAATAATAAGAATAAAAGATATCTGATTAGGTCAATTGAATTGTCTGGACAGGAAGTGTCTAGGCAACCCACTCCGTCGAAAAGCACTATTATTGTTGGAATTACAACAAAAAAAGAGCTACTAACGCAACGAATTACAGATAGAGCAAAAAAAATGTTCAATGATGGCGTTGTCAAAGAAACAATAATATTGGGATGTCAGTATGGCTGGACTAACGAAGCGATGACTGGTAATGTATATCCAATTATTAAAAAGGTAGTAGATGGAAATATAAATCAGTCGCAAGCGGTCCAAGAGTTTATAAAAAGGGACATAGGTCTTGTGAAGCGTCAGCTAACATGGTTTAGGCGCAATCCGTTTATTGAGTGGGGAGATATAGATTCATGCGAACACTATTTGTCACGATTATTAGATGACAAGTAAAAAATATGTTACAATTATAGTGCAATGATTGATTCATTATTTGGTTCAAAAACAAGAGTAAAACTACTGTATTTATTTCTTAATAATCTGGAAAAATCGTTCTACGTAAGAGAAATTACTAGAATGATTGATGAGCAAATAAATTCTGTTCGTCGTGAATTGGCGAATATGGTTTCTGTGGGCATTGTGAAGCAGGATGCTATAGATAATAAGTTATATTACAGTGTGAATGAGGATTATCCTTATGTGAAGCCTCTTATGGTGATTTTCTCTGATAAAAATAATGATGATAAAAAGCCGGCAAGTGCTTCATGGGAAGATTCAATAAAGAGAATACGAGGCTTAAAAATAGCTATAACTGCTGGAAAGCTGGATATTGGCTCTATAGCCTCTGTTGATTTGCTCCTGGTTGGCGATAACATGTCTGCGTTAGCAATAAAGAACTTGATAAAAAGAATTGAGAAGGCTAAAAGAAGTGAAATAAATTATGCCATAATGACGTATGATGACTTTTATTATAGGATGAGTGTCAAGGATAGGTTTATAATGGATATGATTAGGAACAAACATTCAGTATTGTTAGATACAGAAGGTATAATGAGAAAGGAGTAGGGATGTTTGAGATAGAATATAAGGGCGCCAACGCTGTTGTCATTAATACAAGAAAGCTTCGTGTTGTCTTTGACCCAAATTTAGAGATTGCTGGCGGTAAAAATGTGCCCGTTAATAATGATATAGAGGTGGTCACTGAAGATAGACTCTCCAATGTGGAATCATCGCCAAAGTTGCTTTTTAATGGACCTGGTGAATATGAGGTTGGGGATATATCTATATTAGGTATCCCTGCGCGTAGGCATATTGATGATGGTAGTGATGTAAGAAAAACTACAATTTACAGAATTACAGTCGGCGAAGTTAAGGGTGTGGTTGTCGGTAATGTGGAGGATGGACTTTCTGACGATCAGCTAGAGAATATTGGCGTTGTAGATTTTGCAATATTACCCGTAGGAGGTGGTGGCTATACACTGGATGCCGTAGGTGCAACTAAGGTGGCTCGCCAGCTTGACGCTAAGGTGGTTATTCCAGTACATTATAGGGATTCAAATTTAAATTATGAGGTTCCGCAAGCTGACTTGGATGAGTTCGTGAAGGCCTTGGGGGCTCCGGTCATTGAGGCTGGGCAGAAGTGGAAATTAAAGAAGTCTGCCGATTTGCCTGGCAGTTTAACGATTGTAAAAATATCTAGAAGCTAGTCTTTGCAATAAATTAAAATTACCCCAGTATTTGGCTGGGGCAATTTTAATTTAGAAGTTCGTAAATAGATATTTACTTACCAGGCGTACTTAAGATGCCTTTTTTCTTCAAAGTACGAATCGCTTGTGTGCTTAAGGTCATGGTGATTTTCTGACCATCAACAACAAAAGTTTTCTTTTGAAGATTTGGCTTGAAGACACGCTTGGTGCGGCGCAAGGAGAAGCTGACATTATTGCCATACTGCTTGCCTTTGCCTGTTAAATCACATCGTGATGCCATTTCCACTCTCTTTACTTTATTATTGATAACAATCTTTATTATTGTAGCGACATTTATGTAATTAGTCAAGATGGCCGGTTGGTGCTATAATAGCACCTATGGTTTTGGAGATAATAATAGTTATAGTCGTTATACTGCTATCTATGACTATCCATGAGGCTATGCATGCATTTATGGGTTATGCTTTGGGTGATGATACAGCCAGACAGGAGGGCAGGTTAACATTAAATCCAATAAGACACATTGACCCTTTTATGACCGTATTGCTGCCGCTAATGATGGTGCTGTTGCACGGGCCAATTTTTGGTGGTGCTAAGCCGGTTCCATTTAATCCAAATAGAGTACGCTTTGGTGAGTGGGGGGCTGCGCTGGTGGCTCTTTCTGGTCCAATTACTAATCTACTAATTGCTTTTATTGTATTTGGTTTGGGGGTGATTTGTGGCATTATTACTTCCGGGGGAGTGATACAGCCAACTATATATGGGATGGTTATCTCCACTGCTGTATCTGTAAATTTAGGATTTTTTATTTTTAATATGCTACCAATCCCACCGCTAGATGGATCGAGAATTTTGTATGCTGTAGCGCCAGAGGGGATTAGGGTTATTATGCAAAAAATTGAGCAGCAGGGCGCTCTTTTGGTGCTAGTTCTTGTTTTACTGTTTTCTGGCGCGGTGAGTCAGGTAATGTTTGGCTGTACTCGAGCTATATTGCATATATTTATGATGATTTTTGGTGTATAATATTAGTAGACCCTAGGTTTTTCCGTGGGCGCGTATGATTTTCCTAACATCATATGATAGGGAGCTCTAATGATTTATTACTGTGGTAGTACTTTGCGGGCACCCACCTTGCATCTACGCGGGGAATATCGAGCGCTCACGGAAAAGCTTGGGGTTTTAATGGTATAATGGATAGGTAGCCTGTTGGGTAGTCGCTTGAGTTAATCTTAAGAGGAAAGTCCGGGCAGTGAAGGACGACGGCAGTCGCTAACGGCGACCGGGGGAGACCCTAGGGAAAGTGCCACAGAAACGAAACTACCTCTATTTATATAGAGGAAAAGGTGAAACGAGTGAGGTAAAAGCTCACAGTCGTCTACGGTGACGTAGATGGGAGGTAAACCCTGCCGACTGCAAGGAGGTCTGCATGCAAAGAGGAGTCCACTCGTAGACCGATAACCGCTTGATTTGTTTGGCAACAAGCAAACTAGATAGATGATTACCCTAGACAGAACCCGGCTTATAGACAGGCTATAAGAAAACACCCTGATATGACACAGGGTGTTTTCCATTATGGCTAGGAGGTTATATTATATGCTAGCTTTTACTATCTCGGCAAAAGCTTTTGGCTCGCTAACTGCTAATTCAGCCAGAATCTTTCTATCAATCTCAATATTTTTGGATTTCATAGAAGCTATTAGCTTGCCATAAGTTGTGCCTTCCTGGCGAGCGGCTGCGTTAATGCGGGTAATCCATAGTCCACGCAAATCGCGTTTTTTATTGCGGCGGTCACGATAAGCGTATTGTAGGGCACGAATAACCCCTTGTTTTGCTAAACGAAAACTGCGCGTGCGGTTATGTTGCATCCCTGCGGCTGCTTTTAGAATCTTCTTATGTTTGGCGCGTGCGGTAACTCCTCGTTTTACTCGCATAATTATACTCCCATTGCTCGACGAGCATTCTTAGCCATCGAACCAGTTACGGTTGCTGTTGTATTTATTGCACGCTTACGGCTTTTTGACTTCTTAGCCAAAAAGTGACCGCCAAATGCGCGCTGGCGTGTCAATTTGCCGGTACTGGTCAGCTTAATTCTCTTCGCAGTGCCTTTATGGGTCTTTAGCTTTGGCATTACTTACTCCTTATTACTACGCTCAGATTGCGACCAGCCATCTGAGGCTTTTGCTCTAATATTGCATCGTCACTAAGTTGATCCATGACTTTGTCAATCAATTCGTAGCCAATTTCTTTGTGGGCCATTTCGCGCCCTTTGTAAACTACTTGTATACGAACTTTATGTCCGCTTTCCAAGAATTTACGGATTTTTTTCAGCTTTACCTCAAGATCTCCAGCTCCTATCTTTAGACCAAAGCGCATTTGCTTTAAGTCTCCGGACTTTGCTTGCCGTCGGTTTTTTTGCTGATCTTTCATCTTCTGGTACTGATATTTGCCCCAGTCAATGATTTTTGCAACTGGCGGTTTGGCTCCTGGCGATATTTCAACTAAATCAAGATTCATGTCCTCGGCCTTTTTCAAGGCTTCTTGAAGCGACATGATTCCTAGCTGCTCGCCGTCAGGACCAATTATCCGCAGTTCCTTTGCACGGATTGCTCCGTTGATACGGATTGACTTATTAATCTCTGGCTCTCCTTTTGAAGCAATTTTAGATTAACTCTGTTGCTATTGTAACAGAGATGTTTATTATTTTCAAGGATGTAATTAGTTAATGTTAATTTGTCTATATTGCAGACTTTCGGCGATATGTGAAATTTCTATAGAGGTTGAATTTTCTAGGTCGGCTATTGTGCGGGCAACTTTAATTACTTTAAAATAGCTGCGCGTGCTTAAGTCTAGTCGCCTAGCTGCGTTAATCAAGAAGGCTTTCGTAGCGGCTGAAATAGATGTAATTTTGTCAACATCGCTACTTGAAAGGTCATTGTTGTATTTATAGCTACATCCATACCTAGTTTTCTGAATGGCACGAGCTTGAGAAATTTCAGATAAAAATAATGAATGTTGTGATTTTATCAACGAGCTATTACTGAGTAGCTTTTCGTGGGGAACTCTTGAAACTGATACGGTTAAGTCTATGCGATCAAGTAGCGGTCCTGATAACTTTTTTTGATAGTTAAGGATTTGATTTTGTGAGCAGATGCAGGTTTTGTCTGAGTCACCAAGAAACCCACATGGGCAGGGATTCATAGTGGCAATCAATAAAAAATTGGCAGGAAAGTTGAACTTACCGTTAGCACGACTCACTGTGATCTCGTGGTCTTCTAGGGGCTGGCGTAGCGACTCTAAGATATTTCTGGGATATTCTAATAGCTCATCTAGGAATAGAACACCTCGATGCGCCAGACTGATTTCTCCGGGTTGTATCCTTGACCCGCCGCCGATGATGGAAGCTCTACTAGCGGTGTGGTGGGGTGATCTGAATGGGCGCTCTCTAATGGTACTACTAATAGTGTTAGTATTGCCCAGGTTGTGTAGTTTGGTAACTTCAACGATTTCAGTTTTTGATAGTGGGGGTAATAGGTTTTTTAGAGATTTTGCTAGCATAGTTTTTCCTGATCCCGGAGGGCCAGATAGCAAAATATTATGTCTTCCAGCTACGGCAATCTGAATGGCTCTTTTAGCCTGTTCCTGTCCATAGATGTCGTCAATTGTCGTCTTGTCTTCTGGCGTGTTAGTTTCTATTTTATTTTTAGTTCTATTTATTGATTTAATGAACTTCTCCTTTTTTAAGTGTAGGAAGAGAGATTTGAGATTGTCTACTGGGAATATTTCAATACCGGGAACTAGAGATGCTTGTTCTGCGTTCTGGGCTGGCACGAATACTGATTTAATTTTGTGGTTTTTAGCAACCTCAGCTGTGACAATTGCTGATCGTATTGGTCGTAGGCTACCATCTAGGGCTAGTTCACCTGCAAAAATTGCGCCTTCTATGTCGTTTTGAGTTAGCATACCTCCTATACACAAGATGGCTAGTGCTATTGGCAGATCAAACTGTGATCCGTCTTTTGGCAGTTCCGCTGGAGCTAAATTAACAATTAATTTGCCCTTTGGAAAATCTAGGGATGAATTTTTTATTGCACTGCGTACTCTATCTCGAGATTCATCAATAGCCTTGTTGCCCATACCTACGATTTGTAGGCTAGGTAGCCCCTTTGACATGTCGCCTTCAACCTCAATAATCTTTCCAGTGAAACCATAGGGTGTGGCCGAGACAACTCTGCTTACCATAAGTCTATTAAAACATAAGTGTATAGATTTTTAAATGAGGCAGTGGTATAATCATTATTGATGTGCGGGGCTGATATAGCTTTCGACAATTGGACTTTATCAAGATATTCTGCGAGCCGACGATACGCGTAACGTATGATTTTAGATGCAAGAACATCTTTGAAAGATCGTGTTGCTGCATTCTTTGATTCGTTCAAAGTTGCTCAGCCGGTCGCTATCGCTGCTTAGTTTTTAGCGATCACCCTAGCATCGTGGCAACAGCCGATGTGTAGGGTGTCATATATATGTTGCTAGCTGCACGCTCGGAAGCGGCGGGCATGCGGGACTTTTTCCGCGTAACGAAACTTGGTTTTTTCGACTCATTTTTAGCTAGGTGACGTTATAAAATTTTTAAATGAGCCTATGTTCGTAGACGAGTATCATGATACCAGTTGGACCCGGGGGCAGTACCCGGCAGCTCCACCATGTATATTTGATTCGGCCGAGAGGCCGGTTTTTTATTTGGTAAGTAATGTAGGCTGCAAAAAAACAACCACCTGCGAGTAGTGGTTGTTTTTAAAAAGTGGAGTTTTACAAGTTCTTTTTATTTTTGGCTTCTGTATAACTTTTTTATTCAGAAGCTACCCCCATAATAAGGCATGGAAATGCTTATGTCAACAGTATTTTTACAAAAAACCTAAGTAAAAAATACTACACTCACTATCATCATTATTTATCACCGTCTATGCTGGCGAGGTGCTATAGAAGATTGATTTGTGGCTGATCGTTTGTATCACCTGAGAGTTTTGTCTTAGGACGGTTTATGTCATAGTTTGCTGGGGTAAAGACGTTATTTGTATAGTCGGGGTCTATAGCTTATGTCTTAATGTATTTTGAGCTGGCTTGTAATGTCCAGGGCGATTGTATAATTTTGGAATAATCACTACTTGATATGACGCAATAATTATTTAAAAAAGTATGCAAGATAGCTGTGTTCGTGGTGATGAAAAGAAGAAAAAAGGGGGCGATATGATTGTAAATATTTAATATATTCTGATTGACAAAAATACTTAGTTTATTTTGTGAAGTATCTAAAGATTTGTACTGTAGATTTGTATAGGTAAAAAATAAACCGATGTTGTTGAGTTTGGGTGTGTTGGCGAAAAGAGTGTGGTTATTTTAAATTGCACCCTCTGTAATGACTTTAGCTGCCTTGGCATGGGTGTCATTATGGGACTGCGATAGGGCAATAGTCGTAATACTGTTGTAAAAAACACTTAAATATATAAAATTACATTTACTACTTTAACAGATGATAATTTTAACAACAGCTAATAATTAAGTAAATATTACAATAATTTTTAACAATGTTTTGGTTGACACAATAAAGGGGTTGTGCTAGTATAAACGTAAGCTTTTATTGAAAACCAAAAAGCAAAAAACACATTAACAATTCATAGACAAGACTCAACATTTAAGAGTAAGTACTTGACGGACAATTGGCTGCATGATTTTTATAATGACGCAGCCAATGCTCCGCCTTTACGATACTTCGCAAATTGTAAAAGCGTTGAGCGCGCGGCTAGTACCGCATGCATCCAGTTAATCCTCGTTAAGATGTTAGCGATTATGATACTGGATGTATGCAGAGGAACGCTGCAGGGGTGCTCCTTAATTAAGGAGCGGTCAATCGCCTAGAGCGGTAGATGAAAGCTATAGACACCCGCGCCTAATAGTTATTTTTTATCGGCGGATGGTTGTGTTTATTTCTGATAATACTATCGCTCAGGCTTCTTGTTTATAGTATTATGTGAGTATGGGGATAAGAATAGTTAGTCTCATTGCATTGATTGCTGCGATATTTATTGCTGTTTTGTTGAATGCGACTAATCCAAGTAGTGCGGGTCCGTTTGGAATTTTGGCATTTTTTACGTGCTTGTATATATTGTTTATCTGTATAGTCTATGTGATATTTTTAGTTTCGGAGCGAATAGCTGCGAACTTTTTTAATTTTAATAAAGTTTCTGAGAAATCTAAGTATAAAATATATTATTATTCTACTATGATATCTCTTGCTCCGACTATTTATGTTGGGATGCAGTCAATGGGCGGTGTTGGGTTTTTCGAAGTAATGCTGTTGGCGATTTTTGAGCTGTTGGTATGCTTTTTTATACATAAAAGATACTAATATCTCGGAGCGCCTAAACGTATGCTTTTAAGTGGTGACGTGATACAATGTATATGTATGAATCCGGAATTACCACAAGTCAGCAGGAATACTGAGGTAAAGCCCCAGATTTTTGTGGGTGGCGAGAATGGTGTAGAAAGTACAACAGAAAGCCCTGAACTGACATCTGACACAGAGCGTAGACGGTCTTCTGTCGTTGAGCAATACAATAATATACCAGTAGCATTGCCCGTCGATGACTCAGCCTCTCCTCTGGCCGATGATAAAAATACAACATCGGTAAATGTAGGTTCGACTTCGATCCCTAGCGACGACACGCCATTAGTTGCAGCAGACGAGGATCTAATTGAAAAAGAGTGGGTAGATAAAGTAAAAAAAATTATAATTTTAACGAAAGATGACCCTTATGAGAGAAGCAGGGTTATTACCCAGCTGCAAATTGATTATTTGAAAAAAAGGTATAATAAAACGTTGGGTAAAGATTATAGTAGTGGTGAATAGGTTTTTATATGGGTGCGGGTCCTCTGATTGTTAGTTTTATAGTAATAGTTATTATTGCGGCTGGTATTACGGTGGCTTTTCTTCAGTATCGTAATATGCTTAGGGAGGCTAAAAATTACGAACGTGGGCTGAAAATGGTGCCACTACTTATTCATTTACCGCCAACTAGCGAAGATGTTAATGGCTCCAATAGAGACGAGAGGGACCTTACGGAAGAGGTCTTGTCCCAAGCTCAGGTGATGTACAATATTATCTCAAGTACAGCTACGAAAGGGTTTAAAAGTAAGGTTTATGGACAGCGTCATATGTCATTTGAGATTGTTGCGCGTGGCGGGCTTGTCCATTATTATGCTGTAGTTCCGTTAGTGCTGGTGGATGTTATTCGTCAGGCCGTAGCAGCTGCTTATCCATCTGCTCGGCTAGAAGAAGTCACTGACGCTAATATATTTAGTAAGGTGGGAAAAATGAGTGGCACTATAGGTGGTGAATTTACTTTAAAGAAGTCATTTGTATATCCGATATCTACTTACCAAGAGTCAAAAAGGGACGCTTCTAGGGCACTTTTAAATGCATTGTCTTCTGCTTCTAGAGAGGACGGCATAGGTGTTCAGTTCTTATTGAGGCCAGCTTATGATGGGTGGTCAAAAGCTTCAGAGTCTCATATTGATGGTATGAAAAAGAATAAAGGTAAGAAAAAGGGACTGGCTGGTGTTGTTCCCCTTGATATTATGGAGGCATTGTGGAAGCCGCCAGAGGGTGGAGATAAGGACGAGGCAAAAAGTCCAGAAGATAAGCAATTGACCTCTTTAGAGCAGGCCGAAGTTGATGCCATTAGTGAGAAGACTAGATATCCTGCCTACGAAGTTCTTATACGTGTTGTAATTTCCTCAAATACCGCAGCTCGTTCACAGGTGTTGCTGAAAAACATTATTGCTGCTTTTTCGCTATTTGACTCCCCTCGTAATAACGGTTTTAAGTTTTCTTTAACGAGAAATGTTGAGGAAATGACAACGGCTTATATCATGCGGTTTTTTCCTCAAGAAGCTCGTAGTAATATTCTCAACAGTGTTGAAATGGCAACATTATTCCACCTGCCAGGATCTAGTGCAATCCCAACTTCACAGGTTAAGCGTCAAATGTCAAAGCAGGTTGATGGACCAACTGACATTCTAGACGAGGGCCTTCTAATAGGATATAACGAGTTTCGGGGAGTAAAGAAGCCAATCCGTATAGGCACAAAAGATCGCCGTCGCCATGTTTACATTATCGGTCAGACTGGTGTCGGTAAGTCGGTGCTTCAGGAGAATATGGCATACCAAGACATGATGGATGGCCGTGGGTTTGCTTTTATTGATCCGCATGGCGATTTGGTAGAATCATTGCTAGGAAAAGTGCCAAAAGAGCGAGTTGAGGACATCATATACTTTAACCCGTCAGATATGGCTAATCCAATTGGGCTCAACATGTTTGAATTTGATACGCCGGATCAGAAAGATTTTTTGGTTCAAGAGGCAATTAATATGCTATACGGCTTATACGACCCGGGACATACGGGCATTGTCGGTCCTCGTCTGGAGCATATTTTTAGAAACTGTGCATTACTGCTGATGGCAGACCCCGCAGGTGGAACATTTATTGATGTGCCAAAGTGTCTTATGGATCCAGAATTTGTTAAGAGTAAGCTGAAATATGTAAAGGATCAGCAGGTTATTGATTTTTGGACAAAGGAATTTCCGGCATCTCAGCGTTCGAATGAAGCCGGCGAGGTTGTTTCGTGGGTTGTGGCAAAGTTTGGCCCATTTATCTCTAATGACGCTATGCGTAATATTATTGGTCAAACAAAATCTGGCTTTAATCTGCGTGAAATTATGGATAATAATAAGATTTTACTAGTTAACTTGTCGAAGGGCAAGATGGGGGAGCTAAACTCCAAGTTGTTGGGTATTATCTTTGTGATGAAATTTCAGGCGGCGGCAATGTCGCGGGCCGATATTCCAGAGGATCAGCGAGTTGATTTTTCATTATATGTCGATGAGTTCCAGAACTTTGCTACAGACAGCTTTGAATCTATTCTATCAGAGGCTCGTAAATATAAATTAAGCCTTATTATGGGTAATCAGTTCATGACCCAGCTAACCGATAAGATACGTGAAGCTATCATTGGTAACGTTGGTACGGTTATCTCTGGGCGTATTGGTGTGACGGATGCAGAATTGATGGTTAAGAAGTTCCAGCCGACTTTTGACGTTGACGATTTGGCTAAATTGCCAAATTTCCAGTCCATAACCTCTGTAATGATTAATAACGTGCCATCAGCTCCATTCAGTATGAACTGGATTCCTCCGATGGGTCAGGCCAATAATCAATTGAGAGATGCTCTAGTAAGGCTGTCTGCGGCTAAGTACGGTAAGCCGCGCGCAGTTGTTGAGAAGGAGATTTTTGATAGACTTAGGAGTAGCCAGATACCAAAGCCGAATTCTATGCAGGGCATTTCATCTGCTGGTCAGAAACCGTCAGCCGGAGGCTCGTCTTTCTTAGATGAATGGCTAGCAAAACGACAGCAGCTAGGCGGAAAGCCTGCGTTAAATCCGGTTGCTAAACCTAGTGGCGTGCAAAGTTCTTCATCGGCTCAGCAGGTCTCAGGTAATGTAGGGGCGATAGGCAACACTTCTTCTATGTCCGCTCCGGTGGGCAATCCTATCTCTCTACAGAATAAAGACTCTGAGCGGGACATGGATACAGTTAACACTAATGGATTACCTAGTACCGTAGAGCCTAGCCGTCCTATAGTTAAAAATCGACTTGATTTACGTGGCGGTGATAATGACGATAATGAAGTGACAATTAATTTACGATAATAATAGGATGTTTAATTAGCGATTTTTTCTATTATTTATGAAGCCTACTCTAGCGTATTCAATGACTGCGCCGATAGACCAACCTGCTACAAATAACACAATCACCTCTGATCCTGATAGTAAATAGCCGTATCTTTTAGCGATAAAGTATACAAAAACAGAGGCTATTGCACCTAGTGCGCCAGAAATAATTAAATTAGGGCGGGCAATAGTATTGCCAATGGCGTCACTAGTTTTTTCAACAACTGGATTATGGATAACCTTACTAAATGCCCTGGATGGAGCTGATAATTGATTTTGGACGTTGG
>CBDFCQ010000003.1:0-40352 GCA_965246075.1 uncultured Candidatus Saccharibacteria bacterium
AGGAGTTGTGCCGTGAACTTGTCTTCCTAAGACCGCTTGGCCTCCGACTTATCGCACGGGATCTGGGTCTGTCATTAGTGCTGTTGGTCGCATTACGCTCGTGCCGCTGAATTTCATTTTTGGCATATTATCAAATCAAAGTGTTTTCGTTGCTGGCTGGATGTTGGTGGTTTTGTCAGGGCTGGCTGTTTTTGTTCAATTGCAGCTTGATGAGTGATTTAATTTACGCGTATAATATAATCATGGGACGAATACCGTTGGCCGAGCGGATGCGGCCGCAAAAGTTGGATGAGGTTATTGGGCAGAGTCATTTGCTGGGCGAGGGCGAGCTGCTGCGCCAGATTGTGAGGCGCGCTGAGCCAGTCAGCTTGATCCTGTGGGGTCCACCGGGGACGGGCAAGACGACGTTGGCGCGGATTATTGCTAGGGAAGTCAACGCAGAGTTTGTCGAGTTGTCTGCCGTTACCAGTGGCAAAAAAGATGTTGAAAAGGTCATTGAACATGCCAGGCAAAATTGGAATCTTAATCTACGAACGATTTTATTCGTTGATGAAATCCACCGCTTCAACAAGGCGCAGCAGGACGCCTTTTTGCCGCATGTCGAGAGTGGGCTAATTACTTTGATTGGCGCGACCACTGAGAACCCGAGCTTTGAGGTGATCACGCCGCTGCTTAGTCGGACGCGAGTGCTGGTGCTCCACCAACTGACCAAAGATGATATTGTATCAGTGCTGAAGCGGGCGCTGAAGACTTTGAAACAAACCAAGCGGGTGTCGCCCAAAGCTTTGGACTATTTGGCGGAATTGGCGGATGGCGACGCGCGGGTGGCCTTGGGTAATTTGGAATTGGCACTGAGTTTTGGCGGCAAAGTCACGCCGGAGGTCGTCAAAGCAGCGGCTCAGCGGCGGCTGCCGGGCTATGATAAGAAAGGCGACGCTCATTATGACGTCATCTCGGCGTTCATCAAATCACTGCGCGGTAGCGACGCGGTTGCTGCGGCGTATTATCTGGCACGGATGATTGACGCTGGTGAAGACCCAAAGTTTATCGCTCGGCGGATGGTTATCTTTGCATCAGAAGACATCGGTCTGGCTGGCAATGGTGCGCTGAGTCTGGCAGTCGCCACCTTTGAAGCGGTTGAGTGTGTTGGCCTGCCTGAAGCCAAATATAATTTATTCCACTGCGCCATCGCGCTGGCGCGCAGTCAGAAGTCGCGCGAGATTACTGATCTGATGAATGAAGCTTTCAATCTGGCGCAAAAATACCCAAACTCGCCCGTGCCGCTCCACCTTCGCAACGCTGCTACCAAGCTAATGAAAGATCTAGGCTACAGTAAAGACTACAAATGGCAAGCCGACTTCAAGCATAAAAAAGGATTTTTGCCCGAAGAAATTAAGAATGTGTTATAATTAGCGTATCAATATTTCTTTAATAGGAGAAAATAATATGCCAAAACAAGAACCTCAGCAACCACAGTATGCACCACAGCCAGATCCAAATGCACAATATGGCCCAGTGCCACAACCTCAAAACACCCCGTACGAGCAGCAACCAGTTAACCAGCAATATTTTGCTCAGCCACAAGCAGCTCCAGTGCAATATGTTGTTATGGCAGAGTCGCTAAAGGGCGTTAAGGGATGGCTAATGTTCTTCGTGATTTGTTTTGTTATTGGTGGCATTGGTAATATAGGAATGTTTTTCCAGGCAGTAATGAATCTTAGTCAGCCTGAGAATATTATTACTTTGATATTCGCGCCGATACTAGCAGTTTTGTCGATCTGCGCTGTTGTGTTTATAGCTATGCAAAAGCGTCTTGGCAAGTGGTTGGCGGTAGCTGCGCTTATTACGGCTGGGATAAACAACACCGCAAGTATGATTGCCTCACACACATCAGGGAAATCAGGCGAGGGTACTCCAACGCTAATAGGGGGAATCATTACTATGTTGATACTTGAAGGTCTGATTATCCTATACTTCTTTGTGTCACGTAGGGTTAAAGAAACACTTGTCAATTAATTAGCTCACAATTATAAAAATAGCCGCTCCATTACGGGGCGGTTATTTTATAGTCAATGGGGCTATTGTTTATTAGCGCGCTTTCGTTCATTGGCATCAAGGTAGCGTTTGCGCAGGCGCAGAGATTTTGGCGTAACTTCTAAAAGCTCGTCATCTTCGATAAAGTCGATGCATTGCTCCAGGCTAAACTGTGTAAACGGCGTTAGCTGCACCGTGCCATCGGACGATTTGGAGCGCATGTTGGTCAGATGTTTGGCTTTACAGACGTTAATTTCAATGTCTTCTTGGCGGTTGTAGATGCCGACGATCATCCCGGCGTAGACTTCCGTGCCCGGTCCGACCAAGAGTTCGCCGCGAGCTTCGGCCGCCTGCAGAGCGTACGGTGTGGTAGTGCCAGCTTCAAAGGCAATGAGTACGCCGCCGCGGGTTTTCGGCAATTTACCGCCCAGCGGTTGATAGCCATGCGGCAGGGAATTCATAATCACCGTGCCTTTGGTGGCGGTCAAGAGTACGTTGCGTAGACCGATCAACGCCCTCGTCGGCAACACATAGGTGATGCGGGTAGCGCCGCTAGCGGTAGTTTCTTGCGACTTCATTTCAGCATGGCGCGCACCCAATTCTTGGCTGATTGCGCCGATGAATTCGCTGCTAATCTCGATTTGCAGTTCTTCAATTGGCTCTTTTTCGACGCCGTCTTCGGTGATGGTGACCACTTGCGGACGGCCGACTTCAAACTCAAAGCCTTCGCGCCGCATGGTCTCGATCAAGACGCTGAGGTGCAGCTCGCCGCGGCCAGACACCGTAAAGCCGATGCCGTTTTCCTCGACGCGCAGTGCCACGTTGGTTTCCAGCTCTCGCCGCAATCGGTCGCCAATTTGCCGCGAGGTGGTAAACTCGCCCTCACGTCCTTTCATCGGGCTGGTATTCGGGCCGAGGTACATGCTCAGCGTCGGCGCTTCAATGGCAATCGCTGGCAAGGCTTCAGGGTGTTCTTTGTCAGCAATCGTATCGCCAATGTGCGCTTCACTCACGCCAACCAGCGCCACAATGTCGCCAGCAAACGCCTCGTCAAGTTCTTCGCGGTTCAGTCCGCGGTAGCCAAAAACTTTCTCAATTCGCGCTGAACCTGACACTTCGCCCTGTTTCATCAAGCTAACCGCCAGGCCGCGCTTAACCGACCCGCGAGCAATCCGCCCAATGGCATATTTACCCTGGAACGTGTCATACTGCAGGCTGGTCACTAGCATCTGAAATCCGCCGTCAGCCGTGACGCTTGGTGCCGGGATGTCATTGATAATCGCTTCAAAAATTGGCGTGAGATCAGCGTTGTCGCCTGGGTCGGTAGGAATCTCTCGCCAGGCCTTGCCATCGCGCCCGATAGCGTAATAAATCGGATAATGCAGTTGACTATCATCGGTCGCTAACTCCAAAAATAGATCGCTCAGTTCATCTTCAACCTCAGCAATTCGCCTGGCTGGTTTGTCAATTTTATTGATCACCACCACTGGCTTCAAGCCCAGTTCCAGCGCCTTTGAAAGCACAAACTTCGTCTGCGGCATCGGCCCTTCCTGCGCATCGACGATCAGCAAGACGCCATCCGCCATTTGCAGTGTTCGCTCGACTTCGCCGGAAAAATCGGCGTGCCCCGGCGTGTCGATGATGTTGATCTTATAATCGCCGTAAAAAATTGAAGTCTGTTTGGCGGTGATGGTGATACCGCGTTCGTGCTCCTGATCGCCCGAATCCATGATCAATTCTTGACTCATCTCGGCCTGGTTGTCGCGGAATGTGCGCGACTGTTTGAGCAGCCCATCAACCATGGTCGTCTTACCGTGATCGACGTGGGCAATAATGGCAATATTTCGAATCTTGCTAGCGTCCTTCATAAAAATATGGTCTGATGTTAGTAGCAGACCTCCTTAGTCTAACTAATTATACCACAGATTAAGTTAAGGTTTGAATAATAGCCTTCTCTAGTTGACAGTTGTTGACTCGCATAGAATGCAATGAATTATCCGTCGGAATGTGGAGGTGAGCTCCAGCTATGAAGGCTGTGTGTAGTGCTTGAGCTGCTATTTTTCGACGACTATCGCCTCTGTCTATGTAGCTTACTGTTGGTAGACTGTCTTTGCTGTTCCAAAATCCGTAAGCATCCACTCCGTTAAAATACAACCCAGGCATATTCTTGTAATCAGGCACTTCTTCTATTAGTTGTGAATATAGGTCGCCATGGTGTCCGTGGCTTGCAAGAGCTATAATTGCGCTTGCCATCTCTTCCGTGTCGTCATAGACAGCCAGTCCTATTGGCTGGTTGTAATTTTCCTCTTCAGACAGTGGAATGTCAAATACGCCGATTTTTATAGTAAGTTTTTCTGACATAATGAAATCGCGTAGACCTTTATATTCTACACTTATTATTATAATCATATATTTTACAAAAATACAATATTGGTGGGAAATACGGGGCTCGAACCTGTGACCTCACGAATGTGAATTGTGCGCTCTAGCCAACTGAGCTAATTTCCCATCGCTATGCCAATTATATACTACTATAGAGCGCCTGCCAAATAATGGTCACGAGCTTGTTGTTCGGTGAGAGCAGTCGTATAGACTGAGCTGTATTGCATACTGCCTTTAAAATACTTAGGGCCTTGGTAGTCGCTGCCGTCAGCATTTTTCCAATAAGTCAATTTGCCACATCCAACCTTCCAGTATCCGCCGTTAGGTACATTTTCTCCGGCAGTCATTGATGTATTAGTGTCGACGCGGTTTCCATCTAAGTAGAGTGCAGCGCCACTTGGTGAAATAGTGGCAATAACGTGATGCCAGCGGCCATCAGCATAGTTTACGCCAGATTTTGAAGCGACAAGTTTGATGCCTCCGTTGTAAACTCCAAATACTACTCGACCGTCTTTGTCAATATATATATGACGATCGCTTTGACCACCACCATTATAATCGCCTTCGTATAAAGAGCTAAAGCCCATTAGTCGACCGTTGCTTCGATAATTAGTACTAAACCACACCTCCAGGCTAAAGGTATTTGGCGCAGGATTGACCTTCTGCTCTGCTGACGTTCCGTGTGTCAAGCAGGCATTCACTCCGTTGAATACTGAAATGCGACGATCGTCACGCACACAGCCTGTATTCCAAACGCTGGCACGACTCGGTGAGCCATCACTCGGTGAGGGCTTGCCATGATTACCGTTACCAGAGAGGTCAGTCACAACAGGGTTGGCGGCATGATCGCTATTGAGTGCCCAGGCAAAATACGGCTGAGGATTGGGGCGAATTTGTGACTGAATCCAGGTAGCTTCAGAGCATTTAAAGTAAGCGCGAGACTGGACTTTGTTCGTGCTATTTTGTATGGTTGTGGTAAATCCTGCCAGGGAAGATAATTGTACGGTCAGAAGCACTACTTCAAATAAAATGATGATGGCAAGTAGCACCATGTTACGATTTCGCTCATGAACAAGTTGCAATCCAGTGATTTCTTCTTCTGGTGGAGGCAATTTTACTAGCAGTGCTATGAAGAGTGGCAACAGACACCATAGCAGCGCAAACACTACGCCCGTTGGCCCAAGGGACGGCCGTGGCACGTAAATGTAATGCCCTTGCGCGTCAGTTTCGGTGGCGCGAACTATGGCGGTTTGACCAGTGTGAACACGGTTGCCGTCATCATCACGAATAGGGAAAATGCCCGTGTTGACGATGTGAAGTCGCACGTCATTTTTCTGGTGTGTAGCGATGCTGAGCATGTCAGCACGAAGCCACGGGTTGAGGATCAGCGTCGCCAAAATAACCACCAATGTCCCACCAATGATGCGAACTGGCCAACGCCAGTCATCACGTATCCGTTTGATGCACGAAAGTAAATAGACGATAAACCAGCCAATCAGTAAAATCGGTGCGGCCCGCCAGACCCAGCCCCACACGGGGGCGACCACTACTGCTTTACCGATCACATCTCGGTTGGCTACCGAAAGAGAATCTTCTACGGCGTTGAGGTCGCCTTTGGTCGTATAGCTATGGTCATCGTTAATTTTAACTAGACGGTGTGTATAAACACTGCCGCTGCGATAAAAAGAAATAATATCATTTTGGTTGTAAGATTGTTGCGGCTGCGTAACGATTAACGTTCCGACTGGCGCGGTTTCGCCCATGCTTGGTGTGGCGATGGTAAAAAAGCGAAAACCAGCCAGGTGTAGTACGAGCACTGAGCCCAAACTCAGTAGGCTCAGTGCTGCAATTGTCCAAATGCTGGTTTTACTAAATTTCATTACCCGTCAGTGTATCAGATTTTACGGCTATTTATGAGATGTTAGGCGCTGAATTGCCAGGTAATTGGTTGTGAGATCTGGCGACCCTGGAAGCTAGCGTCGGTATTTGCCGGAAGTGCGGCAGTAATGACCAATGTGACGGTCTCGTTTGGTGCAATTGGATGTCCAACGACTGTCTTGATATCTTGAGCTACTGCTTGCTGGAAGGCTTCTGCCGTACCAGTCCAGACTTGTGTGCCGTTAGCGCGGACGGTAACGGTCATTTTGCTACACAGGTTACCGGTACCAGATACGGATGCACCTGGTGCGTTCTCGGTTGTACAGGTGCCACCCTTGACAGTGAAGGCGCTGGCAGCGATGCTACCCTTGTTGGTGATTTTTACAGTCGTGTCAGTACTGCCACCCGGAACAAGTGCTTGACCGCCGTATTTGTTGATGGTTGCACAAGTTGCACTACCAGTACCAGTAGTAGTACAGGTGACTGTCCCGTCATGATTCTTTTCTTCCATGACTAGCGTACCAGTTGATGCGGTGTTCACGCTGTTGGTGATGGTCGCGACAACACCAGCGAATGTTGGCGTCAAGCTAAACGCTACCATCAGCGTCATGATACCGCCGACAACCGCCAGGCCAATACGCTGCCTTCGGAAATAGTTATTTGATTTGCTCATATTAATATAAACCCTCCTCGATGATCCAAGTGGATATCTCGCATTATTTTTTTTACCTTGGCGTGATTGTAGCATAGGCGTTTTGGTATAGTCAATAATATTTTCATAGCAATTAAAAAGTCGCCATATTGCAGGCGACAATTCCGAAAAAATCCGTATATATAATGAATTGGTGCGGATGAAAGGACTTGAACCTTCACGCCGTGAGGCACATGCTCCTAAGGCATGCGTGTCTACCAATTCCACCACATCCGCATAATCTGATTATATCAAAGTAAATTCTACTTATCAACTACACATGCTTATGCTAAAATTAAATCAATAGACCAAGGAGGATTAATGAATAAAGTTGCGAAATATTTGAATGAACACCTGAGTGGCGAAGTCGTATCGCAGGATTTTGCACTGAGCCAGTTTGAAGCTGACAACGGACTTTTGGCTCGTCGGCCGGAAATGGTTGTTCAGGCGGCTAATATGAACGACATTAGAAAAGTGATGCGGTTTTGCTCGCAATTAGCGGAAAAAGGTCATGTTTTGCCGGTATTTGTTCGTGGCTGTGGTACGGATGAGACGGGTGCAGCTGCAAATAAAGGTATCGCAATTGATGAAAAAGCTTACATGAATCGTGTGGTTGGTATTGATCCTCGCCAGCAGCTAATTCATGCGCAAGCAGGAATTTCTCTTTCGGCAATCAACGCAACTTTGTCGACTCATAAAGGCTTAGGTTTGCCACGCACTTCATATGTTGCAGAAGATGGCACGATTGGTGGCGCTATCAGTACTGCTCCGGCTGGCATGCTGTCTGGAAGTCACGGCCATTTTGCTAGTACTGTCCAGCAACTAGAAGTCGTTCTAAGTAATGGCGATGTCATCCAGACCGGTCGAATATCTCGACGTGACCTGAGCAAGAAAAAGGGATTGTCGACGTTTGAGGGTGAGATTTATCGTGAGATCGATAACTTAATTTCGGACAATGCTGAGTTGATCGCCCAGATGGATCCAGATTTGCCGGATACTGTGGGCTATAGTGGAATTTCCCGGGTTAAGCAAAAGGATGGTTCGTTCGATTTAACGCCGTTATTTATTGGCAGTCAGGGAAGCTTGGGCGTAATTTGTGAGGTTATCATGAAAGCTCAATTTGTCCACCCAGAATATTCGGTTGTTGCGGCTTCGTATAAGAAATTGTCAGACGCCCAGTCGGCTGTCGAGCTGGCAATAAAGAATAAAGCTTCCTCTGTGGAGATGATTGACGGGCGATTCTTCCGTCAGGCAGCCAGTGTGGGAAAGGTTGTTGAGTGGGCGCCGAAAGAGTGTTTTAAGGGCGCGGTAGTCTTGGCTATCTTTGACGACTTTTCTGACAGAGCACGTAATAAAGCCGCGAAGAAATTGACTAGAAAATTGGAATCATCAGAAGCGGTTGATATAAAAACACTGCATCTGGAGGAACAGGACCTGTTCAGCTTGCATTCGGTTTTGGCACTAGCGGAAAACCCAAGCGAACCACACATGATTACGCCACGTGCGTTTTCTGGTATTTTAATGGCGCCAGAGAAAATGGATAGTTTCATCGGCGATTTGAAATCTCTGGAGGCAAAGTACGGTGTGAATCTTCCGGTATTTATTGACTTTTCGAGTGATCACATCGCATTATATCCGACGTTTGATAGTAAAAAGGTGAGCGAGCGTCAGAAGATCTTACAATTACTGACTGAAATTGCGCAGATCGTTGAAAAATACGGCGGTTCATTTGCGGGCTTTGGTGGTGATGGTCGGCTAAAAGCCAACTTTATCTATAAAAATCTGCCAGATGATGAAAAGCAGCTGTATATAAAGGTGAAGCAGATTTTTGATCCGTCTAATATTTTTAATCCAGGTATGAAGGCTGAGGCGCAACCAAAAGAGCTGGCCTCAGAACTAAACGCGTGGTGTAAGCTGCGTAATCAAGCTTGATATGAGGTTAAATTTGGGCTATAATAACGCGTAGCCCACATGCGGATGTGGCGGAATTGGTAGACGCGCTAGCTTCAGGTGCTAGTGTACGCAAGTACGTGAAGGTTCAAGTCCTTTCATCCGCACCAAGAATTGACAATTTTTCATCATAAGAAAATCACCCTGGAGTTAGGGTGATTTTTAATGTCATAAATTCAGAGTCTACATGACAGGCAATCGTAAAAGAACAATCACCTGTCATACAGACGTTGCAGGGTTCCTAGCGGTCCCCAGAAAGCATCTTACGGAGTTGACAGACCCGAACAGATTCGGATTTGTCAGTCTCTTGTAAGATACAACCTATCTTTTCGATTCTTCTAAGAACCTTGTCAAGCGCATCTGCGCTGGCAGCTACGGAACGTTGGTGCTGGCGTGAATCTTCATCGTAACCTAACCACTTTAGGTGGTCTAAGTACCACGAATATCTAGCAGCAACAGTACTATTGCATGTTCGAGACTTTTGACAAATCTCTTGCCCGATTTCCGCCAACGGAGAGGTGGAATTGAACCTAAGCGACTCGGTGTACACTTTCATTTTCAGCAACCCTTCTGCGGCGCTGAAGCCGCTAAGACAACCCTTCTCCTTTAATGGAAGTCTATCTTCCATTTGTTCAAGGAGACTGCAAAATTCGAGATAAATCTTGCAGCTCCTATCAACAAGACGATTAACAGGTTGTGCGACATAGTCTCTACTGGACATGGTCTTCACCTTTCTGTGTTCTCTCATCTGCATGAGTGCAGTGTACTGTGTTCTTTACAATACAAGATGAGATTTCATTTCTCTCAATTATTCTTAAAAAAGAAATACAAACTCATCTTGTGTTCGATTGCCTGTCAAATTTCACTTTCGGACAAGGATTTACTCAGCTCGTCAACGAAAGCTGTCTTTATTTATACCATACTTGTTTTAAAAAGTCAATAGAAGCGCTGGATTTTACCCTTTATTTAGTATTTTTGCTAAAATAACAGAGATGGAAGATAAAAGAAATGTGATTGATAAGTTTAAAGGTCGGAGCGAGGCGGAAATCATAAATGATTTGGACTCTGAAGATCATGGCCTAGTTATTGCTCTGGAGAACACCGAGCGGGACTTTAACATGGGGACGATTGTTCGGAGTGCCAATGCGTTTGGTGTGCGGCAGATTTACGTCATTGGGCGGCGACAATGGAATAAGCGCGGCGCCATGATGACGTATAAATATCTTCACATTACGTATTTGGCGACGACCGAAGAATTTGTTGAGAAGATGCGTAATGAAGGCAGAGAAATTATTGCAATTGATAATATCCCAGGTAGCTTCAATATGGCGGAGACGACATTGCCAAAGCATGCGGTGCTGGTGTTCGGTCAAGAAGGCCCAGGGATCTCTGAGGAGATGGCACAGGCGGCAGACAAAATTGTCGCCATCGAACAATTCGGCTCGACTCGCTCCATCAACGTCGGCGCGGCAGCCACTGTGGCGATGTATTGCTGGCTGCAGCAAAATGTCTTGGGGGGGTAATAAAACCTAGCTAATTTCTACACCTTGTTGTCTCAAAAAGTCAATTGCTGTATCATCTAGCTCGCAATTCACAAAGCATGACCGAACTGCCAATTTTCCTTCGCCATAAACAAATTGCGTTTCCTTGTCGTATTTCATGCCGCGAAAATCGCAGTCTTTTGCTTCAATGATTAGTTTTGCGCCGCAGAAATCTGCATTTCGAACCGACGAATTAGTAAAATAAATCGGCTGTCCGTAAATGTGTTTTGTGTTATTTAGGTTGCAATTTTCGAAAACAAAAAATCCCATGACGAATTGACTAAAATCGACACCGAAAAAATCTTCATCCACAAAACAAACAAACTCGCCCTCTTGAATGTTTGGGTAACGCTCTTGCTGGTAGGCTGAAAAATCGTTAGCACGAATGGCATCAGCTATTTTATAAGTAGATTTCATAAGTTAAGGATAGAGCAGTTTTTGATTTATGCCAATGGCAAAGGCAGACATGCTTAGGTCTGCGAGAGGGCTAGCTAGAGTACTAGTCCTGACGCGGCACGTCAACCCAGTCGCGGTTCGCTGCTACATCAGCAAGCGTTCCATCGGGGTTGTAAACGGCTGTTGCGTGGCCGTCTGAGCCGTGCTGGTTGTAGTAGTATCCGCCCGCGGGAACCGCGGGGTCGCTCGTGGAGTTGACGGTGTGGGAAGTTCCCGAACTGTCGATCCAACGTGCTCCATCCTGGTAGCCGCTCATGGACTACACCTTTCTACTAGTTCATGGACTACACCTTTCTACTAGTGCCTGCTCAATGCGCAGAATTACGCAAAAAGCTGATATATATATCAATTACTTGATCTATTGTCAACAGGTGTTTACAAAAATCACAAATCTCGCTATAATTTAGCTCATGATTTCACCCAAATTCCATCATCCACACATGTTGCCGAGGTAGAGCTCTTATTTTTTGATTGTATGCGCCGAGTTCTGCCTCGGCGCTTTTGATTGCTATAAATAAGGAATAATGACATAATGGAGCTAACATGAGCAGTTTATCGACACAGAATTACAAAGGTTCACGGGACTATTTTCCAGAGGAAAAGCGTCTGCAGAATTATATTTTCAACGTTTGGCACAAGACGGTGGAGAGTTTTGGTTACGAAGAATATGGCGCGCCGCTATTGGAGCCGCTTGATATTTATCTAGCAAAGTCAGGTCAAGAACTGGCGGGCGAGCAAACTTATGCCTTTGAGGATCGTGGCGGTCGAATGGTGGCGATTCGCCCAGAGATGACGCCGTCGATTTCTCGAATGGTGGCAGCTAAGCGTCAGGAACTAGCCATGCCAGCCAGGCTATATTCGATTGCTAATTTTATGCGTTATGAGCGGCCGCAGCGGGGGCGTGAACGCGAGTTTTGGCAATTGAATGCGGATTTGTTTGGTGTGGACGGCGCGGCGGCAGATGCGGAGATCATTGAACTAAGTCACGCTAGCGTGATGAATTTTGGCGCCAAGCAAGACATGTTCACGGTCAGAGTAAATAATCGTCAATTGATAAATCGTCTAATGAGTCAATTCTTGAAGCTGGACATTGTTGGATCGACGATGATGATGAAGCTGCTGGATAGGAAAAATAAGATTCCCTCTGAAGAATTTAAGCGTCAGGCAATTGAGATTTTTGGCGGACAAGCGTCAGAGGGTTTGCCGAAGCTAGCAAAAATGATTAGTATGAAATCGGTTGATGATTTGCCAAGCGAGTTAGCAAATGACGACAGCGTTAAGCAGCTGCGTGAAGTAATGAAACTGCTTCGTCAAAAAGGTATTGAAAATGCGGTGTTTGACGTCACGCTGATGCGCGGTTTGGATTATTACACTGGTATGGTGTTTGAGTTGTTTGATAATTCGCCGGAGAATAACCGAGCATTGTTTGGCGGCGGACGATATGATGGATTAGTTGGTCTATTTGGCGTTGAGCCGATTTCAACGGTCGGGGTTGGCATGGGCGCCACGACTATGCAGCAGTTCTTGGAAGTTCACGATTTATTGCCTAAATTAAAATCTAAGACAGATGTCTATATAATTCCGGTATCTAAAGAATCCTTGGCGGGCGCGGATGATTTGGCGCGAAAATTACGCAACGAAGGCGTGCGAGCAGAACTGGACATTACCGGGCGAAAAATTGACAAGCAGATAAAAGCGGCGCTGAAAAAACAAATTCCGTTTGCTGTGTTTGTGGGTGAGGAAGAAATTGCTAGCGGTGCGTACACGGTTCGCAATTTGGTGGAGTCTGATGAGCAGAAAGTTGGCGCTGAGCGGATTGTGACAATTGTCAAAGATCGTCGATATGATGGCGATGAAGATGCGCTGTTTGAGCTCTAATCTGATATCTGTTATAATTAGTCTTTATGAAGACGACTGTAAAAAAATTATCATATACTAAAGTTCAATTGACAATTTCTCTGGGTGCAAGCGAATTAGCTGATGCCGAGCAAGTTTCTCTGACGAAGTTGGCTCGTGACATTAAGGTTCCAGGATTCCGTAAAGGTAAAGTTCCGGCAAGTGTGGCCGCTAAGCACGTCGACCCTAATGCGTTGCAGGAGCAAGTTTTAGAAAATGCTTTATCAAAAGCGGTGGCTGAAGCATTTTTACAGGAAAAATTGCAGGCCTTGGATCGGCCAAGTGTTGAGGTTAAGAAATTTGTGCCGGGTGCTGAATTAGAATTTACGGCTGAAGTTGAGATTATCCCACCAGTGAAGTTGGGTGATTATAAAAAGCTAAAAGCTAAAAAAGAAGTAGCTAAGGTTGAAGATAAAGAAGTCGATGACGTCATTGAGCGAATTCGTAAAAATTATTCTGAAAAATCAGAAGTCAAGCGTGCAGCTAAAGCTGGTGATGAAGCGGTAATCGACTTTACGGGAAAGAAAGACGGCGTAGCTTTTGAGGGTGGTTCAGCGAAGGAATATGGCCTGAAGCTTGGTGATGGTCAATTTATTCCAGGTTTTGAAGAGGGTGTGATTGGTCACAAAGCCGGTGAGGAGTTTGATCTGAAATTGAAATTCCCAGAAGATTATCACGCTGATAATTTGGCCGGTCAAGACGTTGTCTTTACTGTAAAAATCCATAAAGTTAACGAGCTGAAATTGCCAGAGTTGAATGATGAATTTGCGGCAAAGTGTGGTCCTTTTACAGAGATGAAAGAAGTGAAAGCAGACATCAAGCGCGAACTGACCATGCAGAAAGATCGTGAAGCTGATGAGAAGTTCAAGGATGCCTTGGTTAGCGAGCTGACGGAGAAGAGTAAGGCGGCGCTACCGGAGCTTTTGGTTGAAGATCAATTGCGGTCAATTGAGCGTGATTTGACGCAGAATTTGATGTATAGCGGACTAAGTTTGGATAGCTACTTGAAGACTCAGGGCTTTAAGGACAAAGACGAGTGGACAAAGAAAGAGGCTCGTCCAGCTGCGGAAAAGCGCGTTAAGGCTGGTCTGGTTTTGGCGGAATTGTCAAAAGAATTGAAGATCGAGGCTTCTCGTGATGAGATTCAGAAGCAGATTGACTTCTTTAAGCAACAATACGGTAAAGATAAGAAAATGTTGGAGCAATTTGACAATCCGAACGTTCACCGTGATATCGCTAATCGAATGATTACTGACAAGACCGTTGCTAAATTGATGGAATTGAACACAGCGAAATAGTATGAACTCGCCCAAATCCTATCTTATTCCTACAGTGATCGAGAAGTCTGCTGATGGCGAGCGGGCGTTTGATATCTATTCGCGACTGCTGAATGAGCGGATTATTTTCCTCGGCGAGGAGGTCAATGAGCATACCGCCAATAGCGTGGTGGCGCAGCTGCTGCATCTGGCGTACGTTGACCCGGAGGCGGACATTTCGCTATATATCAATAGTCCAGGCGGCAGCGTCTATGATGGTATGGCGATATATGACACCATGAATTTTATCAAACCGGACGTGGCGACCTATGGCATTGGTTTACAGGCCAGCATGGGCGCATTTTTGCTCAGTTCGGGTGCCAAAGGTAAGCGGTTCTGCTTGCCGCACGCCAAGGTGATGATTCATCAGCCTTCCTCTGGTACACGCGGCAAGGTGACCGATATGGAAATCGATTTGAAAGAAACTCTGGAAGTCAAAGAAATGCTGGCCAAAATCATGGCCAAAAACACTGGCCAGAAGCTCAATAAAGTCAAGGCCGACATGGAGCGCGACTACTGGATGAGTCCTCAGGAGGCAGTACAGTACGGGCTGGTGGATAAGGTGCTGAGCAAATTGTCATAAATTTGTTGGCGCTATTTTTAATAGTGACAGCCCTTAAATAATGGATAACAGTATAGGTGGACTATTGAAGTAGACGGCACGTCTCAAATCTATATTTCATAAATGCCGTCAAACCGATTACCGGCGCCATATAATCCAGCTTGCCCCACAATTTCTCGCAAGTTATCTGAATTACGCGGCTGCTGGATAGCGCCTGGCCAGCCGTCATTAACGCGCTGATATAGTTCAAGTATCTTTTTGCCAAAATTTTTATTGACCATCAGCTCCGCCCGATAGCCGCGCCGCATTACTTCAGTTTGTCCTGTCAAATAGTTTTCAAAGCTTGGATCAATCTTGCTCAGCCGTATAGTCTGCCCATCTATCAAAACAGCAGGATCAATTAGTCGTGGTTTCATTGGCGGTAGCCCGAGTGAAATACGACCCATTTCCCGAGAAACTCCTTGTCTTGCTTCATCGTCTCTGGCGACTTCTACGTGTGGAGAAACGAGACCAAACTCTTCTGAGGGGTGGCAATATGATTTCAGCGGATCAGGGAAGTCGGGGAATGATGAGCTAACATTGGACAGTAAATAGCTTAAGTCGAGCTGTCTGGCTGTGATATATGCCTGGCGCTGATCGGAAGCGATAGTCTGCATCGTCCGAGATAGTGCGCCACCGTCACCAACCATAGACAGAGCAAACCGGAAGTCCGAATCAATACCATATATCCGATCGCGCGGATGTACCGGATATCTTAGATCAATGCCGTCGCTAAAATAACTTTCTAACAAGGCTCGCTTTACCGCCGTTTGTAGTAATTCTAGCTGTAGACGATGAACAGGCTGATTCCAGTGCTCGGTCGGTAAAATACTATACCCAGCTGCAAATCGCCGTGCAAAATCTTCATTTGTCACCTCCAGCATATATTGATCGTTAATTCTAAAAAGTGACTGTGGATTTTGCAGACTATGTTCATACGGATAGATATTAGCAGCCTTGCCAGACCAGCGCAGAATTTCGCGTAGACCATAGTCAACCCGATCAACACACAAATCGGGCGACGGGCACTCCACCCAATCGTCAATCTCTGGAAATACCGTCTCATCGAGCGTTAAGCCATATTTTTCCAGCAGATTATCAACGCCAAATACTTCTAGTAGCTCCCGCAAATCCTGATCATGTAGATTCTCGCCTCCTTGAACACCCTGAAATATCCAGTCTCCCAAGTGTGAAAAAGCAGTCTGTCCGACATCAGAAAATAATGTCCTCAGCTCCAGAATGGTTCTTTGCCGGTCATCGAATCGGTCATCGCCCTCCGTCATCTTGCGAACAAACGCCAAACTCCCCCAGATATGCTGCCACCGGGAAAAATATGTCGTATTCGGTAAAGTTGCAAAGTGTGGCGGCAACGTTAACTGCTCGACTGCCTGAAGCCGTCGGAATAGTGGCGAGCGAGCTAACTCCATCAGGAGTGAGTCATACGGCTGCCTATCGCCAATTTTACAGTCTCCCCAAACAACATCGTGAATTTGCATGCCATTGTCGTCAAGCTCGTACACTGGCAGCTGCAGATAATTCATGGCGACATTATCCCATCCTTCTGGACTTTTTGGGGATATATATTCTCTTGCCGCAGTTCGCACGTACATACTACTCAGTATATAACTCCTGTAGTGCAAATTGAAGCACAAACACTATTTTTAGCACTATAAGTTATGAAATATTCCTAAATATAGCTTAACGTTGTTAAAACTACCGCCATTTTCGCTTGTGGTTATGCTGAGATATTGCCATAATTGAGGGAAGGCAAGGAGGAGGTATGAGGCAATATCTAGACACGTTACGGCACGTTCGCGACAATGGCGTGGAAAAAGGTGACCGGACTGGCACGGGCACGACGGAAGTGTTTGGCGTGCAAACGCGGTATGATTTGGCGGATGGTTTTCCGGCTGTGACTACCAAGAAATTATATTTCAACAGCGTGGCGCACGAGCTGCTGTGGTTTCTCAAAGGCACTGGTAATATTGAATATCTGGCGCAAAATGGCGTGCATATTTGGGACGAGTGGCCGTATAAGAATTATTTGGAAAAAACCGGTCAGGACATTCCAGAGATTAACAGCGACGAGTGGCGCGCTGGCATGAGAGCGTTTATTAAAAAAATTGCGACCGATCATGCCTTTGCCGAGAAGTGGGGTGATTTGGGGCCAGTTTACGGCGTGCAGTGGCGCAAATGGCCTGACGGTAAAGGTGGGACGATTGACCAAATCCAAAACGCCATTGACATGATACAGAATAGTCCGACGTCGCGGCGCAACATCGTCAGCGCCTGGAATGTGGCGGAAATTGACGATATCGTACAGTCGGGCGGACTGCCGCCGTGTCACACCATGTTCCAGTTTAATGTTCGTCCAGGCGGGGATGGCGAGAAGGATAAACTGGACTTAGCGCTAACCCAGCGTTCGGCAGACATGTTCCTCGGTGTGCCGTTTAACATCGCCAGCTACGCATTGCTACTGTCGATGATCGCTCAAGTTACCGACAAGCAACCTGGCGAGTTTATTCACACCTTAAATAGCGCACATATTTACAATAATCACCGCGCGCAAGTTGACGAGCAATTATCACGCCGTCCGCTGCCGCTGCCAAAGCTGTGGCTGAATCCAGACATCAAGAACATCGATGATTTCACCATTGACGATATTCGCCTGGAGGATTATGAACATCACCCGCCAATTAAGGCGCCGATTGCGGTGTAAATTGCCGTTGTTCTACCGTTTTTCGTCGATATATCACAAAATCAAAAGCGTAGGCATTGTCATCGTCTGTCGGGTGATAGGTACGACTAACTTCTTCCCAAACAGTCATGTCGAGCTTTGGGAAAAAGGTGTCAGCGTCTGAAAATGCAGCGTCCACCTCAGTGGCGTAAATAGTATCAATCTCTGGGGTGTCTAGTGCATCTTTATAAACCTGCGCACCGCCGATAATAAAAGTCGGATATCGTGACAAAGCTAAGGCGCTCTGTAAATTCATGGCTGTTAACACTTTCTTAACGCCAGTGGGACGCGAGGAAATAACGATGTTCTCGCGGTCTGGTAGCGGACGTGAGCCGATTGACTCAAAGGTTTTTCGGCCCATAATGACATTGCCGCCTTTGGTTAGCTTCTTAAAATGTGCCAAATCTGCCGGTAAGCTCCGGCCCCACGGCAAATCACCATTTCGTCCAATAGCACGATTTTTATCATAGGCAACAACAATGGCTTTCTTCATAATTTTAGTCTATCATGATGTAAAATTTACGGAAAGCTTGATGGAAATGCGGAAACTTGCCATAATGAGATTTGGTAGAAAAATCACGCAATGGGAGGTTTTTAGTGAGCGTGTATTCAAATAAAGATATATTGGCGGCAATTGATGACGGGACAATCGTCTGTACGCCGTTTAATCCAAAAAACGTATCAGAGGCCAGCTTAGATTTCACGCTAGGCTTTAATTTTTATAAACAGGAATATGACGAGATATCTCGGGTGTATAATCCGTTTGACGAGGCGGAAGTGGATCGATATTTTAAAGGGCCACTGACTGCAGTACCGCATGCCGAGTGGTGTAAGCGGCATGGCTTTCGAGAGTTTCAAAATATTCCGCCAGATCATCCGATAATCGTCTTAAAGCCTGGTGAGCGAATTTTAGCACATACGCATGAATTTGTAGGGATTCGGGCGCACGGTGGCGCGGCTGAGGTGAAAAGTCGTAGCTCGTGGGGTAGAAATGGCGTGGCAGTGTGTTTTGATGCGGGCTGGGTTGATCCGGGTTATATTAATCGGATTACGCTTGAGATTTACAATTTGAATAAACACGAAAGTGTAGTACTGCCTGTCGGCGAGCGCATTGGGCAGCTGATTTTTCATCACACTGGCCCGGTTGACGGCGGTTACGCTAGTGGTCGTGGTGGTATGAGTGGTAAATATCAGCACACTGATGATTTGGATGAATTGATAAAAACTTGGCAACCTGAAATGATGTTGCCGCGAGCCTTTAAGGACAATCGACATAAACCGATGGAAATTCCGGGTCTAAGCGAGGGGATTTTATAATGATGACTGGCTCAATGTTCCGTTGGCGGACGAAAGAAAAAGAATATAATAATCATAAGAAAAGTAATAAATCTGAAAGTTGCGACTTCTGTCAATTGGTGGCGCAACACACGAGTCAAGTCGTAGAAGAGACGCAGTATTGTCTAATCATTAAAAATCGATTTGGCTATGATTTTTGGGACGGCTGCGGTGTGAATGACCATCTAATGGTGATACCTAAGCGGCACGTCGATTCGTTGGCGAATTTGAAGGATGAGGAAAAAATTGACTACATTAATCAGGTTGCCAGGTTTGAATCTAGCGGCTATTCAATTTACGCTCGAGCCCAAGGCAGCAAAACCAAGTCGATGGTACATCAGCATACTCACTTGATAAAAATTGATGGCAAAACGAAAAAATGGCTGGTATTTTTACAGAAGCCGCATATTGTAATTACGAGGTGACGATGGGTAGTTTGGGAAAATATATTGTTATTGAAGGTAATGACGGAACGGGCAAATCAACACAGGTGGCTAAGTTAGCGAACTATTTTCGAGAGCGTGGGCGGACGGTTTGTGTGGTCGAGGAGCCTGGTAGTGATGACCCAGAGAAATCAACACCTATAGCCGATGAGCTGCGAAAGGTGATTAAGAACGGTGATCTGGCCCGTTCGGCGGCGGTTAATGTGGCATTATTTTCTGCAGCACGCCGAGAATTGTGGCGAGAAAAAATTCAGCCGGCTTTAGAGCGCGGGGAGATTGTCCTGAGTGCACGAAACTATATTTCAACGCTGGTTTATCAGGGTCGAGGCGAAGGTTATGATGAGTCTGAGATTTTACGATTGACCAAATTATTTACTGGTGAGAGGTATTTGCGCCCCGATATTATGATTATCCTGAGTTTGAGTCATGACAAGCGCGAGGAGCGAATTGCCATGCGCGGCGAGCTGAAAAATCCCGATACTTTCGAGTCACGCGGACAGGACTTTCAGGAAAAGGTTGATGATGGCTATCTGGAAATTGCCAAGGATTACGATATTCCAGTTGTCTTAGCAGATGGAAATGTCGAAGAGGTTCATGATATGCTGATTGATGAGATTGAGATAAATGGAGGAATTGATGTTTGAGGAGATACGAATAGGCAGACTGACGCCAGATGAAATTGATGATGAATGTGCGGAATCTATCCGTGGTATGTGGCTAAGCGCGGGAAATCTTATAGGCAAAGGGCAGACAAATTCCGTCTTAACAAGTGCCATTCGTGATATAAACAGTCCAGATAATTTACGGCGTGAGGTGCGTAGGCGTGATTCTGGAATTTATGCAGTAAAAAGGCTCGGTAGTGACGCTTTACTTGCTGCTGCGAAAGTGACCACTAAAAAGGGCAGAGTTGCTCCGCAATATGGGGATAATCAAGCAGGTAGGCCTATATATATGGAGACTTTTGGTGTGAGTGATGATGCTGAAGGGGCTTGGTCGGACTATCTTAAGGATATAGTAGAGCAAGCACGAGAGGACTTTGGTCGATCAATGGGAAGCAGAGTCGCTAAGCTTTGCGCTTACGCCTCTCCCGGTGCCGATGAAAGATTTGCTGATGCTGTAAGGCGTGTTAATCCTCGTACGTATGAAAAGCATGGTGGAGAGGTGGGCTCGTTTGGCGTTGTGGGTAGATTAGCTGGTTTGTATTTTCGTCATGATGTAGAGTTTGATGTTCCTCAGACTGCTCGCGTGCTTGCGGGATTGGGGGGCGCCGCCCTCTCCTTGCTGGGTAATCTAAGAGGTCCGCTCGGTAATCCAGTTCCTGTTCGTATGGGCTCTGTTGAGGAAGAATTGCCGACTGCTGCTTAGGATAGTTGCGCAAACCCCTTGATTTTATTGACATTTTTCGTCATAATGAGTACTCAGAGAAGTAGTGTATTCATGGCGGGTGAAAATTGCGAGCGGGCAAATCGTGATTTTAGGCTATGAATTAGGGATCTTCACGGCCGTCTATCAACCACTAAATAAAGCGAGGAGTGTTTACGCCTGTGGCAAAAAAACCATCCACAAGCAGCGAGCGCGTCTATTTCACCTCTGGTGACAACGCCCTGCCGCTGCCAAACCTAATCGCTCACCAAAAAGATTCTTGGCGCTGGTTCGTCGAAGAAGGTTTGAGTGAGATATTTTCAGAAGTTAATCCAATTGACGACTATACTGGTCAAAAGTTGTCATTGAAATTCGGCAAATATTATTTTGGCGAGCCGAAAAACACCGACCAGTTTGCTAAAGAAAATAACTTGACATTTGAAGCGCCTCTGCACGCGACGGTTGAATTGACCAACAAGACAACCGGTTTGGTTGAGGAGCAAGAAATTTACCTTGGTGAATATCCATGGATGACCGATCGTGGTACGTTTGTTATTAACGGTACTGAGCGTGTAGTTGTTAGCCAGCTGATTCGTTCGGCGGGTGTATTCTTCACCGCTGAAACTGTGGCTGGTCGTAACTATTACGGCGCAAAGATTATTCCAGGCCGTGGTGCGTGGATGGAGTTTGAGACGGCCTCTAACGGTGCGATTTACGTGAAGATTGATCGCCGCCGCAAGATTCCGGCAACAACATTGCTACGTGCTTTGGGCTACCCAAAGACTAGCGAAATTAAGGAGTTGTTTGCTGATATCGACACGGGCGATGTGAAATACATTGAGGAAACTCTAGACAAGGACACAGCACGTGGTGCGAATGAGGCGCTAATTGAGGTTTATCGTCGTTTGCGTCCAGGTGATTTGGCGACGGTTGATAATGCTCGTCAGATGATTGAACGCATGTTCTTCGATTTCAAGCGGTTTGATTACTCCCGCGTTGGTCGTTATAAGATCAATCAGCGTTTGGGTCTTGATGTTGCCAATACGACCGAAAATCGCACGTTGCAGATGAGCGACTTGGTGGCGATTTTGCGTGAAGTGATTCGTCTTAACAACACTCAGGAGCCAGCTGATGATATTGACGCCTTGAATAATCGCCGCGTTCGTTTGGTTGGCGAGCTGATTGCCCGTCAGTTCCGTGTTGGTATGCTCAGAATGCAGCGCAACGCCATGGACCGCATGAGTGTGGCTGATTTGGAAAGTGTTAGCCCAAGTCAGCTGATCAATGCTCGTCCAATTGTGGCAGCAGTGCGTGAGTTCTTTACCTCAAGTCAGTTGTCGCAGTTACTTGACGAGGTTAACCCATTGTCAGAATTGAGCCATAAGCGACGCTTGAGTTCGACTGGCCCTGGTGGCTTGAGTCGTGAGCGTGCTGGATTTGAAGTTCGTGATGCCCACCCAACACATTACGGCCGTATCTGTTCAGTGGAAACACCAGAAGGTGCTAACGTTGGTTTGGTGCTGAACTTGGCGGCTTATGCTCGAGTTAATGAATATGGTTTTATTGAGACTCCATATCTACGCGTCAAAGACGGTTGCGTGACTGACGAGCTTGTTTATCTGGACGCTTCACAGGAAATCGGTGAAGTTATCGCTGACGCTGGTGAAGTTCTGAATGAGGATGGTACTTTCCGCGATGAGCGCGTTAATGCTCGTAATAATATGCAGCCATCACAAGTTGATGCTGATCAGGTTACTTTCATGGACGCAGCTCACCGCCAGATTCTTGGCTCAACCGCAGCGTTGGTTCCGTTCATTGAGAAGACTCGCGTCGACCGCGCCCTGACTGGCTCAAACATGCAACGTCAGGCTGTGCCACTTCTTACTCCAGAGTCAGCAACTGTTGGTACTGGAATTGAGAAGGCTGTGGCTGAAAATAGTGGTCACTTAATCCAGGCTGAGGCAAATGGTGAAGTTGTTCGTGCTGATGCGGATGAGATCCATGTTAAATATGCTGACGGTGTAAAGATTTACACCCTGAAGCACTTTGTGAAGAATAATGACGATCGTTGTTACAACCAAAAAGTTCGCGTTGAGCGTGGTGATAAGGTTAAGAAGGGCGATATCCTGATTGAAGGCGCCTCAATTGCTGGTGGCGAAATTGCCCTAGGCAAGAACCTACTAGTGGCCTTCATGCCATGGGGTGGCTACAATATGGAAGACGCGATTATTATGAGTCGTCGTTTGGTTGAAGATGATCGATTGACCAGCATCAATATTAAGGATTACACAGTTGAGGTCCGTGAGACGAAGCTTGGTCCAGAGATTGTGACGCGCGATATTCCAAACGTTTCTGAGGAAAGTCTGCGCCACTTGGATGAGAATGGAATTGTCCAGATTGGTTCTGAAGTTAAGGCTGGCGATGTTTTGGTTGGTAAAATTACACCAAAGGGCGAGCAGGAGTTGAGTTCTGAGGAGCGCCTACTCCGCGCCATTTTCGGTGAAAAGGCTAAGGACGTTCGCGATACTTCACAGCGTATGAACAATGCTGGCGGCGGTAAAGTTGTCGGCGTGAAGATTTTCAGCCGTGAGAATGGCCATGAATTGAAGGCTGGTGTCTTGATGCAGATCCAGATTTTTGTGGCGCAACTACGAAAGATTGGTGTTGGTGATAAGATGGCTGGACGCTTTGGTAACAAGGGTGTTGTGGCGAAAGTTCTGCCAGTTGAGGACATGCCGTTCCTGGAAGACGGTACGCCAGTTGATGTGATTTTGAACCCACTCGGTGTGCCGAGCCGTATGAATCTCGGTCAGCTGTTTGAAACTCACCTTGGTATGGCGGCTCGAGCATTAGGCTACCGCGTAGCAACCCCGTCGTTTAATGGTGTGCCAAGTGAGAAAATTTCTGACGAACTAGAAAAAGCAGGATTAGCACGTGACGGTAAGAGCCAACTATTTGATGGTCGTACCGGTGAAGCCTTTGAAGAGCGCACAACGGTTGGTGTGATGCATATGATCAAATTGCACCACATGGTTTCTGACAAGATTCACGCTCGCTCAACTGGTCCATACACGATGGTGACTCAGCAACCACTTGGTGGTAAAGCACAAAACGGTGGTCAGCGCTTCGGTGAGATGGAGGTGTGGGCATTGGAAGCTTACGGTGCCGCTGCAACCTTGCAGGAAATGTTGACAATTAAGTCCGACGACGTCTATGGTCGCGCCAAGGCCTACGAGTCAATCATCAAAGACGAGCCAATTGTCGGTCCAAAACTGCCAGAATCCTTCAACGTTTTGGTTAAGGAGCTTCAAGGCTTGGGTCTTCGGGTTGACTTGGTTGATGACGAAGCAACAGTTGACGCTGAGCATGTTATCGCTTCAAGCGGTCCAGAAGATAAGACTGTGGCTACTGATGATGAAGAAGAGAAAGAAGTATACTTGGATGAGTCAGACGACATCGGTGAAATTGACGGCGGTATGAGCGTGCAAGATATTGATGAAGTAGAAGAAATAAAGGAGGACGCGTAAGATGGCAAATTCTGCATTTAACGCAACGGGCATCAGCGATTTTGACGCGGTTCGTTTGGCAGTAGCTAGCCCAGAAGATATTCTGAAGTGGAGCTACGGCGAGGTTTTGAAGCCAGAGACAATTAACTACCGCACCCAAAAGCCAGAGCGCGACGGATTGTTCTGTGAGCGAATCTTCGGTCCGGTTAAGGATATCAATCCGCACGACTCAAAATTAAAGGGCGTACGTTCACGCGAAGCTGCGGTTGATAAGAACGGTGAGCTAGTTACTAAATCAATCGTTCGTCGTGAGCGAATGGGTCACATCCAACTGGCAGTACCGGTGGCGCACATTTGGTTTATGCGTGGCACGCCAAGCGCCATGAGTCAGCTGCTTGGTATGACGGTCCGTAATATCGAGAAGATTGTTTACTTTGCAACTTACGTTATCTTGAATGTTGACGAAGAAACTCGTGATCAATATTTGGCAGATTTGGAAGCGGAAACTGATTTGGCTCGTAAAGCTATCAAGCTTCGCTATGAAAAAATGGCCGAGGAAGATGGCGCTGATGTTAAGCAACTAGCTAAAGAGCAGAGCCGCGAAGTTGAAGAGCTGGAAGAAAATTACATTGGTAAGAAGTCGCAATTGGAAGGCTTAAATAAGGGCGCGCTGATTTCAGAGACTGAATATCGTAATTTGCCGGAAGAATATGACGAATTGATTGAGGTTGGCATGGGTGCTAGCGCAGTGAAGTCACTTCTGGATAATATTGATTTACCAAAGCTAATCGCGGAACTGACTGAAGAAGCTGAAGGCGCGAAGGGTCAGCGACAGAAGAAACTACTGAAGCGATTGAAGATGTTGGAGAGTATGGAAGCTGCTGGCATTAAGCCGTCCAGCCTATGTATGACCGTTCTACCAGTGATTCCTCCAGATCTTCGCCCAATGGTGGCGCTGTCTGGTGGCCGATTTGCGACATCTGACTTGAATGACTTGTACCGCCGAATTATTAACCGCAACAACCGCTTGAAGAAGTTGATTGAGCTTAATGCGCCAGAAGTTATTCAGCGCAATGAAAAGCGTATGCTGCAGGAAGCGGTTGATGCTTTGATTGACAATTCAGCATCGCGTGGTCGCGCTGTCAGTTCGACCGGTGGTCGCCGTAGTTTGAAGAGCTTGAGTGACATGCTGAAGGGTAAGCAGGGTCGTTTCCGCCAGAACCTGCTTGGTAAGCGTGTTGACTATTCTGGTCGTTCAGTTATCGTGGTTGGTCCAAAATTAAAGATCCATCAGTGTGGTTTACCAAAGCAAATGGCACTAGAACTATTTAAGCCATTCGTCATCAGCTGGCTGATTAAGAACGAATTTGCACATAATATTCGTTCAGCTTCACGCCTGATTGAGGCTGGCGAGGCAGTGGTTTGGGACGCGCTTGATTCAGCAATTGAAGGTAAGTATGTACTGCTTAACCGCGCGCCAAGCTTGCACCGCTTGTCAATCCAGGCTTTCCAGCCAGTTTTGGTTGAGGGCAAGGCTATCCAATTACATCCACTAGTTTGTGCTGGATTTAACGCTGACTTTGACGGTGACCAGATGGCTGTTCACTTGCCACTATCAAAGGAAGCGCAGGCTGAGGCTCGCGAATTGATGAGCGCAACCGCCAACTTGTTGAAGCCTGCTGATGGTGCGCCAGTGCTTCACATCTCACAGGACATTGTGCTGGGTAACTATTATCTAACTTACGACAAGCCGCAAGCTCAGACTGACGATGTCAAAACCTACAGTTCTGTCTACGAGGCAGAGATGGCGTACGATAAGGGCGCAATTCAATTGCAAACCCCAATCCGTATTTTTGCCAAGGGCGAAATGCGCCAGACAACTTTGGGCCGTGTCTTCTTTAATGAGATTCTGCCAGAAGACTTCCCTTACGACAACAACGTTCAGACTAAGAAACAGCTGAAGAAGGTATTGGCACAAATTTTCAACAAGTACGGTGCCGAGGAGACTGCCAAAATCGCTGACCGCATGAAGGGGCAAGCTTTCCGCTTTGCGACAACTGCGGCCGTGTCGACTGGTATGACCGACTACGTTCACTTTGATGAAATTTCTGAGTTCGTGGCAGAAGGTGATGCTAAGGGAGCTTTGATCTCTGAACAGTTCGACCAAGGTCTGATCACCGAAGAAGAGCGTTACAACTTGACGGTGAACGCTTGGCGAAACGTTGACAATAAGATTACCGCGTTCTTGAAGGATCAATTGGCGCACATGGACACCAGTATCTCCATGATGGTTAACTCTGGTGCACGTGGTGACATCTCCAACGTCAAGCTGGCGAGCGCCATGATCGGTATCCAGATGGACGCAACCAACCACGAAATTGAGCTGCCAATCCGTAGCTCCTACACCGGTGGTCTGTCCAGTCTTGAGGCCTTTGTGGCAACACGTGGTGCGCGTAAGGGTTTGATCGACACCGCGCTGAAGACCGCTGACTCAGGTTACCTGACTCGTCGTTTGGTTGACGTGGCACAGGACGTCTTCACGGTTGAGGATGTTGAAGGTGACGACGAAGGTTACGCAATCTACCGTTCAGAAACTGAGGAAACGATGATCGACTTCTCGAACCGCTTGGCTGGTCGTTACGCCGCCGAGACGATTCCAGGTCACGTCAACAAGGATGAATTGATCACTCGTGAAATCGCCGACTCAATTGATGATGATGAAAGTATCCAGAGTGTCAAGATTCAATCAGTCCTGTCAACCAACAACCTCAACGGCATCCCGCAGCGCAGCTACGGTGTTGACATGTCAACTGGTAAATTGGTTGGCAATCATCAGCCGGTCGGTGTCATCGCTGCTCAGTCAGTCGGTGAGCCAGGTACTCAGTTGACCCTGCGTACTTTCCACAACTCTGGTGTGGCCGGCGGTGACATCACCCAAGGTCTGCCGCGTGTTGAAGAATTATTCGAGGCGCGCACACCAAAGGGTCAGGCGTTTGTTACGGAAATTGCCGGGTTAGTTGATGTTTGGGAAGATGGCAAAAAGTACATCGTCCAAGTCACTCCAGAATCGGGCAAAGTTGAGCGCTTGCCGCTAGACGGCCGAACCATCGTGGTCAAGGCCGGTTCAAGCGTCAAGGCTGGCGACGTGTTGGCAACTGGCGAAGGCGATACTCGTCCGCTCATCGCACCATTTGACAGTGTGGTTGAGGCGGCTGAGGACACCTTGGTCATCGCTGCTGAAGCTGGCGCACCAGCTCGTTACGAAATCCCAGGCACCATGCAATTGGTTGTCAAAGCTAACGATATCGTCGAAGCTGGCGACCGCTTGACGGCTGGTTCGTTGAATCTACACGACTTGATGCGACTGAAGGGCGTCGAGGCGACTCAGCGCTACATCATTAACGAAGTGTTGCGTATTTACGCTGCTCAGGGTCAAGACGTGGCCGACAAGCACCTGGAGATTATCGTTCGCCAGATGTTCAGCCGCGTCCAGATTGAAGATGCGGGTGATAGCGACTTCGTGACCGGTGACATCGTCTCCAAGGCTGCGGTGGTGAACACCAACAAGCAACTGGCGGCCGAGGGCAAGAACCTCATCAGTTACACCCAGTTACTACTCGGTATCACCAAGGTGTCCATCTGGAGCGACTCATGGCTATCAGCTGCGTCCTTCCAGGACACTACTCGCGTGCTGATTAACGCTGCCGTATCTGGTCGCGCTGACCACTTGCATGGCCTCAAAGAAAACGTCATTATTGGCCGCAAGATTCCAGTAGGAACCGGTGCCGTCGAAGAGATGGAGACCGACGAGCCAAGCGAGGATGAGTTCGCTGACAACCAGGAAGAGGAATTGGTCATGGCTGCATAAGCCAACCAGCTTCTTTTCTCAGAAAACCGCTCCGATGGGTACGGGGCGGTTTTTCTATGGCAATTGCACACAGTCTATGTTATAATCTTTCTCAGAGTTTCCTCTTTTCGGAGCAAGCGGTGGTTTGAATGTGTACAGGCTGCATGCTCGGCAGAAAAGGTATAGACACGGGGCGGAGTTGCTGAATCCAAGCCGTAGGCGCTAAGAGAAGCTGGTTTTTTCGTGTCAATGCCGCCGCCAGCCCACTCTGAGCCACCAGGCGAATTGCCATAAATCACTAAATAAACCAAGGAGAAATTGGATGCCAACTATCAACCAATTGGTGCGCAAACCGCGCCAAACGGCCAAGAAAAAGTCCAAGTCGCCAGCACTGGGTCGCATTCATAACGCCCTGAAAACGCGTTACTACGACCAGAATGCACCGCTCAAGCGTGGTGTTTGTGTGCGTGTGACGACCAAGACGCCAAAGAAACCAAACTCAGCTTTGCGTAAAGTTGCCCGCGTGAAATTAAACAACGGCTACGAAGTCTGGGCCTACATCGGTGGTGAGGGTCACAACTTGCAGGAGCACGCTGTGGTCTTGATCCGCGGCGGTCGTGTGCCTGACCTTCCGGGTGTGCGCTATCATATCGTCCGTGGTGCGTTGGACCTCCAGGGTGTCAACAACCGCAAGCGGGGCCGTTCGAAGTACGGTACCAAGAGAGGGGATAAGTAATCATGCCTCGTAAAGTTACCAAGAAATTACAACGCCAATTGCAACCTGACCGCCGCTACCAAAGCGTGTTGGTGCAGCGCTTGATCAACAAGTCAATGCTAGACGGTAAGAAGTTGGCGGCTGAGCGTGCTGTTTATACCGCGCTGGAAACTGCTGCTAAAAAATTGGATTCAGAAGATCCATTGGCAGTGTTTGAGAAAGCCTTGAAAAACGTTAGTCCAAACTTTGAGGTGAAAAGTCGCCGTGTTGGTGGTGCTAACTACCAGATTCCGTTCCCAGTTCAGGGACACCGTCAGCTGCATTATGCATTTAGCTGGCTGGTGCAATCAGCTCGTGCTCGCAGCGGTATGCCATACTCACAGCGTTTGGCACTGGAAATCGTTGATGCTTACAACGAAGCTGGCGCTGCCTTCAAGAAGAAGGAAGACACCCACAAGATGGCCGAAGCCAACCGCGCCTTTGCACATTTTGCTCGCGGCTAATCATTGCCTAGGTGCAAAATTAGAAAATCGCTCCGTAGAAGGGGCGATTTTTGTTATAATAGAGAAAACAGGAGGATAAATGGCAAGTTTTTCATTTGATATTGTGTCAGAAATTGATAAAGCTGAGATGAATAATGTATTCATGCAGGTAGAAAAAGAAATCCAAGGGCGGTACGATTTTAAGGGAACGAGTGCTGGAATTGACTGGCTGGATGATAAGAAAGGCCTGAAACTCACTGGTGATAATGAGTGGCAAGTTGATGCGGTGCTGGATATTGTGCGTAAGAAATTGGCGGCTCGTGGTCAGTCAAGTAAGGTTTTGGATCTCACTAAGGAAAAAGTTACTTCAAATCTGAAGACTACTTGGGAGATACCGTTTAAGCAGGGGCTTGATCAGGCGATGGCAAAGCGGATCGCTGCAGATATTCGCACCAACGCTCCAAAGGCCAAACCACAAATCCAGGGTGACCTCGTCCGCGTTACCTCTGCTTCAAAAGATGAATTACAAAAAGTCATTAGTTTAGTGCGTGAGAACGATTATGACACGCCACTGCAATTTGTGAATTATAGGTAAGGTAGTAATAGAATGAATCAAAAATCAATTAAGAAATTAAGAATTTTAGCAATTGTCCTAGGTGTAATCTTTTTAATCTCAATCATTATTGGGGTGGTTGTTCTTAATAATAATCGTTCGTCCGGCGTTAGTAGCTCAGCAAAGAAGAAGATTCAGGACTTACTTTCTGAGGAGAACTCTCGGCATTATCGTAAGGTTGTCTCTAAGTATGGCTTTTCGTTGCAATATGATAAGGAAACGTTTGTTGGAGAAGGCCACGTTCTTCGTAAAGAATCTAACAGTAAGGAATATCGTGCTGATTTATACAGTGACGATGAGTTAAATGAAAGTCGTGCTTACGCAATTCTTAAATTGATATATCGGCAGAACCCAGAGAAGGATAAGAAGGACGATAATTTTTCACTCACGAAAATTATGCCAGAGCTTTCGATTACAACTTCGCGCAAGAATAACTATTTTGACCGCTCGACGATGCCCGATGAATATAAAGATACGAAGAAATATTCTGACTTAGATCTGTTACTTCAGGGTGATATCAATAGTCGTAAGAAAAAAGACCCAAATATGAAATATCACACTGGCGATGTGACAATTTCTGGTCTGCAGTTTAAGAAACTGGTCGTGGATTATGGAAGTACTTATGACGGTAAGTGGCAGAAAACTGGTGAGAGCACAATATATATGACTGTTCAGAACGGTAGACCTTACTGGATATCGATATTTGCGCTGAGCAAGAATGCATATATGCAGCCGTACATTGATCAGCTGGAGTCGTTAGTGGGTGCTGTCTCTTTCCATCAGCCAGACGAGAGTTATCTGGTTAGTGCTAATGATGGAGAGTCTCGCTTGGCTAATTCGGGGATAACTCTAGCTAAGGCAGAGAATTTCTCGAAGGATAAGAATACTACAAACACCCTAAGCACCTTAGATGAGAAATCTATTATTAAAGTGGTAGCTAGGAACCAAATCTCTACAGTTCGTGTCGGGACAATTCGTTGCGCTGATATGATATACACAGCTCAAAATGGTGCTACCATGCGATTAAATGGTCTGTGTACTGGAGGGATTGGTAGCGGCTCAATTGTTTCGGATGATGGCTATATTGCTACAAATGGCCATGTGACAGAAGTCGCCAACCAGAGTATGATTAGGGGGTTGCGGTCAAGAGAGCAGTGGGATACTTATTGTCATTTTATGATAAATGCTGGCTATATAACCAGACAAGCCCTAGTTGATCTAATAAAAAAATCACAGGGCGGTGATCAGTCTGCGACGGCAGCCATCCAAGGTCTTATTGATAATGTGCCGATTGATAATATTCGGTCAGAAAATGATCGATATGATTATATTATTCAGACCTCAAATGACCCGATTGTTCATGATAGAAGTAATCCGGAAATTTCGAGATGGAAGAAGACTCCGACCAACGTTAGCGCTAAGAAGATTGATGCAGAAGTTAATTTACGACAGGCTAGGATGGATTTAAATAGCGACAAAACCGATGTGGCAATTTTAAAGATTGACGGTAGATTCCCGGCAGTTGACTTAGGTGATAGTAATGGTTTGTCTCAGGGTGATCAAGTAACGGCAATTGGCTATCCAGCAGTTGTTGATAATGGCACACAAACAAAGCAAGCTAAGACTGTGCCAACAGTAACTCAGGGTAGTGTCAGTGGCATGAGAAGAGACGCTGGTGGTCACAAATTATTCTCGATGACGGCACAAATTGCCGCTGGAAATAGCGGCGGTCCGGCTTTTGATAAAGACGGTAAGCAAATAGGCCTGAATACTTATGGTGGCGCAGCCTGTGCAAACAGTGATAAAAAAAATAATTCATGTTTTGGAAGTGGCGTTTTCCGTGATATTGCCGACCTGAAAAGCATGGCCAAGAAAAACAATGTTAAGCTTTCGTCTGAAGGCGAATTAACTAAACTATGGAAAGATGGTTTAGAGGATTTCTCTCAGGGTAAATATTCTAAGGCGAAAGATAAGTTTGAGAAGCTTGATAAAAAATACTCCGGCAATTATCTAGTTACAAAGATGATTGATGTAGCTTCTAACACCCCAGATGATTATGTAGAACCTAAAAAGTCCGACAAAGAGTCTGGCGGCGTAGCAGATGCTGGGGCGAATAAAAAGTCTGAGACAGATAAGACGGACAATGACACTGTGATGGTTGTAGTAATTGTGGTCATTGCCTCTACGGGAGCATTGTTCTTGGTAGTGTCGATTATTGCCATTATCGTTTCCGTCAGTAGTCGTCGAAAATTTAATGCCTACCCGCAGTACGTGGACAGCCAGTATCCGCAGCAGCCACCATATCAGCAACAGGGTTATCAGCAAGGCTTCGCTCCTCCACAGCAATATCCATCACAGCAGAGTCCTATGCCTTCACAGCAATATCCGCCGCAGGCTTATTATAAACAATCGCCAGGCCAGTACCCACCGGCGCCTATTCAGCCTCCAGGAAATTATCCGCCTACTGGGTCAATTTCAGAGGTTGATGAATCTAAAAATCCGCCGGCTCAAAGCTAGTCAAAATTACAGATAACTGATATAATAAAACGCAAGAGTAGTTTTTTGGTGCCAAAAAATTGACCAAAAATCTCGACAAATTAACGTAATATAAAGGAAAATTATGGCAGAGACGAATGTTCCGCTGAAAAATTTTAGAAATATTGGTATTATCGCCCATATTGACGCCGGTAAAACGACGACAACTGAGGGTATTTTGTATCGCACTGGTTTGACCCACAAAATCGGTGTGGTGAAGGGTGACGGCGACGGTGCCACCACCGACTGGATGGCGCAGGAAAAAGAGCGCGGTATTACTATTACTTCAGCAGCCGTGACCTGTTTCTGGAAGGGTCACAAGATCAACATCATCGACACCCCAGGACACATCGACTTTACCGCTGAGGTGGAGCGTTCACTGCGCGTCCTCGACGGTGCTGTGACGGTGTTTGACGGTAAGATGGGTGTTGAGGCGCAGTCTGAAACAGTGTGGCGCCAGGCCGACAAATACGGCGTGCCACGCATTTGCTTTATCAACAAGATTAACCAAACTGGTGGTGACTTCTGGAAATCTCTGGAGTCAATCCATAACCGTTTGAGTAAACAAGCTTTCCCAATTCATATCCCAATTGGTTTTGAAAAGACCATCAATGGTGTGGTTGACCTCATCGACATGAAAGCTTACACCTACACTGATTTTTCTGATCATGAGTTGGTGCAGGGGGAAATCCCAGCTGATATGCTGGAGAAATGTCAAAACGCCCGCAGCTTGTTGGTGGAGAACGCCGTTGAAGCTGACGATGAGTTGATGATGAAGTTCCTCGACCAGGGTGAAGAGGCAATTACGACTGATGAGCTGAAATCTGCGCTGCGTAAGCGCGTGCTGGCTGGTGACTTCTTCTTGGTGACTGGTGGTGACGGCCGCGGCGTCATCGTCGAGAAGGTGCTTGACCTGATGGTGGACTATCTGCCAAGCCCGCTGGATGTTGACGAAATTTGGGGTAAAAATCCAAAGACTGGCGACGAAGTGAGCCGCAAGCCAGACGACAAAGAACCGATGAGCGCCTTGGCATTTAAGATCGCCACTGACCCATTTGTTGGTAAGCTGATTTTTATCCGCGTCTACTCAGGTGTCTTGAACTCTGGTAGCTACGTCCTGAACACCACGACTGGCGACAAAGAGCGCATTGGTCGTATCGTTCGAATGCACGCTGACAAGCGCGAAGACATTGACAAGATCTCTGCTGGCGACATCGCTGCGGTGGTTGGTTTGAAGAATACTGGTACCGGTAACACCTTGACTGATCCAGCGCACCCAATTGCTTTGGAGTCAATTGAGTTCCCAGAACCGCCAGTTTCCATCGCCGTTGAGCCGAAATCAAAGGCCGATCAGGAAAAGATGGCTCTCGCCTTGCAACGCCTGGCTGAGGAAGATCCAACCTTCCGCATTCACACTGACGAAGAGACTGGTCAGACCATCATGTCCGGCATGGGTGAGTTGCATCTGGACATCTTGATCGACCGCATGAAGCGCGAGTTTAAGGTTGAAGCTAACATCGGTGAGCCACAAGTTGCCTTCCGCGAGTCAATCAAGGGTAAGGCTGAAGTTCAGGGTAAGCACGCCAAGCAGTCTGGCGGTCGCGGTCAATACGGTGACGTCTGGGTACGATTTGAGCCGAATGAGGCTGGTAAGGGCTTTGAGTTTGTTGACGAAATTAAGGGTGGTGTGGTGCCACAAGAGTACCGCCCAGCTGTCATGAAGGGTATTCGTGAAACCTTGGAAGGTGGCGTTATTGCCGGCTATCCAGTAGTTGACGTTAAGGCGACGTTATACGATGGTTCATACCACGACGTCGACTCCTCAGAACTAGCCTTTTCATTGGCGGGTTCATTGGCGGCTCGTGAAGGTATCAAGCAAGCAACGCCAATTTTGCTCGAACCAGTCATGAAAGTTGAAGTCACCACCCCAGAAGAGTTTATGGGCGATATCATCGGTGACCTCAACTCACGCCGCGGCCGTATTGACGCTATGGAGGATTTGATGGGCGGCGCCAAGCTGATCAAGGCATTTGTGCCATTGGCAAATATGTTTGGTTACACCTCAGACATCCGCTCGATGTCGCAGGGCCGCGCAGCCAGCACCATGGAGCTAGCGCAGTACGAGGAAGTTCCACCAAATGTTGCTCAAGAGATAATCGAAAAACGCTCGAAATAATCTCCTAAGATAAAGAAAAATCCTCGGAATGAATCCGGGGATTTTTTGGTTAGGCTTACGTCTTTATAGATTTGGTATTTTCAGATTTCGATTATTTAGCTCCGTATGGATACGGTTAACTAGTCTGTTTGCTTTTGTTGATTGTGTACTTTCGGGGCCGTATCTATTTTTAATGTCCACCAGTCGCTGATCCATAGTTAGAGATTTGCCATTTGGGCCTGTCGTCATGTCTGCTAGATTTAAGATCAACAACTCGTCTGTCCAGCTTTCTATATCAGGGTTGCCGTGGTCAAATATGGCGTCAGCCCAGTCAAAGCCGGACAATTTCAAGATCCTGCCACCCTCATGCTCATGCTCTGTCTGATTTTCAACAAAGGCATAGGCGAAATCGTGGATTAATCCCATTGCGAATAAGCTGCGCGCTTTATCCTCTTCCATTTTAAAAACGTTGCGGGCCAGCTTGTATGATTTATAGGCGACGGAGCGCATGTGAAATAGTCTGGAGTCAGATAATCCGATGAATTGGGGTAAATCTTCTTTCATTATGCTTGAGTAATGCGACGAAAAATGTTAATTAATTGGCGTCGAATCGGGCGACCAACTATGTTACCGAAAGATGCGCCAATTGCTACCGCTACGCCAATGAGAATTGCCCTGGCTAGGATGGCTAAAGCGGGTAAGAAGTTGACGCTATTTGGTGGATATAGCACTACTCCCATTAAGCCGTTGTAAAGAGATAGCCCCGGGACTAGTGGGACAATTCCCGCTGCGATGATAGCTAGAGAAGGGAATTTCCATAACCTGGAGGTGAGGACGGCTACTAGTCCAATGACTGCTGCCGCGATGCCGCTGGCTGTGACGATATCAAATCCGAAGCTCATAACTAAGCGTGAAATCCACCAGCCAAATATTGCAATCAAGCCCGAAATAATCATACCCAACCACTTTGCGTGATTTCTTAAAACAAATGCCGCTGCAATAATTCCGGCACCCAAATATTGTGTATGTTTGTCGGCCAGAGTCAAACGATCTGGCGTTGCTGGGAAAGTAATACCAAACTTTGTGGCAATATAGAGCCCGACCATCACACCAGCAATCACGCCACCCGTTGCCATTACTACCTTTAGTAATCTGGCGTTTGCTGTCATGTAGTATTCATCAATTGCGTCCTGGAATGCACCAACAAACATCAGTCCAGCCACCAGCAGGACGATTCCGCTAATCACTAACAAAGTGGTATTGATGCTCAGTCCCAGATAATTACTGCACCAAGCCGTACCAGCCGCTGTCAGTGTGACAAAGATTGCTACAAGAGCCTGAGAATAGAAAAGTGGTGCGCCGATATGTCCCAGCCAGCGCAATAAACCAGTCGCTAAAAATCCCAGTAAAAACGCCAAGGTTGCCATTAGCGGACTGCCGCCATATAAAGTAACTGAACCGGCACTAACCAGACCTCCTGCTGCGTAAACGACTAAGCGAGGGTATTTTGTGGGCTTTTTTAGGATTTTCTGTAATCGCTCTTCTGCTTCTTCTAGGGGTAATTGGTTGCGACGAATATCAAGGGCTAGCAGCTGCAAGGCCTGGATTAATTGGTAATTAGGATCGTCCGGCACAATGACCCGCGCCATCGTTAACGGTTCGTGATTAACGCCACGATCTTGAGAAACCGTCACCAATGTATAGCTAATGTCTATGTGAACACGCTTCTGGCAGTAGGTCTGAGTTATTCCTTGCGACATACGCACCACATCGCGCGCCACCACTCCCATGCTCAGGAGTTGCTCAGCAATAGTCATGGTCATACGCAGGGCTCGCATGTTCGGTGTTAAACTGTCGTCAATTTTTTCCAAATCATGCACTGGCTCAAAGCTATAAAAATTAGCCACTCTGGCTAGTGATTGTTCAATAATTTTTGGTACTTTTTTCTTCACAATATCTAGTGTAACAAATTTTATACCAATAGAAATAGCCCGCCAAGAGAGCTCCAGCAGAACCTTATATATCTATCCCTGACGAGTGCATTATCACCTATATCACACGTCAAGATGAGGATCGGACAGATGAAAAGAAGTCCTAGTCAATTTTCCGTAAAATAATCCCCGTTCGGGCTGGCAGGTAAACTTTAAGATTGTGATTATTGTGAGCTGGGGAAGTGAAAAAGCGAGAGCTGTGGCTGATACGTTCTTGGCCGCCAAATACTTTATCATCGCTGCTTAGTATCAACTGATAAGATCCAGCCTCTGCTGGCACTGCGTAATCTGAGTGGGATTTATTTGGAGAAAAATTAATAACGAATAGAAATTTGCCGTGCATAAAACTGATCACGTGATCAGATTGGTGAACCGTAAGGTGGCTGATTTCATCGCCGTCAGTTTTCTGAATAATCTTCATTAGCGCCTCGTCAAATTTGCCCAGCCACTGGTACTTGAGAAAACCGTTATCGCGTAAACTCCATTGGCGGCGGGCGTGCTTGGATGACCAATTATTGCCCTGACGCGGAAAGTCGATCCACTCGGGATGCCCGAATTCATTGCCCATAAAGTTAAGGTAGCCGCCGCCATGCAACCCGGCGGTCAGCAGCCGAATTAGTTTATGCAGAGATATACCACGCTCCACGGTCAGATCGGGGTCGGCTTTGTCCATGTGCCAGTACATGGCCTTGTCGATCAGTCGAAAAATCAACGTCTTGTCGCCGACCAAGGCTTGGTCATGACTCTCGGCGTAGCTGATGACTTTTTCCTCTGGGCGGTGTGAGCTCAACGTATGCGCCAGCTCGCCCAAATCCCAATCCTCATCGCGTTTTTCTTTCAATGTCTTGATCCAGAGGTCAGGCGCGCCCATTTGCAATCGATAATCAAAGCCCAAACCGCCGTGTTCTGTCGGTGCTGCCAGTCCGGGCAACCCACTCATTTCCTCAGCAATGGTCGTGGCATCGGGGCGAACGGCGTGAATGACGTCATTGGCCAGTCTGAGATAGACCAGTGCGTCTTTATCAACATCATCGCCAAAATAATCGTCATAGCTGGTGAAGCTTTTGCCTAAACCGTGGTCGTGATATAACATGCTGGTTACACCGTCAAATCGAAAGCCGTCAACATGGTACTCGTCCAACCACCAGCGGCAATTGCTGGCGAGAAAGTGCAGTACTTCCGGTTTGCCATAATCAAACAACCGTGAGTCCCAGGCTGGATGGTCGTGAGCTTTGAAATATTGCGTTGGATCACCTGCAAAATTGCCGAGACTCTCGACCTCATTTTTAGCGGCATGGGCATGAACGAGGTCAATGATAACTCGCAGCCCCAGTCCGTGTGTCATGTCAACCAGCCGCTTGAAATCATCGGGCGTGCCAAACCGTGATGACACGGCAAAAAAGTTGCTGACGTGATAGCCGAAGCTGCCATAATATGGATGCTCGGCGACGGCCATCAGCTGGATAGTGTTATAGCCTGCTTGTTTGACGCGCGGTAGGACGCCCGCGGTAAATTCATTGAAACTGGCAACCTTTTCCTCCTCGCTGCTCATGCCAACATGCGCTTCGTAAATCAGCGGTACGCGCGGTGCAGGCGGAATGTCATACTGCCACTGATACGGCTCATCAGGCTGCCAAACGACGGCCGAAAAATCCACCGAATCATCATCCTGGACGACGTAGGTGGCATATGATGGTAACCGCCAGCCGTCGCCATTTGGCCAATAGATGCGCAGCTTATATTTCTGGCCGTGGTGCAGTGCGCTCCCTGGCAAATCAACACTCCACTCACCGTGTGTACCAGGCCGCAGAGCAAACTCCTCGCGTTCTTGCCAGCCCGAGAAATCGCCCACCAAGACCAATCGTGTAGCATTCGGCGCCCATTCACGAAACGTCCAGCCCGCCGCTGTCTGATGCAATCCAAAATGATGAAACCCTAGCGCAAACTCCGCTGGTGATTTTCCATCCAAAACCCTCTCAAGCGTTGACGAGACATAAGTCTCGCGGGCTTTGATGACGCATTCATGCGGCGCCAACCACGGGTCAAGCTCAACCAGGGTTTTCTTGCTCATGGTTATAGTATACCGCATGAGGCAATGCTTGTGCTTGAAGTCTGCCATATTGCAATATACGATACATACATGGAACTACCAAAAGCTGGGACAGGTATTGATTTACTTGGTCGATTGTCCAGGGATGATTGGCGACAGATTGCTGCGGCCAATATGCAGCTTGGCGGCGAGAAAGAAGCTGTAGCACTGGGCGACGTGGAGCGGATCATGCACACTGACGAAATTGAAGGCGAGCAAGCGAGGGTTGTTGGCTACAGGCAGACTGAAGATGGTTCATATGAATTATGCGCCGTTGAGGGTGTGGTTGATTTGGTGTCATCTTTAGAAAACGACCCCGAGATTCCAGCGCCTTTTGCGACTTACACTAAAGAAATGGCGGCCTTGTGCGTACGTACTGTAGAAAATGATAGGCCAAATGATTATTATTTTCCGCTTGATCCGCAAGCTATTTTGTCGGCGGAATTATTTCCAGACGACAGTGTATTGCCTCGATATATTCGTAAATTACGTCATTATGCTGATAAAACCCAGGAAGCTGTTGAGGAAGATAGCATTAGAGATGCTGCGTCCAGAGAATATCTCATTGATGACCTAAACGGTGTGCTGGATGATATATCAAAGGGGACCGAGGTGAGGATAGATTGTCGGGCGTATAGACGAAGAGCTGGTGGAATTGAATATGGCGTTGACGTTGAGGCAAGAGCGCAAGTATTATTTGGAGCTGCGCCATTGTTTGTGTGGCGAGATAATCGTCCTATCTTGGAGATGGTTGATCCAAAAGATAGTTCAGTGATTTTTCGCATCGATGTAAAAGACATAATTGATATTCTGCCAATTTGTGAGAATGATTATAAGAAGGGTGATGATTTGTTTGAGACAGTTTTTGCGGAGGAGTTTCAACAATTAGCTTGGCAGTTGGCAACAGACCTTAAGTATACGGATGAGCCGTATTTTTCAAACACTGTCCGTAATCACATAAAAACGCTTAGTAAAGCACTGCCTGATGAGCTTGGTTTTGACGCTATTGGTCTTTCGGGTTTTGTTATATCGCCAAGCGGTGCAAATAATAAATTGCAGTATGAATTCATTGATAGTGATAGGGCTTATTTTAATGCAGTGAAATTTGTCAGGTATGACGGCGCCATTTATGCTGTGCTTGAATTATTGCTTCATGACGATTTAAGTGGCTCATCAAGGAAAATATACGCCGTACCTAGCCGTGATAAATTATTAAGATTTGAGAGCTTAAATAGTGACACGGAGGATTTGGAGCTTGCTGTTGATTTACTGCATGATATTGCTCGGGATGTGAGTGAGGTATTTGGTAGCGAGGTTTTTTATGATTTTTCCCTGGAGGAACAATTAGAAATATTAAAGCAATACGAGGATGAGTCCCGTGGTGTCATTAGGACTATTAGTGAACCGAGGGAGTTTAAGGGCGAATGTGTAGTAATGGCCTATCGATGCCTACCTGGTGACTTACTGAGTGTCGTGTCGTGGAATGACGCTGCTCTAAAAGAAGTGGGTGTTGGCGAAGAGACTGAACCGTTTACTTTACGAGCGGATAAGGTGGAGTTGTGGAATCCAGAACTTGAAGACTCGTCATATTTGACTAAGCAAATATCAAATATTTTAGATTTGCCACTAAGCCTTGGGGAACCGATGCTGATATTGGGAAATTCTAAAGATGACGTGCTTTATCTAGTGAGAGTTCGTGACATTGTTGGCTTGTCGCGCGGTAATCCTCAGGACATTTCATGATATAATCAGACAGATTATGCAACAAAAACCGTTTTCTTTTGAAATCACTTCCAG
>CBDFCQ010000004.1:0-35039 GCA_965246075.1 uncultured Candidatus Saccharibacteria bacterium
TGATCGTCCGCGAGGAAGATATTTTAGCAACGGTTGTTTGAGAAAAGGGGAGTTTTTAGTATGTCAAAAAAAGTTTTTTACGATGATGATGCGCGCGCCCGTGTGTTGGGTGGTGCTGAAGCGCTATATAACGCAGTTAAGGTAACCTACGGGCCAAAGGGCCGCAATGTGGTGATCGCCAAGGGTTTTGGCGGGCCAACCGTGACGCACGATGGCGTGACAGTGGCGGAAGGCATTGAGCTACCAGAGAACGACGACGAGACGCTGGGTTATAAGGTTGGCGCTGATTTGATTAAGCAGGCGGCCAAGAACTTGAACAAGCAGGCTGGCGACGGCACCACCACCGTGACGGTGCTGACCTATTCGATTTTGAAGGAAGCCAACCGGTTGATCGCAGCGGGCCACAACCCGATGGAACTGCGAAAAGGTATCGAGCAGGCTGGCGCGGAAATCGTCAAAGAGCTGAACAAATTAGCTGAGCCAATTGAGGGTAAATCTGAGCGCGTGGCGGAAGTGGCGACCATTTCGGCGGGCGACGCGGAAATTGGTAAATTGATCGCTAATGTCATCGAGAAAGTTGGCAAAGACGGCGTGGTGACAGTTGAGGCTGGCCAAGGTTTGGAGTTGGAGGCCGAGGTTGTTGAAGGCTTTAGCTTGGACAAGGGTTGGGTCAGTCCGTTCTTCGTTACCGACACTGGTCGGCAAGAGGCGGTTTACGAAAAGCCAGCGATTTTGATCACCGATAAGAAGATTTCTAGCGTGCAAGAATTCCTCCCAATGCTGGAGAAATTGGCACAAAGCGGCAAGAAGGACGTGGTGCTGATCGCTGATGAAGTTGAAGGTGAAGCGCTGAGTATCTTGGTACTGAATAAGCTCAAGGGCGTATTTAATACCGTGGCAGTCAAGGCGCCAAGCTTTGGCGACCGCCGCAAGGAGATTTTGCGCGACATCGCGGTGTTGACTGGCGCAACGGTGATTTCTGAAGATCACGGTTTGACGTTTGAGAATGCTGGTTTGGAGGTCTTGGGCTCAGCACGCAAGGTGATTGTTGGTAAAGACGAAACCACTATCATTGAGGGCGCAGGCAAGCCATCTGGCGTTAAGGAGCGAATTACTGAAATTAAGTCGCTGTCCGACAACGCCTCCAGCGAATACGAAAAGGAGCAATTCGACAAGCGAGCAGCTGCCCTGAGCGGCAAGGTGGCCGTCATTAAAGTCGGCGGCGCGACCGAGACGGAGATTGACGAAAAGAAGTTCCGCGTGGATGACGCGGTGGCAGCGACCAAGGCAGCCTTGGCCGAGGGAATTGTCGCCGGCGGCGGCGTAACCTTGGTGAATTTGTCTGGCGGCTTGAAAGTGAGCGGTGCAGACAGTATCGCGGCTGGTCGGCAGATTCTAAAGGACGCCTTAAAGCAGCCGTTCCTACAGATTATGCGTAACGCTGGCTTGAACGCCGACGCGTTGCTAGCACAAGTCGAAGCGGGCAAGGCCGGCTTTGGCGTTAACGTCATGAAACCCGAAAATGAATTGGTGGATGTCAAAAAAGCTGGCGTCATCGACCCGGCGCGCGTCACCAAGGAAGCGGTGCAGAACGCGGTATCTATCGCTTCAACTGCAGCAACCATGGGCGCACTAGTCGTCGATGTACCAGAGCCAGAAGCTCCAGCTGCACCTGGCGGTATGCCTGGTATGGGGATGATGTAAGGTCATTCTGTTAGTAATAAAAATCCCGCCAGAGTCAGCGGGATTTTTTATTGGAGGAATTAACTAGATTAACTAGCGAGGATTTGAAAGATAATCAATCTCTTTAATGATATCCAGCAAGGCTTGAGCGCGACGAGCTTCATCGGTAATAGCTATAGCCGCATTGTGTGCTGGTGCAATAAGGCTTTTATCATCAGTAGAGCGCAACAATAATAGGTAAGTATCAAACTTTTCTTCTGGTGAAACATCAAGCTTATCAACCAACGGACGAAGTTCATTTAAAGCAGTCTGCTTAATACTGTCAAGTGTAGGGTCTGTAGTTGGGTGTGATGAATCCGTGGATATCGTTGGTGTTGGATTTACGACCGCTGGATTTACAGAAGGCTCAACTACAGGCTGACTATTATCTTCATCTGCAGTAACGGGATCTGGTGAAATAGTTGCAGGATTAACCGTTGGAGCAACTATATTATTTGTTTCTTCAAATTGTAAATTATTATCTGTATCTTGTGATACGCCAGCTAGTACCTTAGCCAATTCCTGGTCGTCACTGATTGATTGATTAGCTCGAGAATACATGTATAACCCACCTTATATGTTAAATTGTTTAAGCTTATTATGTTATACTATAGCATGAGTGAATTGAGGAGTGCAAGATGTTAGATGATATAAATGTGATAAAACAGTATGATCCAGGAGATGTGCTTAGTGGTGTTTTGAATATTCCGGAGCAAGCACGCTACGAAGTAGTAGTTCACGAGGGGTCAAATCAGCGACGTGATTTTAAGAACATTGTAATTGCTGGAATGGGTGGGTCGGCGCTGGCGGCAGATATAGTCCGAGTATTAACTGCAGGTTGGTTGCATCTTCCACTAGAGGTAGTAAAGGGCTATGATTTGCCGGGTTTTGTTGGTGAAGAAACACTGGTTATTGCGGTTAGTCATTCAGGTAATACCGAAGAAACATTGAGTTGTTATCAGCAAGCATTAGATAAAAAATCTTGCTTAGCAGTAATGTCAACTGGCGGAGAATTGATTAAACGAGCAAATAACGACAATATTACGTACGTTCAGATTCCAGCGGGCACTCAGCCACGCATGTCGACTATTTATCATTTACGAGGACTGCTGAAATTATTACATAATTTTTGGGTGATTGACGGCGATTTATATAATCAGGTGGCGGATAGTGCTGACTGGCTGGAAGGTGAAATTTCTCATTGGACGCCTGCAGCACCAGAGGTAAATAATCTAGCTAAGCAGATTGCTAAAATGACAATTGGTAAAACATTAGTTATGTTTGGTGGTGAATTAACTTGGCCACTAGCCTACAAGTGGAAAATTAGTTGGAATGAATCAGCAAAGAATTTGGCGTTCTCTAATCAGTATCCAGAATTTAATCATAATGAGTTTATTGGCTGGTCGTCACATCCAGTAGAAAAACCGTTTACGGTCTTTGATATTCGTAGTAATTTGGAGCGAGCTAGGATTCGAGAGAGGATGGAATTAAGCGACCGCTTACTAAGTGGCAAGCGACCAAAAGCGCACGTACTGGAACTCCAGGGAAGGACACTGATGCAACAATTATTGTGGGGATTGGTATTGGCTGATGCGGCTAGTATTTATACGGCAATTCTCAACGGCGTTAATCCGGGACCAGTCCATCTAATTGAAAAGTTAAAGGCTGAGTTAAGTTAATATCTTAGTGATTCAATTGGGTCTCGTTTGGTGGCGCGGGCTGCTGGATAGACGCCAGAAATTACACCAATAATCAACGAAAGTCCAATTGATAAGACGGCTGTTTGCCAATATATGTATGGCGTGAGAGGAAGATATAAGCTTACTAAATAAACTCCAGCAATCCCTAATCCGTAGCCAAATATACCGCCTAGTAGTCCAATGATAGCTGCTTCGATTAAGAATTGGTTAATAATGTCCCAGCCTGTAGCACCAACAGCTCGTCTAACGCCAACTTCTCGTTGACGTTCGGCAACGTTGACTAACATTACGTTCATAATACCAACTCCGCCGATTAATAGAGAGATGATACCGATAACTGTGAGGATTATTGAGATAAACTTTGCTAGGTTAGATTTCTTTTCATTTATTTCGTCACCAGAAACAATTCGATAATTTTTGTCGCTATCGTGGTTTTTCTTCAGGATATTATCAGTAGATGCTATGGCTGATCCAAGATCTTGATGGCTATTGGTGGTCATGACAATTTGCTGAATTTGCGGCGTTCCTTGTGTGAATTTTTTAACCACCGAAAGAGGTGCAATGGCGGCATTATTAAAATCTATATCCAGGTAACTAACTGGATTTTCGATATTTTTTAATACACCGACAACCGTTAGGGGTTGATTGCGAATAAAAATAACATTACCAATAGATTTCTCGGTGGCGAATAAATCAATTGACAGCTGTTGACCAACTACAACTCCGCCTACTTCGTTGATAAATTCTCCATGAGCAATTTGCAGATTAGCAACATCTTTAAGAGACTCCGTGCTGCCAATTAGTGTAGCATTTTGAGCATCAATTTTACCATCACGGGCGCGTAGTTCAGTATGTAGAAAGGCAATAGGTGCTGCTTTTGTATTGGTTATTTTACTAATATCCTTAGAATCTTTCTCGGTCAGAGTATTAACGGTGGTTGCGTTATCTGATTCTGTTAGTAGATTAGCGACATCTTTTTTATTGCCAGACTTAACTATAGCAACAGGCTCACTGGAATGTTTAGCGGCGCCACCGAATAGTTGATTAATGCCACTAGTTAAGGACAGAACCATGGTAATACTGGCAATACCAATTGTCACACCCATGACTGTCAAAAAGGTACGTCCACGATTGGCCTTCAACGCCTGGGTAGCACTCTCGAAATGATTTCTTATCAATATTTTCATGATTTTTTTGCCTTCTTTTTAGTCGAAGATTTTTTATTCCTAGGTTTAACTTCTTTTTCGTCATCCTCGATAAGCTTCTTAGTAAATTTACGCTTTTCTTTATGCTCATCAGTGTCAATTTTACCATCCAACATAGTGATGACGCGGCTGGCGTAATGGATCAGTTCTGGGTTATGAGTAACCATAATTATGGTATTACCACGACGATGCAGGTCTGATAGCTCTTCCATGATAAGGTGACTTGATTTACTATCAAGGTTGCCTGTTGGCTCGTCAGCTAGGATAATTGACGGGCTATTAACTAGTGCCCTGGCAATTGCCACACGCTGGACTTGACCGCCGGATAATTGATGTGGCATGTAGTATTCACGCTGACCCAGGTGAAAGGTTTTTAGAATACGACTAGCCTCTTGTAAGCGTTTAACTTTTCCGAGTCCCTTGTAGGTTAAGGGTAGTGCTACGTTTTCAATTACGGTTAGGCGAGGAATTAGATTAAAATTCTGAAAAACAAAGCCAATATGCTTGGAGCGAATTTTAGCGCGGCGTCGTGAGTTTAGATTATCTACGGCAACGTCATCTAGATAGTATTCTCCTTCGGATGGCTGGTCTAATAGACCGAGGGTATTTAAGAGGGTGGTCTTGCCGCAGCCGCTTGGGCCCATAATAGCAATAAACTCACCTTTTTTAACGGTTAAATTAACGTTATCTAAGGCGCGAATTTCAGCATCGCCAAAGCCAAATTTTTTGGTGACATTAACAAGCCTAATGCGTGGTGGAATTGCTTCTTTCATCTTTTCTTTATTATAAGAATAGGTATTGATAAGTGCAACCATAAGTGATAATAAAATTGTGGTATAATTATCAACAAGGAAGGGTGCAGGAGTGGTTGAACTGGCACGCCTGGAACGCGTGTAACGGAGCAATCTGTTCGAGGGTTCGAATCCCTCTCCTTCCGCCAGAAAGAAATTGGAACTTTTTCCAAAGCCTTTCAGGCTCGAAATGACAAATTTGCCCCTGTTGGGGGCTTTTTTGTTGCTTCTGGGCGCATGAAAAAAGTTCGAATCCTAACCCTCCGAAACCCAATTTTTCCAGATGAACACCACAAAAACTGTGGAACTTTTGTAACTAAAAACAACTCCGCCCACCTGATATGCCTGTAATTTATAACTCCGTCACTACAGTTTTGTTTTTTAGATATAGAGTCTGGTTCAGGCAATCCAGCAAAGCTCGCTTTTCCAGCTTTGTGCCGCTGCTGAATATATATTCAGCGAATCCGCCCATATTTACATCTTCGGGGTTATCATTATTCCCCCTGATAGCTACGCTGAGGCGTACGAATTTATCAAATTCAGTCCGTAAATCTGCTTTCGCACGAACTTCATTTGGAGTGATGTCTGCGAATAGTTTTGCGAATTCTTCGGCCAGTTTCTCTTCGCGTAAATATGACTCTTTGCAGTCATAATTTCGGCTTTGTGTGCAATGATAATATACGTATCGCCGGACGCCATACTTTTGCGTTTTCTTAAACTTCTCTTGAGCAGTAATGCCAGACCCGCAACTACCGCAGCGTAGGAAATTCAATTTTGTGTAATCAAATTCTTTCGTGCCAGGTCTACTTTTAGGTGTAACTTGCATTTTTTCTTGTACTTTATCGAATAGTTCTCGAGAAATTATCGGTTTATACGAACCTTTGTACCATTTTCCAGAACCAATTGGGAATTCAAACAGTCCGCAGTAGTATGTGTTATTAAGCATTTTATATACCATGCTAAGCGTGATCGTTTTGCCTTTACGAGTCGTCATGCCAACGTCCTTGAACCAGTTGTAGATATCTCGACCACTCGCACCATTTGCAACTCGCTCAAACGCTTCTACTATGTATGGCTCACGTTTTTTGTCTACAAATACTCGCTTCATACCTTTACCCGAATAATGGTCATTGATATAACCAATTGGTGTCATATTTGGCCGAAAACCCATCTCACATTTGGTTTTCATGCCGCGTTTTACGTTGATACCGCGGTTGTCATTTTCTAACTTGGCTTGCGACCCAAAAATCATTAGTAAGAATTTGTCATTCGGTGTGTTTGTAAACGTTTGTCCGTGAGTACGGATTTCACGCAATTTACCACTATCTATAAGGTCTACGATTGACCCTAAATCGCCAGCATTACGACTTATGCGGTCGGTAGCCCATGTCAAAATGCCATCAAACAGTCCAGTTTGAATGTCTTTGATAAGCTGGTTAAATACTGGTCTTTGACCCGAGTGTTTGGCAGAATGGCTCTCGGTGCGTGTTGCAGCTACAATTATGCCTTGGTTTTTAGCTGCGGAAAGCATTTCTTTAATTTGCGAATCAATACTCAAGGCTTGTCGTTCATCGTCTTCGCTAGATTTTCGAGCATACAATACATAACGAATTGATGAAGAGCTTTTTGGTTTAGACTGAACAATTGCTCCGTCCTTTTCGGTTGGAAGGACGCGCGGTGCGGTATTTGTCATCTGATTATACATCAAGTACAAAGTACCGCTGGGGGTGCGAAAAGTCTAGGCTTTTTGGGCTTATTTTTAGTTAATTTTACGATTCCAACCAACGACGTCCAGAGACTCATGTAAATGTGTGGAGATGTTTTGAATAGCCTGTTTCTTAACATCTGTAGAAACTTCTTTATTAAATAAGGCAAAAGTTCTTTCGATATACGCCTTTAGTGACCAGTTTGGATTTAAAAAGCTCGTGTTTTTAACAACCAATTCTTGGTAGAGCATGACAATTTCAGCAAAATCATTCAAGCACTCAGCTATAGTTTTAATGTCGACCTCGGATATACGGCTTTTAATAGTCTTCTCTCCACCTGCAAGTGGAAAATCTGTAGCTTCTTTGCGGACATTATATTTCGTAGGTTGCTTGTCCTTGTGAAACTCTAATGCTTGGTAGTCATAAACTATACTTTTAAAGTATCCCTTACTCTGAAATTGTTGGGCTTTTGTAATCAGGCTATTGACCTTTTTATCTATTTTCGTGCGATTACTGTCTATAAACTTCACAGCGTCTACGGGTTTATCTTTACTGTGATCATTCAAATAGTTAGGCAGCAGTAAAGGAGGCATGCTGGCACTGTTTTTGTAGAAATCTATAAAGTTATCCGTAGTGAGACCTTGAACATCTTTGATAAACTTTCCACCCGCACCAGCTTCTTTTCCTGTCAGTAATTGGCGAACATCAATCATGAAGCCTTTTTCATAATTTTCAAATATATCAAGCAAAAGCCCTGCATTATCTGGGTCAAAGTCACCATAAGCTACGCCACCTTCACATTTTTCCTTGTCGTGGCGAGCTTTTGACGCTTCCTTTATAACATAAAGTATTACGTCGCGTTGAATGGCGGCGAGAAGCACTTTAGTAAAATCATCCTTAAGATAGGTTTTGCTTTTATCTTCTCCAAAATATTCCTCGTTAATTTCCAATACTGTAGCCATACTTTAATTATACAGAACGAATAGCTGGTTGGCGAGCGAGGAATCAATATGTTACTTATCTAACACTTTGCATGACCCATAGAAAATCATGACCGTTGAGAGCTCTTTGTTCGAGATTTGTCGTAAGTCCATCCGCTTGCATGAGCTCGCCAAGGTATAGCGATGAATCGTTTAGTAATCTATAGCTTTCGCCCTTAGTTTTAGGTTTGTCGTCGGCACCGATTTCTATTAGCAGCCTCACGAGATTAGTGTGGTAGATAGCAAAATTACCACAGTCTCTCGCGGCTAGCATATAACCGTACATTGCGTTTCCAAACCTATGCTGTATTAGAAAATCACCAACGGTATCGATATTTTCGATTGCGCTTTCAACCGTTTCGGGCGTTGCCTCCCATAGCGGCGCAACAACCTGCCAACCGTTCCGATGACGAGTTAGGATATTAAGATTATCGATTTCAGTCCAATGAGCGAACGAGCCTTGCTGAGGATTATGTTTTTTGAGGGCTTTTACTATTTCTGGTAGATTATCGGCGGTAATAGTTTTATATTGAGATAGAATTTCGTTAAGCTTTGGGAATATGTCCCATTTGTAGGCTTCGTCCCATTGGTTTTTGTCGCCGCTACTACGGCTTCTATAGTACTCATCTTTGTGCGATTCATAAAATGCTTTGAGTTGTAGCTTGCTAATCATGATTTAACCTCCACAAATTCAGATAACCCAGCGATTACTTCGTCTACGTGCTTTTCTATATACTCAGGCGGTATGTATGCCCAGCCTACCAAGCCGTTGTCAGCTAGGTCGGTTACTCCTGGTACTGTTATATGCTTTGCTAACGTATCGCGTAGTCGCTTGCGTAATTCAATGTCTTCTGGCAATAACCGTAACTAACTTGCACCGAACCATCCGAGAACATGGAGGTAAAGGATATTGGTGATATGTGCTTAAACCTAGGGTTAAACGAACCGCGAACCACACCAGTACCCCAGGCTACTTCATCAGCATTATTTATTGACCAGTCGTATAATTTTTGCAGTGCCTGTATCTTATTATCGTCCAGTTTATTATTAACTTCTTGCCAGTAGCTTGCGTTGTCCCACTTGCGCCTAGAGTTAGAGCTGGATTTGCTTGAAACCACGTCTTTTTTGATCTCAGTACCAAACATTCTCGGTATAATAATTTCGAACTGGTTGTGTTTGTAGTATTCAAGTTCAACCGCGTATGTGTCAAATTGGCTATTGGAGTTCAGAAATGCGATGAGGTCTTTGAGATGTTTATGAAGATTATCCATCAGCACGATGAATTTGAACATGCCGCCATTCAGGTTCTTTTGAATATTATTTACGAGTAGGTCGACATCTTCGTCCTCTAGCTCGAAGAAATCTTGCAGCTTTTCGGTAGTGGTCATATCAAACTGAGACTGCACATGTTTGTCCAGCTGAAGCAAGAAGTTAGTGAAATCAAGCGAGCTACTCCAAAGAGACGCGCCATAGTCGAGAACTTGAGCGACTACCGTGCGCTTATCTGGATTCTTGTATAATTTAGTTTCAATAAGGTAGATATCGCCGTTTTGATCGACACCAAGCGCATCAATAGGACCACTTTGCGTATTGAATTCACGAGCAAGTATAAGCAGACGGATATCTTCGTCAATCTCATAAACTGGTACAGCGTCAGGATTCTTATAAATATATTGCTGCAGATAGTTCTCTTGATCAAAACCGCTTGGACTAAGGCGTTCTGCGTTTTGACCGTTTTCCGAGATGATTAGTGACATATAGCTCCTTTCTACTCAGGGGCTATATACAAAACGACAGCCACGCTGAGCTGTCTAGGTTCCAGAAAGCATCGTTCATGCCGTCCTTTTTTACGTAGCTGCCGATTTCTTGGCATGAACTACAAAGTATTGAACAATACTTTCTAAAACCTAGACATTATCATTATATCGCCTTTGCGGGGTAAAAGCTAGCTAGTAACAGGCGTAAACTAATCCCAAAATCCCGATGTCGCCTCATTCCAGTCATCAAGTCGACGATTCCAATAATCCCTACCTCTGGGCGCTATTGTGCGCCTGAATGGATTGGCAATACCGGCATCTTCCCATGTGCCGACCCGAACATAACTCGTTTCTGATTCACTGACTGCGAACGTTAGTACGGTGGTTGTTAGTGCATCGACAAGGTCGTCGTGTTTTTCGATACCAAACCCTACAAGTTGCGTAATAAGATCCTCGGCTCCCGTACGCGGAAACAGAATAACGCCTCGTTGAATTTTGTCGGCTATCATATTGAGTCGAGAACGCTTGTCTGAGTGCGGTGAAACACCAATCACATCAAAACCCTCGGTCTTTAGTTGTTGCACTACGGCAGCCTGATATGCCGTCTGTTCGATATAGAACTTTGGGTAGCAATAGAAGCGGTTTAACTCTCGCAGGCGATCAATTGTATCAGGAAAGGATATGCGCTTGTTGGTTATATTCGGCATGACATATATGCGCTGTTCGTCGCCCCGACCAAGGATGCTGAGGGGTATCATAGTAGTGTAGTCGGCTTTGTTGCTTTCAGAAATAGCAAGGTCAACGCCAATAATCAGGTCATTGTACTGACCTTGGAGTGCAATGGGAAGTTCGTCGTAATAGTGAATCATGCCTCTTTCGATAATCTGATCATCATCAGGCACAAGATGGAGCATGTATTCACGCTCCCACGCGATACGATTGCCGATTTTACGCTTTTCCTTCTTGATAGCTTTCTCGTCCGGAAATTTGCCAGTCCACAGAATATTACCGTTGTCGTCAACAATTGGCCAGCTGTAGAAATTACCATCAATTTCATTGTTCTCAATCTTTGTTTTAAGGCGCATCAGCAGCGAGTCTTCGTGCAGTAAGTTTCCAATAACGATCTGGCGGCTGCCGACATCGCCGGCAGGAACCAGCTCGCCAGACCACCAATTGAAGGTCTTATCTCGACTTTCTTTGGTTCTGGTGGAATTGATATCTTCAACGTCATCGGCAATGATTAAATCAGGGCGATGGGCGCCATTACGAACACCGCGAACGCCTTGTTCGGCGGACACAGCCAAGATACGAGCATCATACTTTGGAATATACAGTGCCATTTGACCCCATTCGTCGGTCGCCTCGGTGAATGGTCCAAGATCGCTTTTTAGGAGGTTGTTGCTTTCAAGTTCACGACGAATGTTTAATAAGTGATTACGAGCCTGCTGCTGGGTTTGGCTAGCGATAATAACAAATTTCTTTTGCTGTTTTCCCATTATTGCCCAAATAGGGTAGCTCATCGTCATGATGGTTGATTTAGCCGAACCGCGAAATGCCATGATGACAGCGAGCGACAAATCACTTCGCTCGCTAATCTCAAACATTTCACGCTGAAAATCTGCCGATCGGTGCTGCAAGTAGTCAGGAAAGTAGGTCGCAAAGAACCAATAATGACTACTGGTAACTAATTCAACTCTAGCTTCTACATCTTTTAAGAGTACTGCAACGAGGTGCTTCGAATCATTATTCATGCGCATCCTCCTCAAGCTCAATAAGACCAGCGCGTCTATATGAGTCAAGCCTCTCGAGCATTTCAGCGGGCAGCAGTTCATGTTTCGTCTCAACTTTTCCAGACAATTCGAGCTTGTTGCGATATGCGGCATGGCGATGTTTTAGCCAAAATGTAATAGCTCGCATATCCTTGTTTTTGATAGCGGCTATAAGCTGGCTCTCAGCGATGTCGTTGACAACATCAGCACTACGCTCAACTGCCTCGTCGCAAGCATTAGCAAAATTTTTATCAGCCTTTCTCCAGCGATAGTAGGTACTCCGAGGAATACCTACTTGCTTACAAGCAATCTCGACAATGGGCATTTTGGAAAGCCTATTCAGAATCGCTTTCTTATCCTTATCAATATTTCTACTCATGTTTTGCCTCAATAAGTTCCTCGAGATTGACCTCAGGGGCGTTGTCTTCTCTGTGGATGAGCTTTCTCGTTAATCCCGTTTCTTTTTCCCAGCGGGCTAGCGCAACTTCGGCATATACTGGTGATTTTTCCATAATAAAACATCGCCTACCAATTTTTACCGAGGCGATGAGGGTTGACCCCGAGCCGCAGAATGGCTCGACTACCAAATCGCCGCGTTTGGTCAAAAACTTGATGTATGGAATTAGAATTTCAAGCGGTTTAGTGCCAAATATCACGCCTTGCCCCGAGTGTTTTTCGTCACTGGCTTGAAACTCGATAAAGTCTGTCGGTTGCAACGTGGCTTTTTTGCCATGCTGATAACCCTCCCAATATGCCTTGCCAGAAATACCATACAAGGCGGTCTCGTATGTCTCTTGGAACGACTCTTCTTCGCTATCGGTGTTATAGGGCACTTCGCCGCTACCGCCGACCATAGCAATATCGTACTTGCTGAAGAATTTGTTTTTGCTAGTATACCCCTGATGACGATTTGGTAAATGCCAAATAATCATGTTTTTTACGCTCCAGTGCTTTTCCATTTCATTCCAAATAATTCGCATATTTTTCCAATTTTCGTAGCAAATAATCGAGAAATCAGGACTAGAGTGCTTTTTAACATTTGCCATCCATAACTCGGTGAAGTTATCCGGCAGCGACTCGGTTTCAAGATATCTACGGTTGCGTTTTGAACCAAAACCAGTCACCGGTTTGCCGGCTCGCTTGGCGTGAAGGTAGTCTAAGATGTAGGGCGGGTCTGTCAGACACATGTCTGCTCGCTCTTTGTTCATAAGCTTGTCAAAATCACTTTCTACAGTGCTGTCGCCGACCATCAAACGTGAATCGCCGAGCTGGTAGATATCGCCCTTGCGAGCAGTGATATCTTGAATACCGAGTTTATTCAGCTCTTTACTTAGGTTGAAACTGTCGTTTTCGGTGCTGTCAGCGTCATTAAATATGTCGTCCAGATCCTCACTCAAGAATCCAATATCCGAAAGAAGCGATTCATCAAACTCGGCAAGCAGATCATAATCCCAGTCTCCAAGGTTTTTATTTAGGCGAATATTTAGTTCACGCTCCCGATTCTCATCTGGAATATCCACGTAAAGAACGGGGACTGTTTTATATCCTAGATTTTTAGCAACTTTTAATCTGAAGTGTCCGCCGATTACTACATTTTTGCGATTTTTTGCCGAGTTTGCCAGAATTGGATCTACTAGCCCAAATTTTTGAATACTTTCGGTGAGTTGTTTTGTTGCTTCTTCTGACCACTTTCTCGGGTTATAGTGAGCTGGATTTAGGTCGCTGATAGCAACCCGCACGATAGACTGATTTTGGTTAGGCATTTTGAGTCCTCCTGGCGATGAACCGGCTAGTTTTGTTCGCTCCATTTATATCCTGAAGGTGCGGGAGCGCAAGGATGTCGTCCGTCCATTCCTCGTTTTCTTTTCCTTGAACCCATTTCTCCGTAGTGCCGTCAATGAGATTCTTGGAGTTGACGGCACAAGGAATTTGTTTGCCGACAGCGTTGGCGACACAAACTTTTGTGCCGTTTTCAATCATTGCCACTACTTGCTCTTTTGATAGGGTAGCTAAATTGAAGCTATCCAGATGTAGTATTTGGTAGTGCGTGATACTCTGATCGCACGCTCTGTCGGTACTTGGCAGTACTGCGACTATTTGAAAGTTCATAAGAACCCTCCTTTCTTGGTGGCTATTAATAATTCAATAACCACAAGTCTTTGGTCGTGCTTTTTTAATCAATCAAAAAAGCCAATCACAAAAAACTAATTACAGACATCTCTAAAAAGCATAAAATGCTCTATTTCTGTAATCAATTCCTCACGATCGGCTTTATTTCTTGTCCTCTATGGGATTGTCAGCCTTTTTCTGATCTCGATGCAGAATTGCGTGGGTCATGTCCGCGGTCACCTCACGAACATAACCCTACTATATACCTATCGATAGACAAAGTCAATTCATTTCCCGCGCTAGGCTGATTTTGGTCAGTGTAGCTGAAATGAGACAGTGAACTTCCTATAGTGTCTCGTTTGTCTTGTCCTAATCTGTTATAATGGTATCAAGCGAGAGGAAAGGCAAATATATTTGCGTCTCGGAATGGCGCTGGCGAAGTCATCTCGTCGCCCCTGTAAAGTTCCAGACCGTCGTGTCCCGCCAAGAGATATTTGAGAGGGTATTATGAAAATATACGAACATTATAATGATCTACCTTGCCGCAAATTCACTCACCAAATAAAACGACCCAGCAACAACGACGTACGTATCAAGCTGCTGGGCTTTCTCGATGGCTTTTGTGAGAGCTCTGTCTGGATTGTATTCAATCTCGACTGCAGATTTCATAACACGGCGGATGGCTTCTGGCGGTACGTTGCGGTGGTTTTTACCGTAATCGGCGCTGAACGTGGTGGCGTAAGTCAGCTGTGCCAAGTTATCAATCATGGCGAGTGATTTCGCCAACGACAACTGCTTATTCTGCCCGAATGCTACTACGAAAACAGGCTTTTTATCCGGATACAATTTACGTAATGAATCAATCAAGGCGCGGATTTTCTGGGGATTATGCGCAACATCAAATATGATGTTAACTCCATCAACATTGCGCTTCTCTAGCCGTCCGGGAATAGTGATATGCACGGATTTTTCCAGAACCTCTTTTGACAGAGGCGGCTTTTTATTTAGTGCCAGCAGCTTTTCAACGGCGCGGTACGCCAATGTCCAATTCCGCTGCTGAAAATCCGGCAGTATTTTCAGAAAATCGTCAATAATTGGCAAAGCAATAGAGAACTGTGAGTGCTGTGACTCTGCATGTTGCCGAATAATCGTTTCAATCTCAGAAGCTTGTCGGTTCATCACGACTGAATCGCTTTGATGGATAATGCCAGCTTTTTCTTGGGTGATTTCTGTCAGAGTATTGCCTAATAATTCCGTATGGTCTAGTCCGATATCAGTGATGACGCGTACAGTTGGTGAACGGGAAATCACGTTGGTCGTGTCCAGCCGACCGCCAATCCCAACCTCAATTATGATATAATCAACACCTATTTCCTTAAATAGCCAAAAACTAAAAATCGTCAAAAATTCAAAATAGGATGGATGCAGGTTGTGTGCTACGCAAAGGTTGGCAAACGCTTGAAAATAATGCAAATATTCTTGTTCATGTAGCGGCTGCCCGTTGATTAGCGAGCGCTCGGCGACGCTGGCGATATGCGGCGACACTAATGTACTGGTAGTATAGCCAGCCCGGTTCAGTAAACTGGTAGCATAATAAGCAGTCGAACCCTTGCCGGAGGTGCCAGCGATGTGGATGGCGGGAATTTGATTTTGCGGACTACCAAGGGTTTCCAAAATATGCGCTACATATACCAGCCGATTATGTTTTTCGGGCGGATGGGCGATTAACTCGTCCAAAAAATAAGTGGCGTCGCGCATTGAGGCAAATTTCATACCGTATCTGATTATAGCAAAAATAGGTTGTAAAATTTACCAAATGTATTGAAAAACACTAGATATAGCGGCTATAGTTAGTATTGTACGCTATATGTATAGCGAGCCCATAAATAAACAAAAACACAAGCTATTAAGATGGGCTACCAGATGAGGTGCTGGTGGTTTGTTTTGGCGAGGTAAATTAAGGAGGGGATGTGAAAGAAATTAACGTGATTAAGCGTGATGGCACAAAAGAGCCGTTTGATGCTAATAAAATTAACACAGCTATTTTGAAAGCTTGTGATGGTTTGCCGGATCAAATTTCTAAAGTTGTTCAGGTGGCGACCGAATTACAATTGACCTTATTTGACGGGATTACCACTGAACAGTTAGATGAGGCAGTGATTCAGACGGTTTTACAGAATGTTAAGGATGATCCAGATTATGATAAGATAGCGGCACGTTTACTGCTTAAAACGGTCTACAAGCAGATTCTAGGCGATTATGAAACAGCAGCAGAATTAAAGAAGCTTCATGCTCGTGAATTTCCCAAGTTTATTAAGGCCGCGGTTAAAGACGGACTGTTAGATAAGCGAATGGCAGATGGCCGGTTTAATTTGAAAAAGTTGGCAGCGGAACTTGACCCAGCAAGAGATGATTTAAGTAAATATTTGGGTGTGGTGACCAATAAAAATCGTTATGCTCTTCGTAGGCAGAATGGTTTGCCAATTGAAACGCCACAATTCACTCATATGCGCATCGCTATGGGGCTTAGTTATAATGAAGCTGATCCGACTGCTGCAGCGATAGAGTTTTACAATCACATGAGTAATCTGGAGTATGTTCCGGGCGGTTCAACACGAGTTAATGCTGGCGGCTCCTTCCCGCAGCTTAGTAACTGTTTCTTGCTTAACGTTGATGACGATATGGAATCAATTGCTAAGGCTGTGCGTGACACGATGTGGATTGCCAAAGGTACTGGTGGTATTGGTATTGGTTTTACGAAGTTGCGGGCAGCGGGCAGTCCGGTTAAAACCACCAACACCGAATCAACCGGTCCGATTCCGTTTATGAAGATGATTGATACAGCGCTGTTTGCGGTTTCTCGTAAAGGTAAAAAAGCTGGCGCGGCTGCGATTTACATAGAGAACTGGCATTTGAATTTTGATCAATTTGTTGACCTTCGTCAAAACTCTGGTGATCCATATCTAAGAACCAGGTTTGCTAATACGGCAGTCTTTATCTCTGATGAATTTATGAAGCGAGTAGAGAAAGACCAAGATTGGTATTTGTTTGATCCTGCGGAAACTTCAGACTTGACGGAATTATATGGTGAAGATTTCTCGGCACGATATAAAGAATATGTAAAGATGGCGGAAGCTGGGAAATTGCGTACGTTTGATAAGGTATCGGCTCGTCAGCAATTTAAGCGCATTTTGACCAGCCTACAAGCAACATCGCATCCGTGGTTGACTTGGAAAGATACAATTAACGTGCGGGCGCTGAATAATAATACTGGCACAATTCATCTGAGCAATCTTTGTACGGAGATTACCTTGCCGCAAGATAAGAATAATATTGCAACCTGTAATTTGATAAGCATCAATTTATCGGCATTTCTGAACGAGAATAAAACTTGGGACTGGGATCGATTGAAAGAGGCGGCTCGTGCGGCGGTGCGACAATTGGACAATTTGTGTGATATTACTCAAACGCCAATTCCAGAAGCAATGCACTCTAACCAGCAAACTCGAGCAATTGGTTTGGGTATGATGGGCTTTTCTGACGTGTTGGAAAAGTTGGGCTATTGCTATGAATCAAAAGAAGCGTATGATTTGGTTGATCAATTGACGGAATTTATCAGTTATCACGCCATTGACCAGTCGGCTGATTTGGCGGCGGAGTTGGGTAGTTATCCAACGTTTGCTGGCAGTGGTTGGAGTAAGGGATTGCTGCCGATTGATACGGTTGATAAGTTGTCTAAAGATCGTGGCGTTAAGGTAAAAATAGATCAAAAGATGCGACTTGACTGGGATGGTCTGCGCAAGAAGGTAAAGAAGGGCATGCGTAATGCGACGTTGATGGCGATTGCGCCGACGGCTAATATTGGACATGTGGCAGGAACGACTCCTGGAATTGACCCGCAGTTTGCGCAGATTTTCAGCCGCTCGACTTTGAACGGTAAGTTTTTGGAAGTGAATCATAATTTAGTTCACGATTTGAAGAAGCTTGATTTGTGGGACAATTTGAAGGATGAGATTTTTGCGGCGCAAGGTGATATTCAAGACATTGACGGCATTCCTCAGAATATCAAGGATGTTTATAAAACAAGTTTTCAGCTTAGTCCGTACGCGTTTATTGAGGTGGCGGCTAGGGCTCAAAAATGGGTTGACCAGGCGATTTCTCGAAATATGTATCTGGAGACGCGTGATATTGATGAATATGTGAAGATTTATTCAGAAGCTTGGAAGCGTGGACTAAAGACGACATATTACTTGCACGTTAAGCCACGTCATCAGTCGGAGCAGACGACAGTTTCAGTTGATAAAGTTGCCGAACAAAAAGTTCGCACCAATAGTAAAGTGCGCGGGTTTGGATTCGCGAAAATTAATAAATAAGGAGGATATAAAAATGGGTATTTTAGGTTCAGGTCTGCGTGATGGATTGTCGCTTCACCCAATTCGCTACCCTTGGGCGTACGACCTTTACAATCAAGCAGTGGCCAATACGTGGTTTCCAAATGAAGTTCAATTAGTCCAGGACTTGGCGGATTTTGAAAAATTGTCAGATGATGAAAAGCATGCTTTAAAAACAGTGATTAGCTACTTGAATCCAAATGAATTGTTAATCAATAAGTCGTTGGCATTCGGTATTTATCCATATGTCAACGCGGCGGAAGCTCAATTATATCTATCAAAACAGATGTGGGAAGAAGCTAACCACTTCATGACCTTTGAATACATCATCGAAACCTTTCCGTTTGATCGTGAGGAGATTTACGCAGCGGGCTTTGGCAAAAAATCGCTGGCCGACAAGGCAGATTTCCAGAATAAGCACCTGGATGTGATGCTTGATCCAAACTTGGATATTTACTCATTGGAAGGCAAAAAAGATTTTGTTAGGTCATTGGTGGCGTACAACATCGTCCTGGAAGGTATCTGGTTTTATTCAGGCTTTATGGTCGGCATGAGCTTCCGCCAGCGTAATCTGCTACGTAATGTTGGCTCGCTCCTTGACTGGATTACCCGCGACGAAAATCTTCACCTGACGTTTGGCATTAATTTACTTCTAACCATTTTGGATGAAAACCCAGAGTTGCAGACACAGGAATTTGCTGAAGAGATTCGTGGCTTGATTTTGCAGGCGGTAGAGCTTGAAAAAGCTTATAACAAAGACATGCTACCAAAGGGAATTTTGGGCTTGAACGCTGATTATGTCAATCAATATGTCATGCATATGACGGACCGTCGTTTGCAAGAATTGGGCTTTGAGCCAGAGTATAATGTGCCAAATCCAGCTAAATGGATGGCAGCCGCTAATGACACGTTGGAATTGGTAAACTTCTTTGAAAGTACAAATACTAGCTACGAAGTTAATACCACGAAGTAATAAGGATATAATTTTATGAACGAACTGGCAAAAGAAATATTAGATACTGTTGAAGTTGGCGCCCTGGCTACTGTTAATGCTGATAGGACGCCACTGGTGACGCCACTACATTTTGCTCGACTAGACGATTCAATAATTTGGATATCAGAGCCGACTGCGCGACATTCAGTAAACGCATTTCGCAGCGGCAAGGCAGAGTTTGTGGTTTGGGATGATAAAAAGCGGGCAGTTTTCTTAACAACTAATGTAACTGAATTGTCAGAATCTGAAAAAGAAGCGGCTATGGCGGCCTATAGGAAGAAATTGCCTAGCTTTATGCCACGCTGTCAGAATCCGCAATTATATGTTGCACCAATCGGCAAACTTGATGAAAAAACCACAACAGGAAATTGGCTACATTTTATTGCATAAGCACTATAGCTAGCGTACAATTAGTTAAGTAACTACTAAATATAGGGGAAAATGAAAATGAACGCAAGTCAAATTATTACTGATGATATGACACTGGAAGAGAAATTGAGCGCTATTGATGCTGCCTTGAAAGCTGCTCAAGATGTGGCCGACGATCAAGCAAAGGCAAATGGTACTGTTGCTGCGCCAATTGATCCGGCAAGTTTGACTATCTGCGACGGTTGCGAGTAAGATACCTCTAAGAAATGCCTATTATTGACAATATAGAGATATTTATTGTATAATAACGGGGTTATGGAGTCATCTGAAAAAACGTTTTTATCTGGACATCCTGTAGTAGAGAGAATTAAAGCTGCTGGTAAGGAACTGGGTTGGCAAAAGGCGGGTCTTCGATTGCGCCTTGGGCTTGCGGCTTTGATGGGCGTAATGCACGGCCGCGGTGAAGTTGATATATCTGGTGAAGATAATCTAATTGAGGCAGTAGAAAGAGCTAAGGAGAATAATAGAGGGTTGGTAGTGGTGACGTCACACGAGTCTGGACTTGATGTGCCTACTGCTAGCTATCTGGCTTCCTTGATGGGCAAGACTGCTATAGGGATAGCTTCGACCAATAGTGATTGGATGAAAAAAGATGTCGGTGGATTCAATGCGGAGCCTATCCAGTACATCCTAACGGGAATAAAAAACTTTATTCGTGTACCGTATAAATGGATAGATCGAAAAAATAAAAAACCAGTTCCCTTTTCTGAAGATGATTATAAAGAGGTTGTTGAAAGAGTTAAGAACGGTGAAATATTGGTTATGGCAGGATTTTCAGACCATGAATCAGTGGAGCATCGTAAGATTGGTTCTGCGGCAGTGCATGTTGCTGCAGCAGCTGGAGTTGAGATTTTACCAATATCTGTTTCAAGTGATAAGGCGGAGGATTTTTCTGGTGGACCATCTGCGGCCGTATTGAAGGATCATAAACTAAAAATTGATATTGGTGAGACTGGAGACGATTGGTCTGACGTAATTAGCCATTCTTATAGAAAAGCCAGCCCGGAGACAAAGAGAGCTATGCGACGTATGATTAGAGATGATTTGGCGAATCATGGGGTATTTGAGGAGATAGTCAGCAAAGGTAATCGTTAGTTGTCTAAAAAGTAAACTGGCTTGACTTACATACACCTCATTGACAAATTAAAAATAATGTGATATCATTTTACTGTATAAAAATTAAAACAAAAAGGAATAAAATGGCTGAAGAGAAAGATATTCATGGACTCACGGAAAGTGTATTAAGCCGAGATGATATGTCGGCGCTAGCGTACGTATTGCAACACGTGAAAGGCGCCAGCCCAAGTTCGGCGACGAAGCTGAGTTTGGAGTTGGAAGAACTTGACAAAGCGGTGTAGGTAGTTGTTTTAGCTAGATAATAATCTACCTCTGTTGTATACTGTAGTTTATGGAACAGATTATTTATCAGGCGGTGAAGCAACTTTTTGATCAAGAAGTATCAGTGCAGTTAACGCGCCCTGATTCAAAATTTGGTGACTTTGCGACGAATGTGGCGCTACAACTAGCAAAACCCTTGGGTAAAAATCCGCGTGAGATTGCCGAGGCGATCGCCGAGGAGCTGCGCGGCCGCCAGGAGTTTAGCGAGGTCAGTGTAGCTGGGCCAGGCTTCATCAATGTGAAATTAAGCGACCAAGCGGTGTTGGAATCGCTGAAAGTGCGGCCAGCGACTAATCGTGCAGGAAAGACGGTCGTTATTGAAACCAATTGCCCAAATCCGTTTAAGGCCATGCACATTGGCCATGCGCTGAATGCGATTTTGGCGGACACTATGGCGAATTTGCTGGCGGTAGATGGTGCGTCAGTACACAGAGTCAGTTACCACGGCGACGTCGGCACACATGTCGGCAAGAGTATGTGGGCGATTCTTCGCGAAATTGACGGCGATGTCAGCAAACTAGATGCTATTTCGGCTGATAAGCGCAACGAATTTATGAGCCGTATGTATGTTGAAGGGGCACGGGCAGCCAAGGAATCACCAGAGGCGCGGGCAGAAATTGATGAGTTGGCCAAGCAATCGTTTATACTGGACGATCCGCTATATAAGCAGGTGTACGAGATTTGTAAAGCTTGGAGTTTTGATGAAATTGACGCCAATGTGGCGCGGCTAGGCAATGTGCCGATTGAACGGCGCTATGTCGAGAGTGAAACTGAAGTGCCGGGCAAGGCCTTGATCAAAGAAAAAACCCCAGAAGTCTTTACCAAATCAGATGGTGCGTACATCTTCAAAGGCAGCCAATATGGTGCGTTTGATAACGTATTCATTGGTTCGCACGGCAACGGTTTGTACGGCGCGCACGACATGGGGCTAATTCAGCTGAAGCATCAAGATTATCCAAACTTGGATTTGTCAATTACGGTCAATGGCGAAGAGCAGGCGGCGTATTTCCGCGGGGTGATTGCCGCTAGCGAACTCGCAATTCCAGAATTGAAGGGTAAATTGTTTAATTATGCGACTGGCCTCGTCAAGCTAACAACCGGCAAGATGAGCTCGCGTACTGGTGACGTCATTACTATCGATTGGTTATTCAACGAGTTCAAGAAAGCTATCACCCAAGCTGGCGGCGAACCAACCGACGCGGTGGTGGCAGGTGCGCTGCGCTATCAATTCCTGAAAGTGAAAATTGGTAGCGACGTGGTGTTTGATATCAATGATGCGGTGAGTCTAACAGGTAACACCGGTAGTTATCTGCAATACGCGCACGCTCGGGCGCGGGGTATTTTGGCAAAGTCTGAGCAGACAGTTGCTTTCCCGACAGAATTGTTTGATGAAGATCGGCTGCTGGTCAGGAAAATGAGCGAATACGCGGAGGCGGTTAACCGAGCTACTGAAAGTCTGGAACCGCATCATGTTTGTGCCTACCTGTTTGAGCTGGCGCAGGAGTTCAATCGTTACTACGAGAAAAACCAAGTCGTCGGCAGCGACAAAGAAGCGCACCGCATAGGAATAGTGTCAGTTTACGCTGACATCCTTAAGGCTGGACTAGCTATTTTAGGAATTGTAGCGCCAGAACGATTGTAGTGTATTTATGGATGAGCGATATTTATCATCTCAGTTATTAACGCCAAAAAGTAGTATGGCAGAAAAAGAGGGGTCTAGTAGAGAATTCTTATTAGGATCTAGGGAATTTTGCAACGTAAAAAGTATGTACGAAAGTTCATCAAAAACGTTTGATGATATAGCAGAAGTAGCTGAGTGCGTTGCAGAGATTGTTCGTAATACTATTGATTTTAGGGCTACAAGCCACTCTTCAAGTCCGCTTAATGCTGATAATATTGCTAAAGATGAAGTTGCTAATTGCTATGGACATACAATTGTGGCATCAGAATGTCTAGAAGAATTAGGAATTGAACACTTCATTAGTTATGCTAACCAGCATACGTTTATCGCACTGTTTGATCGTGACAGCAATAGGTCATTTATGGTAGATATTCTAACGAAAGAGTTGTGCTGTGAGATAACTGATGCTATTGGATTTGGTAATAAAGATCCAGTCGAGCAGTTAAATTGTGGTGAATTAAGAGCTAAAAGCACTTTATATACAGATTTATTATTACAGAAATTACCTCCATCTATTAATAAAAGTGATTTTGTAGCTCAACGTGAATGGCTAATGTTTTCTGATGGTTGGGATTATAGAGACGGATTTGGTACGAAGGCCATGTTGCAAATGTTTACTTTGCCATCAGTGCCTGGTAGATTATTGCTGCTAGATGAGTATAATGCCCGAATCGATCAACTGCATGGGAAGTATGAGGCAGCAGCTAGTGCGCTGGTGGATTTACCTGGTTTATACCTTGATGTCGATCCGCGGAACAACTTGGAAGAAGTGGGGAAGTTATGTAAACGGCTTATTGTGCAAGGCTATGATGAGCTGGCTATTGAAGTGGCTAGAATGGTTAATGAAAGCCTACCGGATGATGACCATTCAAAAAATAAGCTATTTCTACCTGATGTTGTGCGACGGGTTGCCTAAAATAACGATGATATCGGTCTGCTACGTAAGGCTATACAACTATATGAGTCTTTACCTCGTAATAGTTTAACTGAAGGTAAACTAAGGGCTGCTAAGAGGGATCTCGATAAGCTATGATAAAATTAAACGGATAACCGTCACAAAGGAGTTTTTATGGTAACAAAATCTACTGAGTCGAAAAAGTCGACTGCCAAGAATGTTAAAACGGCAAAGACTACTGCCAATAAATCAGCTAAAAAGTCAGTTGCCAGCAGCGCCAAGGCTGTCATGAAGGCGGTGTCTGCTAAGGATAAAAAGGTCGTGCGCGAGGCAATCAAAGATAGCCATATGGGCGGGTTTGTTAATTTTATTCGCGAACAAGGTGTGGTTGGTATGGCTGTCGGTTTGGCAATTGGTACGGCGGCTGGCGACACGGTTAAGAAAATGGTGACGGCATTTATCGACCCGCTGGTACAGCTGATTGTTGGCTCGCAAAAGGGGTTGCAGTCAGCATCATTTACGTTGGAAATTGCCGGGCGTAAGGGTGAATTTCTGTACGGGGCGTTTATTAGCTCGTTGATCACATTACTGGCGGTGGCGTTTGTGGTATATGCAATTGTACAACTTTTCAAACTCGATAGATTAGATAAGAAAAAAGATTAATTGGGCTTTGAAAAACATATCCGCCGGACAAGTACGGCGGATTTTATGCAAGGCGATTTATGCCGGGACAAGATGTGTCAATAAACTAGGAGATAAGCGTACCGACTGGCTGGCCGCTGCTAGCCCGGGCAATATTACCATCTGTTAATAGGTCGCAGATGATAACTGGGATGTGTTCGTCCATAGCTAGGCCGATGGCGGCTTTGTCCATGACGGTGATATTAGGGTTGGTTAGAGCGTCGTGATAGCTGAGCTTATCAAATTTAATAGCCTCAGGGAATTTGGCGGGGTCTTTATCGTACACGCCATCGACTTTCGTTGTTTTAATCACAACATCACATTCCATTTCTAGGGCGAGATTTAAAGCGGCAGTGTCAGTGGTAAGGAAAGGCCGACCAGTGCCACAGGCAACGATGACAACCCGGCCTTTTTGAATGTGGCTGAGCGCCCGGCGGAAAGTATAGTGATCGATAAATTGATTGATTTCGACGGTCGATAGGGCGCGAGTTGGCAAGCCAGCGTCGTTGAAGACATCAGCCAGAGCGATGGCGTTCATCAGGGTAGAGAGCATGCCGATATTATGGGCGGATACGGGCTGGATGCCATGGCCAATGATTTGGCTGCCGCGGACATAATTGCCGCCGCCAACCATAATAACGATTTCAGCGCCAGTTTCCAGTGCTGGTTTGATTTGTTCGGCAATCCAGCGGGCGCGAGCGGGATCAAAACCGCTGGCGAATTCGCCCTGGAGCTGCTCGCCAGAGAGTTTGAGGAGAATACGTCTAGTCATGACACCAGTGTATCATAGCGCGCTTGAAAAATAACATTAAGATGGATGATTTGTTATAGAGATTAAATAAACTAGACAAGAAAAAGCTAAGACGCTTACGTTTGCTATTTTACTTTCTCCTATCTACAATGTGAGTATAAAGGAGAGAGTAGTGTGAAAGATGGAGTCCGGAGGGCGGGTTATTTACATAGGTCAAAAGAACCGAGTAGTAGCCATCTATTGAGTCGAAATATTCAAAGACCCAGTCAGCCGTCGTATAGTTATGGCGAACCGCCCGAGCAGAGAAGGCAGCGTTTAAAAGAATTGCGGGAACGGTACATTAAACTACCAGAAACTCCTTTTGCTGACTATGATCTTGGTGACAAAAAATTGCCCGCGTACAAACACAAAGCAGAGATATTAGATACATTATCGGAGAATAAGATATCTTGGCTATGTGGACCGACGGGTAGTGGCAAAACGACACAAACCGCTCAGTATGCACTCGAGCGGTTTGATCGTGTTGTGGTGTTGATGCCGCGGCGGGTTATCGTCGATAATGTTACTGAGTATGTCGAGCAGAGTTTGCGTGAGCAGCTGGGCAAACAGTATCCTGATCATTTGGTAGGAAAAATTCATGGACGCGCCACGGAAGCAACGCCAGATACTAGACTTTGTTTCATGACGGCAGCAACATTTACGAAAAAGCTGGAACAATTTTCTAGCGACTGGCAGGACGAGAAGACACTTATCCTGGTTGATGAAATACATGAAGCCAATTTGGAGATGGAATTTGCTACAGCCCTGGCAGCAAAATCGATAGAGAACACCGACAAATGGCATATGGCTTTTTCCAGTGCCACGCCTGACACGGAAGTTTCTCAGGCGATGTACGAGGATATTAATGGATCAGCATTGCCAGTCGTAACCATCGAGGGTCGGCCGCATGATATCGACATTACAGAAGATAACGTCGGGACTGTATCCGAATCGTATCTCGAATATGGTAAGGACTCGAAAAAAGCACTGGTCTTTGTTGAAGGGGTGAGAAGTATCGAGGAGACTATTGCGTCAATCAAACGCCACACCCGCCATCAACCTAGGAGGATACGATTTTTTAAACTACATTCTGGTATATCAGAGGCTGTGCGCCGAGAGATTTTTACTGCTGAACCAGCAGAAGACGAGTCATTTGTCATCGTTTCGACCTCGGCTGGACAGTCTGGCATCACTATCCCCGAGGTTGATTTGGTGTTGTCAAATGGACTGACAAAGAGTAAAGAAATCGGTGAAGAGGGCACGGAGGGGTTGCCACCTCGATTGTGTACTCAAGCAGAGCTGATGCAGCAGGCGGGGCGGGGCGGTCGTGATATTGATGGTGCTAAATTCGTATTGGCTCGTCCGATATCTTACGATAGGATTTATCTGCCAGAGGAACTAAAAGGATTTTGTGACATTAAGTCTCGTGAACAGCATATTCCACCGGAGATATATCACACTAATATTGTGCGCAACGTTTTGTCGGCTATCAATTTGAATGGTGATTTTGAGGACTTGAACCGATACTTGATGCATCCTGTTGTTAGTAAAAAAGTTATTCAAGAGTCGTACGATTTGTTGGAAACGCTGGAGGCGATTGACGACGAGGGACAAATTACAAAAATTGGTGAATTTATGGATAATCTACCATTGTCGCCAGAACTTTCTCGGGCATTAGCAGAAATGATTAAATATGGAGGAAGTTTGCGTGAAGTGCTGGCATTATCAGCGATGGCAGCGTCTATCTCTGGTGGTGGCTTTGCTGCCTGGCATCAACCAAAGGAATTGTTCCAGGAATTTGTTAGCCCCGATACAACAGATGACTTTTTTGCCGAATACGATGCTTTTTTGAAAACCAGAGAGATCTACAACGGTCATCACACTGATGGTCGTGCTTATCTGGCAAATGGTATTGATCCAAATAAGGCAGATAATATTCACTATCAATTTAACAAAATATGTCGGCGTCTGGAGGTTAACCCATATGATGTCGATATGGGTGAACTGAACAGTGAAGAAAAACATAATATATCAGTGGCTTTGGTGCGCGGGTTTCAGGAATTATTGTATGCCAAAGCTGGTAGTCGGCGTATTGGACGAACAACAGTCAACCAATACACGAACATTCACACTGGCGAACGTGGTATTTCTGAGTATGAAATTAGTTCGCACAGCTTAGTGCGACGTATGGGCTCGGAGGCGTTGACGTTAGTGCTGGCTTTACCGTGGTGGTATGATGCGCATGATGGTCGTCGATACACACTCAACACAATTTTACCAGTAACGAAGGGTCAAATCGCTCAAGCCCTGAGCAGTAGTGTCGCGGCTGAGTTCCTTGGTGACAGAGTTGCTTCGAATGGTGATTTAGTTCGTGTGACACGGCCGAAGATTGGTTCGCTGGTGATCGGTCCAGAGCAGCAGCGAAAAATCCCTGCCGCGACAGATGAGCAAATTGCACTGTTGGTCAACGCAATGAAAGACAGGGCTAATAAACAAGTAAGAGTATTATTTGATTTACAACATCAGCGAGTTATCACCAAGGGTCAATTGCGTCAGGTCCTAGACGGGTCTGCGGTAAATAGTCACAACGTCCATGAGGCGGAGGCTAAGGTTTGGGCTGTGGTGCAAGAGGTATTAACGAGCGAACATCAAGAAGCTTTTTATGGTCAGATAAACAGATAACGAGTGCATAATAGGTAGTATGAAAGCAAGTTTTAAGCCAAAGAAGATTTTGTGGATTGATCTGGAGATGACTGGACTGGATCCGGTGCGTGATGAGGGGACTTCTTTGATTGACTTTTTAAATTGTTTATGCTATAATAATAATTATGGAAAAATTAAGCCCGACTCCGAGTGATATAGAGGCGAAGATGCATCAACCTCGCGCCTTGCAAGTGCTTGATAGCGGCGAGCGCCGCGTAGAATTTGGAGGAATTAGCTGCCAGTTGAAATATTATGATTGCGAGCAGCCTGGCAACCCGGAAGCTCGCTGCAATGAAATATATGAATATGAATTACCTACCGATGCTATTGAGCGGGCTAATTTGGGTTTTGATCTAGACGAACTACCGTCATTTATTGGTGTAAAGGGCGGGGCGGCTCGTCAGGTTTTGGAGTCTCTAGTTCATAGCGACCGTCAGTTACCACCTCCTCGCGATGTCGATTTGGTAATTTTAGAAGAAGTTATTGCTAGTGGCGATTATGATCCAGATGAGATTCGGGCGGTAGCGAGCGATCTTTCAATGCGTTTTTCGCCACGTGATGCAATGAATGGCTATAGCGCGGAGTCTGTACAATCTACTGCCGAGTTTATGAGGCGGCATGATTTTACAATCAATCAAGTGCTCATACACAAGAACAACGGTGCTTGGAGGCTATTGGCTAGCACTCAAGCAGTGTTGGATACTGCTGAGCATATTATTAGACCGACAGTTTTTGAACACGACATTGATTATGACTATCGAATTGGCAATAAATTAGCCCTCAAGGCAGTGAGGCTTCTGTCTGATATGCAAGTTCAGGGAATTGACTACGCAACCATCAAGAGTGTTCAATTGCCAGATGATATTTATGGTGATCCAAGGGATGATTATTTCATGCAAGCGCTACAGCTAGATAAGGCGTTAGAAGTCAGCGACGAATTGGCCGAACGCTATGTGGAAAATCTAAAGTTTTATGGAATGATACCGTATGGTTGTGAAGATATGAGTGCTATTGAGATGTATTATTATCTAGTGAATGAGACGGATTTTGTCCCGTCTGATGGCGTGCTTGAATCCCTTCGGATTGAAAGAGAAAATCGCCTGAAGCTTGGTGGTGCGGCAAAGTTTGATGACGTTGTTGAAAGGCTATTAAGACAGGTGCCAGAGCGGTTTTCTCGAGATTACTACGATGCCAAAAAGTAGTATAATAAAGATATGAAAGCAAGTTTTAAGCCAAAGAAGATTTTATGGATGGATCTAGAGATGACTGGGCTGGATCCGGTGCGTGATGAGATTTTGGAAGTGGCGGCAATTGTGACGGATTGGTATTTTACGGAAATTGCCACATATGAGGGTGTGGTGCAACATGACCCAGCAAAATTGGGTAAACTGCTGGATCGAAACGCCAGTTTTTGGAATGAGCATCCAGAAGCACGGCGTGGTTTGGAGAAACAGAATGAAGCTGGTAAGCCGTTGGCGGCGGTTGAACAAGAATTATTGGCATTTTGTGATGAGCATTTTGCGGATGAGGCACTGATCTTGTTGGGCGGTAATTCAATTCATCAAGACCGGCGGTTTATCGATCAATGGTGGCCTATGTTGTCAAAAAGACTACATTATCGGATGCTGGATGTCAGTGCTTGGAAGGTGGTGTTTGAGGGCAAATACGGCAAGAAATTTGCCAAGCCAGAGGATCATCGGGCACTGGAGGATATCCGCGGCAGTATCATGGAATTACAATATTATCTAAAGAAGGTGAAACAATGACCCATAAACAATTTGAAGAGTTTATTCTTAGTTTGCCCGGCGTATGGCTGGACTATCCGTTTGGTGAGGACATTGCGGTGTATAAATTTGGTAAGAGCAATGACGGTGCAGGGAAGATGGTGGCACTGGTAGCTGAGGACTCAAAACCACTCAGGGTGAGTTTGAAGTGTGATCCATTGCTGGCGCAGAATTTGCGAGAAAAATACGAAACAGTATTGCCGGGATATCATTTGAACAAAAAACACTGGAACACCATCATCTGCTCGGGGCAATTGAGCGATGAAGAAATTTTTGATTTAGCGCGATTAAGCTACCAATTAGTTGCAGAAGCTTAGCTTGATTTAATTATCTGGTTAATTTGCTTTTGGATATTTTCCAAATCCGTAGCGGTTTTTTCCAGCCATTGACGCATAGTTTTTGATTTGGTCGATTTATATACTTTCGACATCATGGCAATTGTGTCTGTTATTTGGACATTCATTTCGTGTGCATAAGCAACGTCCAGCTGTGTATTCAGGTTAGCTTCATCTAGTTTTTCCTCCAGTTTATCCGAAGGGTCTAGGGCGAGAATATCTTTCTTCTTCTCTTTGTAACTAATGCCCGCCGCCTGAAGTGGATCGTTCATTGATGCTTCAGCAGTGGTCAGGACGGAAATTAAAGAGCTATTAGTGGTTTGAAGTTTGGTTGACCGGAATTTGTTATTGTATTTTTGAGAAATAGTCAGTAGTTTATTAACCCGTGCGGCAACTTGGACTGGAGTGTTTTTTGGCATGGAATTTTGCGAAAAAATAAAAATTGCAATGAGGGTTAATATTCCGATTAGACTGAGAACAGCCATGATTATTTTGGTTTTTTTATCAAAACCTTCTGCTGGTGGAGGTGTGGCAATTTGATTTAGGTAATCGATACCTTGTGATTGGTTGTCCAAATTGTCAGGATACATGTTTCTATTTAAGCACAAACAATAACAGAGGTAAAGGGTGATATAATAAAAATATGAATGATGCCAAAGAAGAAGTGCGAGCGCGGCTGAACATTGAAGATGTGATTGGTGAGTATGTTCATCTGAAACGAGCGGGCCGTAATCTAAAGGGTCTTAGTCCGTTTACTGACGAGCGGACTCCTAGCTTTATGGTAAGTCCAGAGAAGCAGATTTGGCATGATTTTTCTTCTGGCAAGGGCGGCGACATTTTCACCTTTGTGATGATGGTTGAGGGGGTGGATTTTCGGCAAGCTCTGGAGCATTTGGCACGTAAAGCAGGTGTGGATTTGACATTATTTTCTAATGGCGATGGGCGAACTTCCAAGCGACGGGCCAGGGCTAGAGAAGCGCTTAAATTGGCGGCTAATTTTTATCAGCAGAATTTGGTAAAAAATTCGGTGGCACTGGACTATGTAGTAAAAAAACGACGATTAAATCGACAGACAATTGGTGATTTTCTGATTGGCTATGCGCCGGATAGTGGCGATGCGCTAACAAAAGCACTAGAGAAAAGGGGGTTTTCAAAACGCGAGCTGTCTGATGCTGGACTGGCAAATCGTTTTGGTGGAGATTTATTCCGCGGACGGATGATGGTGGCGCTGAGTGATGGTAGTGGCGAAGTGGTTGGTTTTACTGGCCGGATTATTCGGGACGATCCGCGCGCGCCAAAGTATCTAAACACGCCGCAGACTTTATTGTTTGATAAGTCGCGCTATATTTTTGGGCTGCCTCAAGCTAAAGAAGCAATTCGTAAGAATGATGCGGCGGTTATTGTCGAGGGAAATCTGGATGTGATTAGTAGTCACCAGGCAGGCGTAAAAAACGTGGTGGCAACTTCCGGTACGGCGATGACGATTCAGCATTTGAAATCGTTAAGTCGGCTGGCGGGGCGGATTCGCTTAGCGTTTGATGGCGATCGGGCAGGGGTGAACGCAACGGAGCGGGCGATTAATCTGGCGCAGGAAGTTGGCGTGGAATTGGAGGTGGTGAGTTTACCTGATGATGTTAAAGATCCAGACGAGTTAATCCAAAAAGATCCAAGCTTGTGGCAGATGGCAATTGACAAATCCCAGCCGGCGGTGGATTGGGTGATTACCAGATATGCGGAAATGGAAAATTTGAAATCAGCAGAAGGTAAGCGCCGCTTCTCAACGATTGCCTTAAGAATTGTCAGAAGTCTGAAAGATCCGGTGGAACAGGAGCATTATTTGTCGGTGATTTCTGAGAAAACTGGCGCCTCGATTACTGCTTTGAAGGCGAAATTATCGAATGAAAAAGTTGCAGACCATCAATTAAAAAAGACGAAAATTGACAAGGAAAAACCACAGCCCGTTCAAGATGAGACCGAGGATATGCTGGCAGGGCTGGCAGCGAGCGAAAAGTCTGTGCGACGTTGGCTGGCGGCGATTTCTGGTGAGATGTTGGACGGCGACAGTGCGCGGCAATTGATTGGCTATCTGCGAAAAAACCCAGACGTAGAGTTAGGCGAAGTGCCGCTGGACTTGCAAAAAATCGAACAGTATGTGAAAATAGTACAGTTGAAAAGTGAAAGTCGTTACGCCAATTGGGAGCAAAAAAGCTTGGATGAAGAAATGGCTCGGCTAGTCAGACAGATAACAATTAAACATCGCGAAAACAAAAAGAACCAACTATTAACACAGCTTAGAGAGGCCGAGGCGTCAGGCGATGAGGTTTTGTCTCACGATTTACGCCAGAGCTTAAATAATCTGATTAAGGAGAAAATGTGAGCGACGAAAATACGACAAAGCCGACAAATTTAAATGATGATGATTTTGATCCAACGCTTATAGACGAAGAAGAATCAGAAGATTTGGATTCATTGACGACTGGGCAATACTTGGATGACGTGTCAGATGACTCGGTACGGTTGTATTTAAGGGAAATTGGTAAAATTCCACTACTGAGCGCTGAAGAGGAAATGGATTTGGCGCGCCGGATTATTGAAGGGGATAAGAAGGCTAAAGATAAGATGGCTGAGGCAAATATGCGCCTAGTGGTGTCAATTGCCAAGCGATATTCGGGCCGTGGTTTGGACTTTTTGGATTTAATTCAAGAGGGAAATACTGGACTTTTGCGCGCGGTGGAGAAGTTTGATCCAGATAAGGGATTTAAGTTCTCAACTTATGCGACTTGGTGGATTCGTCAGGCGATTACTCGGGCGATTGCTGATCAGGCGCGGACCATTCGTATCCCAGTTCACATGGTGGAAACTATCAATAAATTGCTGCGCACGCAGCGACGGATGACACAGGAATTGAATCGTGAGCCGACGATTGACGAGCTGGCCAAAGAGCTGGACATGGAGCCAGAGAAGATCGAGTACGTTATTAAGATCAAGCAGGATATTTCCTCTTTGGACGCTGGTGTGGGTCGTGACGGTGAGGATGATGACTCAGTGCTACAAGATTTTATCGTTGATGAAGATACGGTTTCACCTGAAGATTCCGCCTCAAATCAATTACTAAAAGAGCAGGTTCAAGATATATTATCAAGCCTGAGTGACCGTGAGCAGAAAATTGTTCGAATGCGCTTTGGTCTGGACAATGGTAAAAACCATACTTTGGAAGAAGTTGGTCAGGAATTTGCCGTAACACGTGAACGAATCCGCCAAATTGAAGCTAAGGCTCTAGCAAAACTTCGCAAGCATAAAGATGCGAAAAAACTTTACGAGTACTTGGATTAATTAGCACTGCTCGGGTGATTTACAGAAATGGGCGTCGTGAGTTACGGCGTCTATTTTTTGGTGTAATTGATCGAGATTTCCGTCATTTATAACAAAGTAATCAGCGATGGCAATTGGTCCGCCTTTTTCCAGATTTTCAATTTCTGACCAATCACGCTGGTCAACTTCATGTGGCTGCATCGGGCGTTCGGGACGTTTTATCATGCGTTGATAGCGGAGGTGTTTTGGTGTAACAATAGCGATAACAACGACCTGACCGGGAAATTCGTGTTTGAGGATTTTATATTCACTCCACGTATACAGCCCGTCCAAGACGATTTTATTTTGTCCAGCGTTAATTAAATCACGAACATTTTTTATAACGCGCTTAATTACAAAGTCTTTACCTTCGCGTTGGCGGATTTCTTCGCGGAATTTTTGTTGGTTATCCCAAGTTTTTTCAATTCCCGCCTCGTCCATAGCCTTATAAATAACGCCGCCAAAATAAACTTTTGGAAATCCTTTTTCTGTCAAATACTCGACAGCCGAACTCTTACCGCTACCCGCTAGTCCAACCAGGGCGATAATTTTTGCATATGGTTGTGTCATAGACCAATTCTAGCAATTTGTTGACATTCTTCCAAATAGAGCGTATGTTTAGGGTAAGTATTATGGAAACAGTTCATAATCACGCTGAATATTTATCTCAGAATTCACTTTCTGATCCTGATATCTGGGGCCGTTTAATAGAATATCGTAAAGAAGTTCAATGGGACAATATATTAGACCAAGTTGAGGAATTAGAATCAAAATTTGATCTTAATCCAGACGGCAGTAAGACATGGGAAAAATTTGTTAACGAACCGGTTGTTGATCAGTATGGTCAAGTATGGATGATTTGGAAGTCTGGGGATTGTTATCAGATACATAAGATGCCAGACGATAAAGATGGGTTTGATTATGTTTTTATAGATGATCTTGAGGTTACTCCTCCCATCTTAGGTGAGCCGATCTATAAATTTTCTGTCGGATTTGATAATTTTGGCGATGCAGAAGTCTTAAATATACAGATGAGTGACGAGAGAACCGGGCATTGCCTCCTCTCCAACAATGAAAGAGATCGGTGGGAGACGTATAGGCGGTGGACAAAATACGACAATAACTCCTACAGTGCCATGGAAGACCTTAGAAGAAGCTATGAGAGATATGAGAAAATGCAGAGAAAATTGGGTAATTATTCTTTCAGTGCTGCAAAAAGGTTTGGGGAGATTTATGATAAGTATGGGAGAATACAACGAAAACTTGGTGATGCATCAATTAGAGATCTGGCAATAGCGGCTTAAATGCTACAATAGAACTATGAAGCGTCTAGTGGTTATTGATGGTAAGTCGGTATTTTACCGAGGTTATTATGCTATGCCGGGGCTCAGTACGGCGGACGGTACGCCGACTGGCGGGGTGTATGGGTTTGTGAGTTTGGCGATTGAGCTTATCAAGAAATTGGAGCCGGATTATGTGGTGGTGGCCTGGGACAAGCGCGGTACCAACATCCGTAAGCGGCGGGAATTATATCCAGAATACAAGGCCGGTCGCAAGCCGGCGCCTGATGATTTTTATCAGCAAATTCCAATCTTGATGGAACTGCTGGATGCGTTTGGCTGGCCACTGTATGAACTGGATGATTATGAGGCGGACGACATCATGGGTGCATTTGCCAAGCAAGCGGAGGCGCGTGGTGTGCAGACCTGTCTATTGACGTCCGATTTGGATGCGCTGCAATTGGTGTCGCCTCTCACCAAAGTCTATGCTATGAAAAATGGCCTAAGGAATATCGAGGAATTTACGGCGGAATATTTTGAACAAAAATATGGTATTCGGACGGACCAGTTTTTGGATTTGAAGGCGCT
>CBDFCQ010000005.1:0-34580 GCA_965246075.1 uncultured Candidatus Saccharibacteria bacterium
CATCAAGTTCTTTATTCCAACGACCCGCCAATTTACTTATAAAAGGAATTTTACTCACAACACCAGCAACTGCAGCCCTGCCCATATTACTGCTAATCAACCTATTTCGCACTTCTCTTAATTCTCTTCCACCTCTTTCCAGATAGCTATATACTTTTTCAATCTTCTCTGGATTATCATATGCAGGATCGCTCTTTTCACCCACCCGAACCCTATATCCTTGAGCTCTGAGATCTGCAATTTCTCTATTTATTTTTTCATTAGCTTCGACGTCAGACCCATCAACAAGCTCGCGACCGCCACAATTATTCCCAAATTTTTCCATGTCAAAAATTATACCATAATTATTATGCTATACTTAGAGCATGATAAAAATTGCCATCATTGAAGACGACCCAACCATCAGCCAGATGTACCGAATGAAATTTGAGTCAGATGGATTTGAAGTCCGTCTGGCAGCCAACGGCCAGATTGGTATAGAAGTTGTCGAAAAATTCCAACCAGATATTATTCTGCTGGATTTACAAATGCCAGAGATGGATGGCACAGAAGCCTTAAAACACATTAGGTCTAAGGATTGGGGGAAAACTATTCCCGTTATTGTCCTGACTAATTTAGGCGAAGAAGAGGCGCCGCGTGAATTGAAAAAACTAGGCATACACAGCTATATCGTAAAAGCCAACCTTACACCGCGCCAAGTCGCTGAGCAAGTCAAATCTGCCATAAAGACTACTTCCTAATTTTTAGCCTGATTAGCAATCTTTAAACACGCCGTAATTAAATTATCAAACAGAGCCGATACCGTCAGCGGACCAACGCCACCTTTTTTCGGAGTTATTAAAATATCTTCACGCAGTCGCACTTCATCCGACACATCACCCACTATCTTCCCATCTTCCGAAGCCGTCCCCGCATCAACAACCACCGCTTTTGGCTTGACCATCTGATTAGTAACTAGACCCGGAACACCAGTTGCCGATACAACAACGTCATAGTTAATCAACTGCGATAAATCATCTCCTTTTTCAAACACTGTAGCGTCAATACCGGATTTCCGCCACATCTTCTCTAAAGGAGACCCGACCAGACGACCTCGCCCAACAATCGCAACTTTTTTACCCTTAAGATCAATACCATAGCCAGCCAACAGCCAATTAATAGCTGTCGGTGTTGCCGCCTGAAAATCCGTCTGCCAACACAGACCATCGACATCTTTGTCTATCCGAATACTCTCCAGTAATTCCTCAGTTTGTCGAGGATTACTAATTGGCAGCTGTAAAATTATCCCCTGAACGTCATCACGATTATTTAGCGCGTTAATCATAGATAAAGCTTGGCCCGCCTCCGCCCGATGAATTTCCACATCAGTCAAAATATCCGCACCGTATCGCTGTTTCAAACGCATGTAAGTTTCAATAACGGGATTCTCAGTGTCTGTCACAATTGCCAGGCGCGGTTGAATATGCCAAGCTTGTCTCAAGGCACGCACCTGCTTTGCTTGCCGCTCCTTAATAAAGCCGGCTAATTCTGAACCATTTAGCTCTTTCATTAGCTTAAGTATAGCAATTTTACTATCTTGAGTACAGATATAGTATGTGTTATAATTCAAAAAGCTTGGTCTATGGCGGATGTAGCTCAGTTTGGTTAGAGCGCTGGATTGTGGCTCCGGAGGCCGTGGGTTCGAACCCCATCATTCGCCCCAAGCCTTACAGCAATTTGCTAGTACCAAAAATTATTTTTACGGTAAAATAGTAGACATTTTTATCGATTGTTGTATAATGAAATCGTGGGCCAGTAGCTCAGCTGGTTAGAGCACCTGCCTCTTAAGCAGGGTGTCGAGGGTTCGAGCCCCTCCTGGCCCTCCAAAAAATAGCCTCACACGAAGTGAGGATTTTTTATTTAGCTAAATGGATTATACCCACGAGAAGGCGGCTCACGAAAAACTGTCTGCGAACTTGCTGCATTAAATGATTGGCGAGAATTTGCCAAAGATCCGCCGCCACCCCTTCCCAAAGCAGTACTATTAATCTGACGATTTCCGCCAGCTAGACTTGGACTACTATTATTCGCGCCGACTCCAGATGTCGCCCCTATTTCTGCACCAACCCGTCTTACTCCAGCCGAACTATTAGCCACCATAGAGGTTCGGTAGCTTTTGACATATTGCCGCTCCGAATTCGTTTGGCGGCGATTAACTTTTAAGCTCCGCTCCGTCAAACCATACGCTTTAAGTCCATCAATCGACCCATTCCTGGGACCAGATAATCTCATCATCATTTCCCGCGTCATCTGCGGTTTCCAATTTGCATCCATATACCCCCTATTGTTATATGAAATGGCGCCCCGAGTAGGATTCGAACCTACGACCTTAGGCTTAGAAGTCCTCTGCTCTATCCAGCTGAGCTATCAGGGCGTATTCACATTATATCATCTTTCTGCTACAATGATACAAGCTTGCGGGTGTAGTACAGCGGTTAGTATGCAAGTTTTCCAAACTTGAGATCGGAGTTCGATTCTCCGCACCCGCACCAATTTTAAGATAATTCCCATCCATAAAGGGCATCATGGATCCATATTTTTACACAGAAAAACCAAAATACCAACTACAAGACATCGAAGATGCCTCTGAGTTTTATAACATCATTGAACGTAGTAGTTTGACTCATCAGCTGTCTAACTCCAGACCGTATATCTACTGGACGATGGAAATTTACGACAAAGCCAATGGCATCAAAGGTGGTGGTGGTTTGGGCGTGCTGGCGGCGGACACGCGGCGAGTAGCAGAAAAATTAGACGTGCCATTTGTAGTAGTCACGCCATTTTATCGCAGCGAATCACACCAAAAAATTACCAACCTCGAGCAGGAAGAATTTTCAGAAGCTGTCTCACCAAAAGACTATGGTTTTGAGTACATTGACGACGTGTCCATCAGTTCACGTGGGTTTCCTGATGCCAGTTTGAGTATTTTCAAAAAGGTACTCGGCTCAACGCAATTTGTCACCATCTCAGAGCCAAACTTTGGACAATTATACGAAGGTGAAGGCTCGGGCGATCACCGGCTCTACCAAGAAGTGGCCCTTGGGTTTGGGGGCTATAAAGCCTTAAAATTACTCGGCATCAAACCAGCCGTCATCCAACTCAACGAAACCGCAACCATTTTTGCGGCATTGGCTCGACTGGACGAGCTATGTGCCAACGGCATGAACTTGTACGAAGCAATCGTCTACGTCCGCAAACACACACTCTACACCAACCACACCCTTCTCCAGGCCGCTGAGCCAGAATTTCACCGCTCGCAATTTGAAAAATTAGTGCTGCCAAATATCAAAAGCAACGCGGTGCGCTGCTGGCTGATGGAGCAATTTCGTAACGACCGCTTGCGACCGAATTTGCTGGCAATCGAACTGACCGAAGCCAAAAATGGCGTCAGCAAACTGCATGCCCGCGTGGCAAATTTTCGCGACCGCAACAACGACAAGGTCAAGTTTCACGCCATCACCAACGGCATCGACCTGGAAACGTGGACACTGCCAGAAATTCTTCAGACATATCACAATAACAATATCATAGATAAATTTGGCCTACCTACAGATGATTTTTCTCAGCGACTGAACCTCATTCACAGTGCCGATATAAGATATCTAAAAAAGCTGGGGCGTAAAGAGCTCAATCAAGTCCTATTAAAACGCCAGGATCAGTACGGCAGATCCATACAGATCCCAGAAAATGCAATATTATTTGATTTTAAGCGACGATTCGCCAATTATAAACGACCCTACATGCCATTCGAAAACCCCGACGCACTAAGGCAAATTCTCATCAATCACAACGCACATTACATACTGACAGGAAAAGTCCACCAGGGCGACGTGACTATGTACCAAAAACTGTTAGAGGTCCTAAAATTAATTGATCAAGACCCAGTTCTGCGTGAGCGAGTTCATTACATCCAAGATTACGATGAAGAATTAGGACGGGCCTTAGCAATCGGATCTGACATCGCCATAAATATACCTATTGTCGGGCTAGAGGCCTGCGGGACATCATGGGAAAAAGACATTGCTAACCTAAAAATACTTATTTCCACGAACGATGGCGGCGTAGCAGATATTCAACCAATCGCCTGCTTGGAAGTATCTGGTAAAAATTATGAGGCTGAGGTCTCATCACTATACGTTAATATGCATAAAGCTGCAGCCATAGTGAAAAATGATCAGCTGCTGGAAAAACATATACGTCACCAGTTAAATAATTATTTACCAATAATTTCTGGCGCCAGGATGATGAAGGATTATCTAAAATTTATATTTCCCAAAGCGCAAGCTCAGCCCAAAAAAGAGCCCTCTATTAAGCGAATTGTTATTCAATAACTACTTCAATTTCAGCACCCAAAGAATTTAAGCGAGCAGCCAGTTCTTCGTAGCCACGGTTAATTGAATACACATCCCTTAGAATAGACACGCCTGGCGCCGCCAGCATCGCAAGCAATATAACAACAGATGGACGAAGCGCCGGTGGAGCAACAACATCAGCAGGCTTCCATTTTGTTGGGCCGGTGATATAAACACGGTGCGGATCGACTAGCTCAATTTGCGCGTTCAACTTGCTAAGCTCGGTGAAATAAATTGCTCGGTTTTCATAGCTCCAATCGTGCACTAGCGTACGCCCTTTAGCAACCGTTGCAATAAGCCCCAGAAACGGCAGATTATCCATATTAATTCCAGGAAACGGCAAAGCGTGCAGCTTGTCTTTGGCGGCCTGGAGTTTGGAGCGATGTAGCATAATGTCCACCAAACGAGTCTGCCCATTGTCGGCCAGATATTCCTCGCTCAGCTCAAATTTAAGACCCATCTCTGCTAACGTAGCTAACTCAATTTCCAAAAACTCAATTGGTGCACGACGAATAGTAACTTCTGAATCTGTCACCACGCCAGCCGCAATAAAACTCATCGCCTCAATTGGATCTTCGCTTGGGTAATAATCCAAATTTTTGCTAATTCGTTTACGTCCTGTAATTTTTAGAGTCGTCGTTCCAATTCCCTCTATTTTTACACCCAGCTTCTTTAAGAAAAAGCAAACATCCTGAACCATGTAATTTGGGCTAGCATTGCGAATGATAGTTGTATCTGGAGAAAGTGCCGCCGCCATAATAATATTTTCAGTTACTGTATCACCACGCTCTGTTAAAAGAATCGTCCGATTGCCGGAATGGATATTGGTCTTTGCATGATAATAATCAGTTTCTGCCGTTACACTCATGCCAAAATGTCTTAACCCACTCAAGTGAGGCTCCACTGTGCGCTTGCCCAAGTTACAGCCGCCCGCAAATGGCAGCTTAAAATCCTCATATTGGTAAAGTAGCGGACCCAGGAACATAATTACCGTACGCGTACGCTTAGCAGCAGCAATATCCATATCCTCCAGCTTTAGCCTAGCAGGGGGAACAATCTCCAAATCACTACCGTTCAACCAGCGAGTTTTAACACCAATTGAATTTAGAACCTCAATAATCCGATTAACTTCCTCAATTCGCGCCACTTTTCTGAGAGTGGTCTTACCTTTATTCAACAAGCTGGCACAAAGGAGTCCCACTGCAGCATTTTTGCTCGTCTTAACCCGTATCTCACCAGACAGTTTTTTGCCGCCAGACACTCTAAAATTCATTTTTCCAGAATGATTTACAGTCACGATATTATTATTAAGTACTTCACTAATACGAGCAATCATTTCAATGCTAATATTCTGACCACCGTTTTCAATCCGGTTAATGGCACTCTGAGATGTACCAATTGCTTCAGCCAACTGCGTCTGCGTTAACCCTTGCTTTTGGCGATTTTCAGCAATTAAATTGCCGATTTTTTGAAGATACTTATCTTTTATCATGCGTAGATTATATCACTAATGATATATATAGGCAATGATATAATGGATATTATTGGAGGCACATACATGAAAGATAAGCAAATTGAGCAACTTATAAAAGCAGAAAAAATCCGCCAAACAGACGGTTTGGAATTAATTCCTAGTGAGAATTATGTGTCATCAGACATTCTGAAAGCGCTAGGTAGCGTTTTTACCAACAAATACTCTGAGGGCTATCCTGGACGCCGCTATTACGGTGGACAAGAAAACGCTGACCAAATTGAACAAATTGCAATCGACCGCGCCAAGCAATTATTCGGAGCTGATCACGCTAATGTTCAGCCACACTCTGGAGCCCAGGCCAACGAAGCTGTATATTACGCGTGGTGTGAGCCAGGCGACACCATTCTGGCGATGGATTTGGCGCATGGCGGACACTTGACGCACGGCGCGTCAGTAACTCGTAGTGCGCGCGAGTATAATTTCATTCGCTACGGCATTAAGGATGTGGAAACTGGTGAAATTGATTATGAAGAGATTCGGCAATTAGCGTTAAAGCATAAACCAAAAATTATCTTAGCTGGCTTTTCAGCGTACCCCCGAGAATTAGACTATGAAAAATTCGCCGAAATTGGTAATGAGATCGGCGCCATGCTGATGGCGGATATGAGCCATATCGCTGGATTGATTGTCGGTGGCGTTGCTAAAAATCCATTCGACTACGGCTTTCATGCTATTACCACCACTACACATAAAACCTTACGCGGTCCGCGTGGCGGTTTAATCCTCAGCCGTGGCGTTGTCGGTAACCCACTGAAAAAGCCAGAAAAAACTCTCGAGAATCTACCGACGTTGATTGATAGAGCTGTATTCCCCGGCACTCAAGGTGGCCCACACATGCACACCATAGCCGCTAAAGCCGTCGCGTTTGGTGAGGCACTGCAGCCAGAATTCAAAAATTACGCTGAGCAAATTGTTAAGAACGCAAAAAAGCTAGCAGAAGAGCTACAAAAACGAGGTTTTAAACTGGTTACTGGCGGTACCAGCAACCATCTTATTTTGGCGGATGTCTACAGTAGTTTTGGAATTGACGGTAAAGAAGCGGAAATTGCTATGGATAAGATAGGCCTAACCCTAAACGCCAACGCTATACCAAATGATAGTTTGACGCGCTTTCGACCAAGCGGCATTCGCTTGGGGACTCCCGCCGTTACCACACGCGGGGCCAAAGAGGCAGATATGGGAAAAATAGCTGAATGGATGAAACAGGCAATCAATCATCGTGACAGTGAAGAGAGACTAGTCAAACTCCGCCAAGAAGTCAAACATTTCTGTCAAACATTAAGCGCTATTTAATTCCTGAAACATAATAAAACTCCGGCACTATGACCGGAGTTTTTTATTGATACAAAGCTAATTAACAGCCAGTGCCAACTATACGAGTTTCAACAGTATTCTTACTGTAGTCGTAGTACTCAATCTTTGCACCTGTTGGGTCACCGGTACCACACTTAGTGTATTTAACTGTTGTAGTTGGAGTGGTTGAACCAAAACTACCAGAACCTAATTCAGTAACATTGGCTGGAGCAATGTAGTAAGACTTCTTTGTGTCTGCGGTAGTTAATTTTGCGACATCCTCTGGATACTTACCCTCTTCAGTGTTATATAGTTCAGCCTTCTTAGCAACTGAGTCAACTGTTGATTTAGCAGCTGATGTCTTTGCCTGGTTCTGCAAACCGTTGTATGCAACCAAAGAAACAACTGTCAAAATCGCGATGATCACGATAACAATCAAAAGCTCAACGAGCGTAAAACCTTGATTTTTAATATTCTTTGTAGTCACGATAATGTGCCCCCTAAATTGTGTTAGTTTGATTTGTAATTTGATAATACTACAACGTATTTAAAAGCGCAAGCGTTTTTAATATATGTATCGATTCTGGACCGGACGAAGGAATAATGACTCTGTCGGACTAATCCTGTTTATATTGGTTCCGTCACCAATCTGCCCATTATCATTCAATCCCCAGCAATAAGACCGTTTATTTGTCATAATCGCACAACCGCGGTTCGCTCCAGCCGACATTCTAACGATCCTCTCTCCTGCGGGCAGTCCCTCCTCAACTTTAATAGGTCCATATGTCCATCTAATTCCGCTGGGGGGATTATTATATTCCTTGTTCGCCCCCAATTGCCCCATCTCATTATTTCCCCAGCAATACACTTCCCTTTTTCCGCCATTATTCATTAAGGCGCAAGAATGAGAAATACCAACCTCAACCTGCAGAGCCGTTCCAGGTAAACCATGGACTTCCGCCGGCTGAAGATGCTTTCTAGGAGTGCCACTCCCTGGAGATCCAGATTGCCCAAGCCCAGCACCACCCCAGCAATACACCCTACCCGCATTAGCGATAGCGCAGGTGTGAGTTACGTAATCAGGATCTTTTGTCCACCAATATCCATCCTGAGATATATCAATCACATCTTCCAACCCCTTAACTCGAGTAGCTAGACTATAATTATCGCTAGCTATTGGACCAACACCCAGTTGTCCAAACCTAGCCTGCCCCCAGCAGTAAGCCCTTTTTTCGGTAGTTATAACACACATAGTCCGCGAGCGTGATCCACCAGTCGACAATTTAGTGGCGGAATAATTATTAGGAATCCTGTTGGGTCCGCCCGAATTAATCATCGCTGGTGCTGCGCTATAGCCAGGACTACCCGGACTACCGTAGCCCAATTGCCCCCTGTCATTTCCACCCCAACAGTACACCTTCCCTGAGGCAATAGCACACGAAGTATCACCTGTCCCTCCAATTGCGCTAATTTTATTTCCAGAAAAATCCGAGATTGCAGCCAAGCCAACAACTTTAATCTCGATCGGTACCGCAGAATAGCTACTTCCAAAATCACTATTGCCCAATTGTCCGGACCTATTATCACCCCAACAATATACTTTTTTATTACTGCCCAGCTGGGTTAAAACGCAGCTGTGGTGCTGTGCTGTAAATATATCAATAATCTTTCCATATTTCATGTCACCAATAGAACGAACTTTCACTGGAATATTGGAGTTGACAGTAGTTCCATCCCCTAATTGACCCATATCATTTCTACCCCAACACCATACGTTGTTTGACAGAATCGCGCAGGTGCGGTTAGTTCCGCTCACCGTACGCGTCGCGTCGATATCAGCCGGCCAGGTCACAGACTTTTTGACAATAACTGTATAGGTTTTTATTACTCTACTGCCGCTCATCACTTCAGTCCTACCAATAGCGGAAATCTGAGCAGTAGCGGCTGATAGCGCTGACGCTTTGGTTGAGGCCTCTAGTTTGCCAACCTCAAAATTTGTTCGCAATTTACCATTTTCAAATACATATTTATTACCACTAAACTTTACCGCCCCCAAACAGTCAGTTTCCGGACGAAGCGGGCCTGCACTGCCGGCAGCTGGAGCCCATGATTGCTCTGCATTATTAGCATCCAGACAGGCGTTGGCATATGCTGTACCAGCCTCGCCAGCTTCTTGCGCTAATTTATAATAATATTCCTCCTGCGAATAGACATATGACTGCGTCACAACTCTCATAGCACCCGCCAAAACCACTAATATAAAGGTGCTCATAAGCACGATTAGCACCAAGGAGTAGCCGTCTTTTTTTCGCATCATAAGTTATTAATCTTTCGTATAGTTAATGTTTGTGATTCAGAAATCTGCTTACTCGGCGACTGTAATTTTAAAGTAACTACTACATTATCAGCAGAATCAAGTATCCCCGGGTAGCTTTTAACTGCATCATATTGATCAGGTATTTTCGTTTTTCCCTCGTAATACTCAACTTCGAATTCAGAAACGCCGGTTGCTAAAATTGAATCTTGATGAACCTTCATAGCTCGGTCTTTAAATTTATTAGCCTCTGCATTATTCATACAGAAATAATTACCGGCAGAACCCGAATATGGATGGCCATACGGGTCAATCATGTCATTATAGATAGTACGCCTATGCAATTCTCCGTTATTTAAGAAATATATTATTATTTTTTTATACTTAGGCTGCTGCGTCTTATTAGCCGCACAGTCGCCGACTGGAGTTCTTAGATAAACAATCTGCCTCGAGTCCGCACCATGTCCCATAGTGGTCGCATACTGTAGCAATATCAGGACCCTATTCGTCCCGTTGACGTATGGCGTATTCATGTAGCTCCAGCTATGCCCAGCTCCAGAAAAACTCCTGTCTACGGCGAACGTATCATAGCCGTCATAGCCACTGGCTTTAAATCGCACTGCCTGCCGTACATCAGTTTCAATTGCATCCATGGAGTTGTGAAGATTGCGGTTAATATCAACCCTAGCCCGACTAATAGAAGCGCTTTGATTTGATGACACCAACATCTGACCAAAGACGCCGACGACCATGGCAATAATTACCATTACTAATACTAGTTCGGTTATTGTGAAGCCATTTTCTTTAGAATGCTGCATATGTTGCATGTGTCACCTTTCTTCCACTGCCAGACCCAGAAGATGGCAACCCATATTCTACTATTGACTCTACCTTAACCGGCATACCTAGGCTAGACTTGCCACCACTACCACTACTAGCATCCTTACATCCATACGGCGCCGAAGCATACACCTCCTGCCTCACCATACCTGGCAAACCATCAATACTCTCTGTTATTTCCATCACTTTATATCTAGTACCAGATGGACCAGTGTTACACTTAAACCATGACGGCGGAGAGTCGTTCGCGTAACGACGCATATTATTGTAGGCCAGAAAACTTGCCTTAGTTTGCTGCGCACTCAATACTGAAATTGTACTGACCTGAGCTTGCATACTCAATATGACAACCATAAAAATACCAATGACAACCAGCGTCACTGCCACTTCAACTATTGTAAAGCCCTCGCTTTTATTTACTAGTCGCGCCATATGCTGTCCACCTTTTTTTCTGCCCCAGTGGACAAATCTTTATACGTGATACTATGCCTGACGCAAGTTGCTGCAACTATATCAGATGGCGCGCCAGATACTGGCTTAGCGCAGTCATGTCCATCAATATTTGAGGCTTCATATAATATTTCACCGTTATTTCCGCCAGCCCAGTCACTACGGCTACACTTTATCATTTCCTTCTTCAAAGAATCGTTTCCTACAATTGACGAAAAATTCCTGATTAAATCACCACACGACGGATATTCATGCCCGATGTCGCTTGTATTGTTATATTTATAATACCTCTCCAGCTTTAGTGATAGCTCGGAAATATTAGCTCGCTGTTTTTCTCTTTTAGTGAGATTTAAAAATCTTTCACCACCAACAAAGGTGAGGCCCGCTAAAATTGACACGACTACAATAATTACCGCCAACTCGATTAACGTATAACCACCCATCCTACGATTCATATTCAATATTGTAGCGCAGTTTTACAAAAAAGCCTATGCTTATTACAAAGAAAGCTCCAACGGTTCTTGTTCAATTCTTATACCAAATTTATCATACACCGTTTGAATAATTTGCTCACGAATTGCCGCTAAATCGCCATAGCCAGTTGCCAACTCATTGACCAGCACCAGGGCATTTTTTTCATAAACCCTCATGCCATGGCTAGCAAAACCTTTTAAGCCAGCATTATCAATCAGCCAGCCCGTTGGCACTTTATATCTTCCGTCAGACATAGCATAATTTGGCACATCACTATACTCTTTTTGCAGTTGCTCCAATTGCCATTTTTCGATCAAAGCGTTCTTGAAAAAAGAGCCTGCACTGGGTATCTCAGCCGGATCTGGTAATTTTTCCGAGCGGATATTAAGCACCGCCACACGAATTACCGACAAATTAACTTCACGAATGTCATTTTCTTCAATATATTTTTGTAGCGAAGCGTAATATGGTGGCCTTGGCTCTGCTTTATTTAATCTTAGAGTGATATTTAAAATACAGTAACGGCCCTTTTGACTATCACGAAAAATACTATTGCGATAAGAGAAATCACATTCATCAGCAGGAATCGTCACAATTGAATCAGTTTTCGAATCGTATGCTTCTAGACTAACTAAAGTATCGGCAATCTCTTGTCCGTAAGCGCCAACATTCTGAACGGGTGCAGCACCGGCAGTTCCCGGAATTCCCGACATAGCCTCAATCCCCTGAAGCTCCAGGCCAACAGCCCGTTCAACAACTTCATCCCAAACTTCGCCCGCACCAATCTTGATATCTGTCGTATCGTCATTATCAGCAACAATCTCAAACCCCTTGATCTTATTCAACAGAACGATTCCCTCAAATGTTTCGTCGCGTGTAATAACATTACTGCCGCCACCCAGCACGAAGATGGGTAAATTCTCCTTTCGGGCATTCCGATATAAAGTTACAACATCGCTGTCAGAATCTACGGCCACCATATAACGCGCTGCGCCGCCTAATTTCATAGTCGTATACTGCTTCAATGGTACATTCGTCATGACATCCATGCGTATATTATATCATTTTACTCGGTCGCCATCTATGCTATAATACCTCTGTACGCACCCGTAGCTCAGCGGATTAGAGTACTTGGCTTCGAACCAAGGGGTCGCAAGTTCGAATCTTGCCGGGTGTACCATTTTATTGCATTAACAAGACACACGCCCCGTTAGCTCAACTGGATAGAGCGTTGGTTTCCGGTACCAAAGGTTGCAGGTTCGACTCCTGTGCGGGGTACCAGATTGACCCGTTATTGTGACGGGTTTTAATTATATCTATAAATTGCTTGCTTTTTATATTAAATAGTGGTATAAATAGGAGTATTATGGAGACTAACGAACAAAGACCTATTAATGACTTCCCTGGCGTAATGGAAGCCGTTCTAAAAGCAATACGCGAGAAAAAGTTCGGACAAGCGGCTATATTAGCCTCCCTGGCCCACAATCTGGCGCCAAACTTATCCGAACAAGCCCGTGCTGCTCGTGATTTAAGTGCCGCCTATCGTCATCAAGGTGACTACGATGAATCCGAAAAATGGGCTACTGAAGCAGTGGAGCAACATGAAGCTTTGGCCGAAGAAGGAGAGAATCGCAGCACGCTACGTGAACTGGGAGCGAGCGTCGCAACACTCGGAACTCTGCAGCTGCAGCGTATCGCAACAGACCCTTCTTATGATAATCAGGAAAACTCTCAACGGGCAGCAGAAAATCTAAGCAAAGGTCTGCGCTATATTGAAGAGTCTCGCAAGCATGCTACCGACAAGAATCGCAAGATTGACCAATATGATATTAACTTTACTGCTCGCACTAGCTTCGCTGAAGCGCTGGCTGGCGATACAAAGAGGAGTCTGGCACTGGGCGCAAGAGCTGTACGGTTGGCATTTTCGTCTGAATCGCCAAAGATTGACACTTCAAATCCGAATCTGTCCATTACAGAACGCTTCAAAGCTAAGGCTCGCGCGTCTGTAAGAGGTGTTGGCGCGGTAGCTGTGGCAGCCGTGACTCCATTTAACAGAAAGTTCGCTAAATCTATTGTCGAGAGACTTAATTAACTAGCCGGCGGAATCACTGGAGCTTGAGGGGTTTGGCTACTTAAAATCTGGCGAATTTGCTCAGTGGTAATAATTGTAGTTGATCCAGGCGCAATTGTACCAGCTAACATTTGCTTAGCGACAGTATTCTCGACCGCTCGTTGGACAACGCGGCGCATCGGACGGGCACCCAGGCGCGGATCGTAACCAGCTTCAACCAATAGCTTCTTACCTTCCTCTTCAACTGCAACTTGAATTTTTTGCGGTGACAAAGTTTTATTAACGCCAGCCAAAATCAAATCGACAACCTGCAATAGCTCCTCCTTGCCCAGCGGCCGGAACAAAACAATTTCATCAAAACGATTCAAAAACTCTGGGCGGAATAAGTTAGCGTTGATTAACTCATCAATAAACGTTTGCTCAAATTGCTCCAGCTGATAACCGCGCTCGATATATTCACGAATTCTATCCGCTCCAGCATTCGACGTAGCAATGACAATCGTATCGCGAAAACTAATTTCTCGATTATTTTCATCACGCAGGATACCCTCGTCCAACAGCTGCAGTAAAGTCGTCAACACCTGCGGATGGGCTTTTTCAATCTCATCCAGCAGTACCACTGAAAACGGCTTTTTTTGCACCTGAGCCGTCAAGCTACCTGGGTCGCGCGCCCCATCGGCAATCAGCCGCGCTACATCATCTGGACGGACAAACTCGTTTAAATCTAGGCGAATCATACTACCTTCGCCGCCAAAATAAACATCCGCCAAAGCTTTGGATAATTCAGTCTTACCAACACCAGTTGGACCGAGGAACAGGAAAGCGCCAATTGGGCGATTTTGGTTCCTAACGCCAGTACGCGCCCGACGAATAGCATCGGAAACAACCGTCACCGCCCGCGACTGATTAATCATGCGCTGGTGAATCAGCGATTCCAAATTCAGCAGCCTTTCCCTCTCGTCACTTAGCGACGCCACGGAAATCTTTATACCGAGTGTCTTCTCAATCGCATCATCCACTGATTGTGCCGTCACCAGCCCATCACTAGCATAGCTTGCCGCTGCCTCTAAAATTTTTAGCGCCTTACCCGGCATCACCAAGTCCTGAACATATCGATCACCCACTCTGTAAGCCTCCGCCAAAGCTTGATACATATACCTAACTTTATGTTGTGCCTCAAACAGCACCAGTTGATCACGCATAATTTTCATAGTTTCCGATTCACTAGACGGCTGAATAGCGATGGTATTTAAGGCGTGAGCTAGCTGCGGTTTAGTCTGAGAAATTTGCAAGAAACGCTGCTCGTCCATTGTCAAAATCATCCTCAATCTGCCAGCCTCTAAAATTGGCAGTAGCACATTACTTAAGTCGACCGAACCAACGCCCTCTTCAAAAAATAGCTGTGCATTATCCAGGCATAAAATAACATTCTTTGATAAAAACGCTTCATTTAAGATCATTGTTACCAGATTTTCCAATTCACCGCGACCCGACGCTACGCTAACCAAAGATGAAGCGTCAAGCATAAAAACTTGCTGATACATCAACGACCCAGGAACGCCCTGATGTCCATCAATCAGCATCTCTGCAAACGCCGAAACTACCGTACTTTTCCCAGCGCCATCAGCACCAATTAGCGCAATGTTCTGACGACCACCTGAGCTAAATATTTTCATCATTTGCTCAAGTGCGCTTTCATGCGCCGCCAACTTTGTAGTAAGCATCTGCCCGGAAATGTTAGCGCTAATATTCTGCGCAAAGCGGCTCAGCAGCGGAGTATAACCGAACGACCAATCTCTGGCAATTCCGCCCGTCCGTAACGGTTTTTTGTTATGCTCTTCAATTAACGCCTTTATACGCTCGTACCACTTGATAGTCTCTTCGATATCCTGAAAATCAATTTTCATATTTGCCAGCAACGAATCATGCTGCGGCAACTGTTTTACTATAGCCGCGGCTAAAACCGCACTGGTGATCTTCGGGCTTTTAGTGTTCTGCCAAATCTCAATTGCCGCTTTCCAGACTTGCTCGGTTTGATCTGGATTGTCAACAGAAATATTATGCAAAAAGTTTGGCGTTAAACCCAGGCGCAAGGCTAAAAACTGTCCAGCTCGAGTGCCCGTAATCGCTTCAGCAATATCCGTTGGTGTTGGTCGGCGTGGCAACTTCCCCAAAACGTCAGCCGCCATTACATCATCAATAGTCTGCGGATTCTTATTAATCTCCGCCGTCTTCAAATCTTTCTCCCACCAAATAGACAGCATAACCATCGGACCGCTTAGGCCCAGCATTAGCCAGCCGACCGATCCGTGTTCAATCAGCATCCACACACCAAGCACCACCATCATGATACCAATTGCTATTACCACAACGTGCCAAGCATTGCCGAATCTAACTGAAAACCTTGCCTTTTGAGACCTCAAGCTATCGTAATTAAACTTTGGTTGCAAATTCATAGTGAAACCCCCATCTGCCACAGCACAATTCCCGCAAGTGGCAATAGCGGCAAGATCAGCCACAGAATAATTCCTAGAAGCATCCACAAAACCCTCAGCAATATCATCAATATTCCAACAATTATCACTACAGAGCGTACCACCATGCCAACCGCGCGTGAAAATAACTTATCGAAAAATGCCGACAACTGAACTGGCGCAGCACCGCCAACTGGAGCCGCTGAAATCTGACGAAACGGATTAAATAACGTTTTTAATAACAATCCGACCGAAAAAAAGTCTGCCGTTCGCAAAACCCCCAAAAAACCTTGTTGGGCATATTCTAGCAATCCACTACCATACCACCACTGAAAGATTCCCACCAAAAACATATTGATATTGTAGCATATTAGCCCGGCAGAGTATAATGGATTATATGGCAAGACAGATGATCAGTACTATAATTGGCAAAGGCGTCAAGAAGGTTGCGAGATTACGCGGCGGCGGCTCAGCTCTGCCAGGCTTAGTGATTGAGAAAATTGACCCAAAGTTCATCCAGCGCACCCTGAAAGACCTACCACAAGGCGTGGTAATTATCAGCGGCACTAACGGAAAAACAACAACCACAAAAATCGTCGTGGAATTGCTAGAGTCAGTTGGATTAAGAGTTTTTACGAATCGGACTGGTAGTAATTTTTCCCGAGGTGTAGCAGCCGCACTGCTGGATGAAGTCAACCTCCGCGGTAAACTGGAAGCCGATATTGCAGTCCTGGAACTTGACGAAGCTTGGGCGGTGAAATTTGTGCAAATGGTTCGTCCACGATTCTCACTACTATTAAACGTGATGCGCGATCAGCTAGATAGATTTGGGGAGATTGACAATACAGCGTCACTGCTTCAGAAAATAGCCGAGGCAACTACCGATACTGTTGTTCTTAATCGCGATGATCCACGGATTTTTAAGATTAGTAAAAACATTCAGGCTAAAAAAGTATTTTTTGGCACAACCGACGAGCTACTTAAATTAATGCCGACCGACGACAGCTTAAAATACGGTGCAGCAATTGCCAACCAAAGCGTAAACGTCGATGTTTTATTAAAAAAGATTAGCGGCCAAGAGGCGACTCTACAGATTGACAACAAAGAAACTGCTGTCAATTTAAAGCTTACCGGCGTTTATAATTTACTTAATGCCGCAGCAGCTACAGCCCTGGCGCGACAAATTACAGGACCGGAAGTTACAGACACCATATTGTCAGCGCTCGAAAATATTAAGCCAGCCTTTGGTCGCGGTGAAACAATTTTCCTAAATGGCACACCGATTGAACTTATTCTCGTTAAAAATCCAAGCGGTTTTCGACTTGCGCTTTTGTCATTTGCCAAAAATAGCAGCGCGACGATGATTGCGGTTAATGACAATTACGCAGACGGGCGAGATGTTAGTTGGTTTTGGGATGTTGACTTTTCAGCTCTGAAAAAGGTAGCCATGATTAGTGGGGTGCGAGCTTATGACATGGCGCTGCGTCTTCAATATGACGAAGTTGCGATTGAAAAAATTGACACCGATATTACGCGGGCGTTAGATGATTTTATCAACGACCGCCCAGAAGAACCAAAGCAAATATTCTGTAGCTATACCGCCATGACCGCAATTCGACGCCTGCTTAGCGGAAAAACTGAGGTAGAGGAAATATTATGACAAAGATAACAATTGCACAACTTTATCCACGAGACATGAATTTATACGGTGACTGGGGTAACACGCTGGTCCTAAAAAAACGCCTAGAGTGGCGCGGTTTTGAAGTCGAAATTATCGACCACAATCCAGGCGATTCAACAGACTTTTCTAAGATTGATATTTTCGTCGGTGGTGGCGGTCAAGACTCTGGCCAGACGATTATCCAAAACGACCTTTTGAAACGAGCAGACGAGCTCCAACAATTAGCAAACGACGGCGTGCCGATGCTAATGATTTGTGGTATGTATCAGCTCTTCGGCCGCTTTTTCCGCACACTTAAGGGCGAAGAGATTGTTGGCGCTAATATTTTACCGATTGAAACAATTGCTGGCGAGGAACGAATGATTGGCAATATTATTATCAAGAGCCAAGAATTTGGCGAGATTATCGGATACGAAAATCATAGTGGGCAGACCTTCCTTGATAAAACTGTCACGCCGCTAGGGCAAGTGATTAAGGGTGCTGGTAATAATATGATTGATGCGAGTGAAGGCGTTCGCTATAACAATGTTATAGCCACATATCTCCACGGGCCAATCCTACCGAAAAACCCGCAAATTGCTGATTTTCTAATTAATGAGACCTTAAGGCGACGCGGTATCAGCATAGACCCCGAAACAGATAAGATTGACGACAGTCTAGCCAATGAATCACGTGAAATATCTCTAAAGCTTCCTAGATAGTGTAATGAAAAATACGCGCGCAAGTCTTAAAAATCTACATGCATTTCTTCATAAAATACCTGGCTGGGTATGGCTAATTCCCATATTAATTTTAGCTATTAGCGCTCGCGCTGCCCAATTAACTAAGGCTGATATTTGGCACGATGAGGGCTATACTGCTACCATTATCAAGCAGCCCTTAATTGACATCATCTCCACGACAACCACGGACGTACATCCACCGTTTTATTACATTATCATGCATTTTTGGCAATTGCTTTTTGGCAATTCAGTCACTGCACTCAGAAGCTTTAGTGTCGTATGTGGCGCCATGACAGTCGCCATGCTATTTCTCTTACTGCAAAAGCTATTCTCTAAAAGAATCGCTATATTTGGAGCTTTTTTAGCGGCTTTAGGACCATTCCTGATCCGCTATAGCGACGAAGCGCGGATGTATGCTTTGGCGGCGCTGATTGGCGTAGCAGCCGCCTATGCATTTATTATGGCGGTCGACAGAAAAGACAAAAAAACTTGGTGGATATTATACGGATTTTTAGTGGCAATCGGCATTTACACACAGTATTTCCTGGCACTGCTAATTCCAGCTCACTTTGTCTATTTATGGCTAAAAATTGGCGGAGACCGCACTGATGTCATAAAAATTTTTACTAATAAAAATATCTGGCTAGCGGCTGGGCTATGCTTTTTATTATTCTTACCTTGGCTGCCGGTAACGATTTCCCAAGTCAGTAGAGTCAGCGGCGAGTTTTGGATACCGGAAGTCAATAAATTTACCATACCAACAACCCTATCCATGTTCTTAACTTACGACGAGAGGATGGTCCGCTACTTTGGTTTACTATTATTACCAATGATGCTTATCGCATCACTAACCTTAGCTAAAAAATTTCATAAATACCGAGCAGCAATATGGCTCATGACAATTTGGTCGTTCCTGCCAATGATTATAATTTACGCGCTGAGCAAAGGTCGCCCTGTTTACTTAGATCGTTACTTCACCTACTCGGCACCGGCTTTTTATAGTCTGATAGCCATCTACATAGGAATTATCTTTTCGAGTAAAAGAATTCGTAGTGTCGGTTTATCTATTATTTTCATACTGCTAATTGGCTGCTACATGCGGCACACCGGCAGTAAAAATATAACAGAAGCATCTTGGAACAACACAGAAACTGCCATGAATCATATAAATAAGAATATAAAAAGCAATGACGCTATTATCTCCGGTGAAATTTACACCTACTTTCACACATCTTATTACAATAGAACAAATAAAGAAATTATCCTGCTACGTCCAGACCAAGAACTCAATTGGGTTGGCGAATGGGGATTAATCAAAAAACTTAATACTCCAGAAATAGCTTCATTAAATGAAGTAAAGAGCCCGCGAATTTGGTTAATTCTACGCACAAAAACTTATAATGAATATAAGAAGCAAGTGCCGCCACATTGGCAATTACAACAGGAATATCATGAGGGTGATTTGATTATTGGGCTATATGTAAATAAGCTTTAATTCTCTTTACCACTGCTATCGTCAAGACCGAGCCACCTTCTCACAGTATCTGGAGTAACTTCGTCTAGATATGGAAGGTGCTCCAGCATGGCGGCCTCAAAATCTGGTGTCCGTGGATAGTATATCATTTGCGCCACGCCTATAACCGTGCGCGATCCAGGCAATCCCGGCTGAAATATCTCCGAATATGGAGGAAGGTAATCATCGTCTTCGGGGGTATCTCCACTACTCTTCTGCGATGGGTTGTATTCGACACTCATGATACTGTATATAATAATAGATAACTTAAAAAAATAAAATAGCCGACCAAACTTTCAGCTATTTTAATACTTCGAATGATCATTAAGTTGGTCGGGGTGAAAGGACTCGAACCTTCGACCTCACGGTCCCAAACCGCGCGCGCTAGCCAACTGCGCCACACCCCGAAAGATGATCTCTACACTTACATCACTATTCTACCACACTTTACACATTAAATACAGCAATAATTAGCGATTTGAGTTAATATATAGACATACTCCCATAATTATGGCCAATACTAATCACACCACCCACACAACTCACCGCCGACAAATGATATATCTCTATGCCATTGTCTGCGTATATCTCATGTTGCCCATTCTCATTTGTACCGGTGTCATTCCCTGGAATATGAAGTTCGCGACACTCGTCGTCGGTGCAGTAGCGATGTACATAGTGATGCGAATTCTCGGCAATACGCATAATGACATCGGCATTACGCGGCAACGTACCATCTATTCACTCAAAACCGTGCTACCTATAACTATAGCTCTCATTATCGCAGCCGGGCTGTTTCTACTCCTCAAAAAACCTCGATTCTCACCAACCGAAGGAATAGGATTCTATGTATTTTATATTCTCATCTCGTGCCCGGCACAAGAACTGTTATTTCGCGGCATCCTCAGCCGTATGCTGCAAGAACTACGGCTACACCGGGCGTTGGAGTTTGGCGTAGCAGCCGCCCTTTTTGGTTACGCACATATCATCTACGGCGATATGCTCACTGTTGTTGTCATGAGCATCGTCGGCCTTTTCTGGTACCGAGCGTACCAGCGCTCATCAAACCTCATCGGCGTAACGATAAGCCACGTGGTACTTGGTGTGACGACGATCGCTTTGGGGATTATCGATTAACCTCAATTTGTTGTACAAATATCATACATACTCGTTTCTCGTAGATTATTGTTAATTACACACTAACTATGCTACACTCTACGTATAACCCTAAGCTGCCTACAGAAATAATAAAGGAGGTATATATGCGAGCCAAGCAACAAGAAATTATCGCCGCCCTCGGTGTTAAGCCCACTATCCAACCGATAGAAGAGATCGAGAAGCGCACTAAATTCCTAGCTGACTACCTGAGGCAAGCTGGCTTGAACGGTTTTGTACTGGGAGTTTCGGGTGGCCAAGATTCATTACTGACAGGAATCTTGACTCAGCGCGCTATCGAGCTGAGACGCCAAAGCGGACAGAACTGCCACCTCCACACTATGCTACTGCCCTACGGCGTTCAACATGACCGCGCAGATGCTAAGCTAGCCGTTAAGACTATTAAGTCTTATGGCGAATCAAGCGTCATAGAACACGACATTGATATAAAACCTAGCGTCGACGCACTTGTTGCGGACCTATACACCAATGGTCAAGAAATTAGCGATTTCAACAAAGGCAACATCAAGGCTCGTAGCCGTATGATGACACAGTATGCCATTGCCGGTGTCTATGGGCTATTGGCGGTTGGCACTGATCATGCCGCCGAATCAGTCACGGGATTCTTTACTAAATTTGGCGATGGTGCCGCCGACATTATGCCGCTATATGGTCTGAACAAACGTCAAGGCCGGGCCATGCTGAATGTATTACAGGTTCCCGAACGCCTCCTCCGGAAAACGCCGACTGCTGATTTATTAGATGATCGCCCGGCCCAACCTGATGAAGTAGAACTGGGCCTAAGATATGACGATATTGATGATTATCTCGAGGGTAAAGAAGCTGACCCCAAGATTGCTAAGAGGATAGAAGAACTCTACGACAATACTCAACATAAACGTAATCTGCCAATACAGTACAGAGATAATAAATAAAAATAACTTGGCAAGCGGCTTACTTCAGGATAATATATATTGTATGAATTACACAAAACCGTACACACCCCCAACGCTAACCGTGGATGCGGTAATTTTTCAAATCTATAATGACGCATTGGAAGTATTGTTATTAAAACGGCCAAACGAACCTTTTAAAGGAGAATGGGCTCTCCCTGGAGGATATAACGCTAAAGGAGAAACGACAACAGATGCGCTTGAGCGTGTAGTCTCTCAAAAGACAGGAGTAAAAATCAAAGAAGATCTACACTACATCGAACAACTTTACACGTTCGACACGATTGATCGCGATCCACGAGGACATGCTGTATCAGTGACGTACCTCGGGTGTGGGCGTACTATCCCGCTCGATGATGCGAAGTCACACGCGACATTTTTTGATATGCGCAATCTACCACCGCTGGCTTATGATCACGCCAGCATTATTGAATACGCCAGAGAGCGGCTAATTGCCAAGTTAACATATACGAATGCTGTGTCGGCATTTCTGGAGCGGCGTTTTACCCTGACCCAACTACAGAACGCCTACGAAATTATCTTTGATCGTGAATTTGACAAGCGTAATTTTCGCAAAAAATTCCTCAGCCTCAACCTCATTCATGAAACCAACGAGTTATGGCGTGACGGCGCACATCGTCCAGCAAAATTATATGAATTCAATTCAGATAGACTAGAGATTTTGGACCGCAGGTTCGACTAATCTTATTAGATAGATCTATAAAATTTATATTTTTCATAAATTAGTGTTGACAATACAATAACTAACGATTAAACTAAATAGTAAGTGTAATTTATACATTAAGTAAGGAGGTAATCCATGGAAACAGTAAAACCAACTCGAAACATACTTGTTGCCGTTGATGTGCAGCGTGATTTTATCGACGGCAGCCTAGCAGTTGCCGAGGGCGAGCAGGTCGTTGCCCCGCTCAACACCATCGCCGAGACCGTGCGACACCATGGCGGACAGGTCGTTTTTACCCGCGACTGGCACCCCGGTGAAACACCGCATTTTGTTAATTTTGGTGGCCAGTGGCCAGTCCACTGCGTGGCTGGCACTACCGGCGCTAGCTTTCACGATAAGCTCAACGTGCAGCCTGGTGACACTATTATCGACAAAGGCATGAGCCAGACTGACGGATACTCTGGCTGGGAGGGTCAAAGTGACACAGGCGAGACGCTGGAGACCATCATCACACCACGAACACCTCGCGAGAAGGTTCAGGTATTTCTCGGCGGGCTGGCAACTGACTTTTGCGTAAAGGCAACTGCGCTGGATATTGCCAACCACTTCCGAGATGATGCGCGAGTTTCCATCTATCTACTGCGAGAGGCTATTCGTGCTGTCGGGCTCACACCAACTGATGAAGAAGAGGCCTTAGCCGCCATGAAAGAGGCCCACATTATCGCGGTTTCAACCAGTGAGGCTAAAATGATGATCGAGAGGAGTGTTCAATGAACCGTGAACCTAAATTATCACAAGGACTAGATTATTATAAAGCGACCATGGGGCAGCTAGAGTATAACGAGCACCCTGACGCCGAGGTTACCTTTACCTTGAAGAATCGCGCCCCTACCCTGCTATCAGAATTTGTGAGCGCAGAAGAATTACGTGACCGACTCGATAGATTAGCAAATGGCTGGCAGCCCAATGAGATCGCCTATCTCGCCAGCCTGCAAAATCAAGACGGCACAGCACAATTCACACCAGAATACCTTGACTTTTTACGCGACAATCCCCTGCCACCTGTTGACATTGGCTACGATGAGCACGGCGATTTAGCGGTTAGTACTACAGGAAAATGGCCGCTAGTCACATTCTGGGAAACGGTGATTATGAGCGAAATAAACGAATTATATTTCCAGAATAAACTTGCCAGCGAAGGTAGTTCGCTCAAAGAACTATATGCCGAAGGCGACCGTCGATTAAGCGAGAAAATTGCACTATTAAAGGATCGTCCAGATATTAAATTCTCTGACTTCGGCACTCGACGACGGTTTAGCTACGACTGGCAGAAACACGTCATCGAGCGTGTTGCCAGTGAACTGCCTAACAATTTCGTTGGCACCTCAAATATTTATTTGGCGCATGAGCTTGGCTTACAACCGATTGGTACATTCGCACATGAATTACCGATGGTTTACGCGGCACTGGCCGACAAGGCTGGTGACAATCCATTAAATGGCCACCATCAGGTACTCCAGGATTGGGAGCAGCTGTACGGCGAAGATTTATCAACCGCCCTAACTGATACATTTACAACTGACTTCTTTTTCGCCGACTTCACGCCGGAGCAAATGGCTTCGTGGCAGGCTCTACGTCATGACTCTGGTGATCCGATGGAATTTGGCGATCGAGTGATCGACGTTTACGAGCAGCATGGCATTGATCCGCGCGAAAAGACAATTGTCTTTAGTGACGGGCTGGACGTCGAAACAATTATCAAACTGGCTGATTATTTCAAGGATCGTATCAAGGTAACATTCGGCTGGGGCACTACACTGACAAATGACCTGGGAGTTAAGGCGAATAATTTCGTCATGAAAGCCACGGCGGTTGACGGTGTGCCGACAGTTAAACTAAGTGACGTTGAGGGTAAGCACACCGGCCCAGATGATAAAATTGAAGAATATAAAAGACGCGTGAAGACAGCAATTGGACGCCAGGCAGTAAGTCAATTAATCGCTGTATGAGTGAAATAATATCAACCACGGAACAGAAACTGTGGTATGATGGGCCAAATTATACTGCAGACAGCATAGTCATCAGCCCAGGATTGCGACAGGTTCTCTTAATACAGCGAGAAACTGGCGAATGGGCATTGCCTGGAGGATTTATTGACCAGGGGGAAGATCCACTGGCAGCGGCCATTCGCGAAACTAGAGAAGAAACTGGCGTCACAATTAGTGACGGGGCTACACTTATATTTAGAGGATTAGTTGACGACCCGCGCAATAGCCAAGAATCATGGATTGAGACGAGCGCCTACCTATTTACCGTATCAGACACAACAAAAGCGACCGGCCACGATGATGCAATTGACGCTGGTTGGTGGCCAATTGATAATTTACCCAGTCTTTACGCCTCACACGACTACATCTTGATAAGGGCGCTTGATCATTTATCTTGCCAAAACCTTATTGAAATAGCCCAGTCTCCAGAAACTTACCACGACGTGAGCGGTGGTCATATGCAATATGACAAAATTATTGCTACAAGAAATGGCCAGTCAGTATTTTTCAAACAGATATCAGCTAAGTATGACGATACGCCGAGACGAAACCGATTACATCAATATCTGGAGAAAGAAGCTTTCGTCATGGCTCACTTAAGGTCTCATGGATATAGCGGAATACCCGAGCGGTCAATTCTACACGATAGCGATACGCTCATCATGGATGCGATGGAACCTGACGACGGATGGCAATGGCGAGCCAGGAAAGAAACGTTCAATTCATACGTAAATTCAGCGATTGAAAAATTTAATGAGCTAGAGAGTATACCACTACCAGCTGACGCTTTCGACATTGAACCGTCGCGTGATAGTTTTATAAAAGAAGGTTGGCAGTCAATTGATAATCAAAAAATAGATAAATTACATAAATTAGCACCAAGTTTTTTAGATAGATTAACGCCCCGCAGCCAAGCAGCCACTCAATCATTACTAAGAGACCTAGCCTCGCTACGGCAAATAGGCAGCCAGAAACCTAAAACAAACTCATTAGTTTTTTGCCACCATGATATCCGACAATCAAACATGGCTTGGCATCCTAATTACGGTACTAGGTTGGTGGATTGGAGCTGGTCTGGGTTGGGTGAATCGGGTAGTGATATTACCAGCCTGCTAATTGACCTACATAAAAGCTACCATGATATCTCCCCTTATCAAAACATAATAAACTTAGATCATTGTCTCACGCTAATGGGGTTTTGGTTGAATCATGCAACCTGGCCACATCACGGCAATGACACGACTAGATTTCAGCAATTCTTGTCAGCTCTCAGCGCCTACGAAATATACATAAATGGCTAAGCGTTTACCGGATCAATATTTACCGATAGAATTTCTTTTTTAGTTGGTAGATTATTACCAGCTTCAAATGTGTAAACCAATGATTGACCAAACGACATTTCTACATGTTCCACCTCTGACTCTGGAATTTGGTCAAGATGTTTGATTAACGCCCGAATAGAATTTCCATGTGCTACTAATAAAATATTCTCACCCGCCTGTAGTTTCGGTAAAATTTCCCGCTCAAAATACGGAACCACTCGCGCGTAAACGTCTTTTAATGTTTCGCCGCCTGGCACCGGATAATCCCAACCGCGCCTAATTCCATTGAACGCCTCTTCGCCAATCTCGTCCTTAACTTGCCACTTATTTTTACCAGTCAAATCCCCATAATTACGCTCGTTCAGCTCAGTCGCCCGCGTCGTCTTCAGGTTGACTATGCCGCACCCCTCAAGCAGGGCGTCCAGCGTTTGGTGCGTCCGCTTTAGCGCTGATGTGTAGGCCTCGTCAAACCTAATGTTCTTGATTAGCGAACCCATACGTACCGAGTCAGCTCGCCCTTTTTCCGTTAACCCCACGTCAGTCCAGCCCGTCCACTTGCCTAGTAGGTTCCATTCACTCTCACCGTGTCGACAGATAACTAATAATCCCACTATTTTCCTCCCAGTGTCGGCGCGAAAAACTCTATTCGCTCATTTTTTACACCATTATCATCAACTATTTTCGTATTTACGTAACCAAATTTATCAGCCACCCAAAAACGAATTGCCCATAATAATGACCTGTCATTAGAGTCAATTTCACTCTTAGAAATAAGTTTACTAGACACAATTTCTGACTCTTGAAGCTTTATTTCAGACAAGACATTATTTTCCAATTGCGCAAAAAATATGAACTGATTTGTCAAAAACTCATCAGAATGACGCGATGCTACCATGGCAAGCTGTAGGTTTTCGGGATTAATTTTAATGCCCACCTCCTCCTCGACTTCACGCACTGCCGCCTCCAGCGGAGATTCTCCAGGATCAACAATTCCGCCAGGTAGCGACCAGTGATCTTTATAGTCAGATTTGACGATTAATAATTCGCCCTGCTCATTTTCTATTAACACCGCCGCGCTAGAAAAACGCCTATCTAAACTAGCCAACCAAGTTCGCCGCTGCTCGTCAGTAAATTTCATTATTTTGCAAACTCAATTGCTCGCGTTTCGCGAATGACATTAACCTTGATTGTGCCAGGATATTGCATAGTCGACTCAATCTTCGTGGCAATATCTCGGGCCAATTTAATTGCCGACAGATCATCAATTGACTGCGGCTTGACGATCACTCGAACTTCACGTCCAGCCGAAATTGCGTAGGCTTTATCAATTCCCTCAAAGCTAGTCGCCACATTCTCCAAATCACGCATTCGCTCAGCAAAGTTCTCAGCCGAAACGTTGCGAGCACCTGGACGGGCCGCCGAAGCTGCGTCACAAACCCTAACGATAATCGCCTCTGGTGTAGTTGCCTCTATATCATCATGGTGCGCCTCAATCGCGTGCACGATCCGCTCATCCATGCCATATTTCCGCGCTAATTCTGCGCCAATGTGATGATGCTTGCCCTCAATTTTATGAGTCACCGCTTTACCAACGTCATGCAACAGCGTAGCAATTTTTGTAACACGCACATCCGCGCCAATTTCCTCAGCAATCATACCAGCAATTTGCGCCATCTCCGTCGAGTGTTTCAAAACGTTCTGGCCAAAGCTAGTACGAAACTTCAGTTCACCAAGCAGTAGCAACATTTCCTTTGGAATACCGACCACGCCAGTCTCGCGCATAGCATCTTCGCCAGCCTGCCTGACCTCTTTATCAATTTGTTTTTTAGCCTTAGCGACAACTTCCTCAATGCGCGCTGGATGAATACGTCCATCTTTCATCAGCATCTCGAGACTCAAGCGAGCCACTTGCCGACGAATCGGATCAAAGCTCGACAACACTATCATACCTGGCGTATCATCCACTAAAATATCAACACCAGTTTCACGCTGCAGCGCCTGAATATTACGGCCTTCCTTGCCGATAATTCGACCTTTCATCTCATCATCAGTTAGTTTAACCGCAGTAACTGTGCGCTCGGCTGTTACCTCGCTACTCATCCGCTCCATTGCTGTCACCAAAATCATCTGCGCCCGTTCTTCGGCGTCATCCATTGCGTCATGTTGTAATTTTGATACCAAACCAGCCAAATCCTGCTTAATATCACGTTCGGTCATTTGCATCAGTTTGTCGGCTGCGTCTTTCTTTTTCAGTCCAGCAATTTTTTCAAGCTTCTCCTGTTGACGCGTACGGATATCACGAATCTCATTCTTAAGGTTATCAACCTCATCTTCGTGTGTCCGTAGCTTCTCTGCTCGACGGTCCAATTCCTCTAGTTTATTGTCAAGCGCTCTCTCGCGATCAGCCAAGCGATTCTCGGTTTTTTGCCATTCCTTACGGCGCTCATTCTCAATTTTTAGAGCCTCGTCTTTGGCTTTTAAGACAATGTCACTAGCCTTCGTCTTAGCATCCGCCAAATCACGCTCAATTTGATTTTTGCCATTAATTTGGCGCGTTCGTTGATATCCTACGAAACCACCAACACCCGCACCAGCCCCAACAGCCGCGGCAATAACTACTTCTATCATTATCATTCCTTTCCGATCAGCCGCCCTTGAGTGTTCGCCTCAAGGAAATATATCAACAGCCAATCAATTTCAAACTATCTAAATCTGGCGAATCAAAACTTACAAAACGCCGTAATTTAATTATACACGCTTTTGAAGATTTTGGCACTGAAAATCATTTTCGCGGCGCGGTAATATGAGCGGCAGCACCATACTCTGGCATGACAATTTTCTCGTTCTCGCCAGCACGCAGTTTTTTAAGCGCTATCTCCCGCCAATCTTCACCCGTTGCACCGACAATCGGTATATTCAAGCTATCCGCCAGCGTGTTTGCAACTGTCAGCCCGATCCTTAGCCCAGTAAAACTACCCGGCCCCTTCATTACGCCGATACCACTGATATCGTGCAAATCACCGGTTTTTTCTTCCAAAAATTTCAATAAGCCGCGCGCCAACGTCCGCCCCGCTTGCCACTCAAAATCCCGCTTCATTTCACCTTCAACCAACGTTAAAAAACAAGTTGCCGTTGAGGTGTCTAATAAGATTATCATACCAAATTCTCCTTTATCTTCTGCCAAAGTTCAGCCGACTTTTTACCGCCGGGATGAAATTCTACCAGCCGCTCTTCCTCGCTAGTTGCTGTAATTTTTACCACCAAACGATCTTCCGGCAAGTCACCATCAACTGCGCCCGCCCACTCAACCACCACCACCGAATCATTGTCTACAGCTTCGCTAATCTCATTGCCCATAATACCGGCTTCACCCAATCGATAAAAATCATAGTGCGCCAAGCGTAACCCTCTAGGTGAATCATATACTCGAGAAATCGTAAAAGTTGGGCTCTGGACAGGCTCATTGATATCTAAAGCCTTAGCAATCCCTTTCGTCAACGTCGTCTTCCCGGCGCCAATATCACCAACCAATTCCAGCACTTCACCACCAGAAACCGCCTGGCCAATTGCCACACCTAATCGTTGCATCTTCTCGTCGCTATCAATTTTCACCCTTCTATTATACTATGCTGGCTTTTTTTTAGCGACGGTAGTACAATAAACATAAGAATTATGCGCATTTCAGATCAAACAATTGAAAGCATTCTGAAAGAAGGTGGGACTATCGATGAATCACAGCTTGCCGATTTAAAGCTGCTCGCTGAACGATCAAAACAAACATTGCAAGAAGCCATTATTGAACAAAAAGTTCTATCCGAAGAGGACCTGACAAAGCTAATTAGTGACTATATCGGCGTACCTTTCGTTAGAATCGAACCAAAAGATATTCCCGAAGAAGTATTAAAGCGGATCCCTGAACATATCGCGCGTCAATACAATGTTGTACTCTTCGAAAAAAATGATGATGAGAGTCTATCTCTGGCCATGGAGGACCCAGACGACGTTCAGGCGCTAAATTTCATCCAAAAAGAAATTGGCTACAATACTAAAGTTTTTCTGGCGACAAGAAGTAATATCTTAGACTGCTTAGATAACTATCGAGGAAATATCGACGCCGAACTGGATGAAGTTATCGCCGTACAAAAAGATGCTTCGGCTGACGATCAAAATGTCAGTCAGGACGATTTTGCGGAAAACTCACCAATTGCCCAGACTGTTAACCTACTGCTAGAATACGCCATTAAATCCAACGCCTCTGATATTCATATTGAGCCGCGCGAAGATTACGTCCAGGTCCGCTACCGAATTGATGGCGTCCTAAAAGAAGTTAACAAGCTACCACGTAACGTCCACGGGGCCTTGGTCAGTCGCATAAAAATCCTATCTAACCTAAAAATCGACGAACGCCGCGTACCTCAAGACGGACGCTTTAAGATAAAACTTTCTTCAAAACAATATGCCTTTCGTGTTTCAACATTACCAATCACCGATGGCGAAAAAGTGGTGATGCGTATTCTGGACGAGTCAAACCAGGCAATTTCGCTCGACAAACTTGGCTACTGGGGGCTGTCGCTTGCTACCGTAAAAGACGCCATGGCGCAGCCAAACGGTATGATTCTAGTGACTGGGCCGACTGGTTCAGGAAAGTCGACTTCTCTATTTAGTGTGTTGTCGGAGCTTAATACGCCAGATGTTAATATTTCGACAATTGAAGACCCGGTTGAATACAAGATCCCTGGTGTCAACCAAACCCAGACCAATGCCAAAGCCGGCATGACCTTTGCCTCAGGACTACGCGCGTTGCTTCGCCAAGACCCAAACATCATCATGGTTGGAGAAATCCGCGACGGCGAGACCGCCAACCTCGGCGTGCAGGCGGCGCTGACTGGACACTTGGTGTTTTCTACGCTACACACCAACAACGCCGCAACTTGCTTGCCACGTTTGCTGGACATGGGAATCGAGCCCTTCTTGATCGCTTCGACAGTCAAAGCAGTGATTGGTCAGCGATTAGTACGAAGGCTCTGCATGAACTGCCGTCAGGAATATACACCAAACCAAGAAGAATTGAAGTACATAACTGAGATGTTTAATATCGACACCAAATCAATTAAAAAAATTCACGGCCTAGAGCAGCAGGCTTTTGACGATAAAATCGGTGGCGACACACCAATGGGCTCAACCGAGCAAACAATCGCCCGGCTATGGAAGCCAAACCCTGAAGGCTGTGACGAATGTGGACATAATGGCTTTAAGGGACGTGTTGGTATTTACGAGGTTCTCGGCATTTCTATCCCTATTCAAAAAATGATTACCGCCAATGCCACCAGTAACGACATCCAGGATCAAGCAATTTCTGAAGGCATGGTAACTATGCAGATGGATGGCCTCATTAAATCGCTGCGCGGAATCACAACAACTGAAGAAGTATTGAGAGCAACAAGGGAGTAGCATCATGCCAGTTTTTGAATATTTACTTGTCAATAAGAAAAAAGAAACTGTCTCCTCAACAATAGAGGCGGCCGATAAACTATCAGCCATCAACGCTTTAAAATCACGCGGACAATTGATAAAAATCGAAGAAAAAAGCGCAAAAAAATCTGGCGGTTTTTCGTTTGGCAAAAAAAAGAAAGGCGCCAAAACCGATGAGCTAGTAATGTTTACACGCCAATTAAGCGCCATGGTTTCAGCCGGTGTGCCGATTCTTCGTTCGCTAAATTCAATGGCTAAACACGCTGAGAGCGCTGGTTTCCGAGAGACAATTAACGCCGTTATTAAAGATATCGAAGGTGGTATGTCATTTGCCGATGCTCTAGGAAAACATCCAGAAACCTTCAATGACATCTACGTCAATATGGTCGCCGCTGGTGAAACCGGAGGTATTCTGGACGACATTTTGAAACGACTAGCCTTGCAACAAGAAAAAAACTCGTCCATGAAGAAAAAGATTAAAGGAGCCATGACATACCCAATCGTTCTTTTGGCGATAACCATCATTGCATTCTTTATTTTGATGACCTTTATCATTCCAGTCATCGGTAAGACTATTAAAGACATGGGTGGGCCAGATGCTAAGCTGCCGCTGCTCACTGAAATCATGCTCGGCATTAGCGACTTTATGGTGTCATTCTGGTATTTGATTGTCCCGGCATTCATCGGCGGAATTTGGGCACTAATTCGCTACATTAAAACCCCAAAGGGTCGTATTAAATTTCACCGTGTTATTATTAAGGTTCCTGCAGTCGGAGCAATTGTTAGAAAAGTAGCAATTGCAAGATTCACTCGGACCTTCTCCGCTCTCATTGGCGCCGGCGTAGCCGTGTTAGAGGCCCTGGACGTCACCTCCCGCGCAGTTGGCAACGTTGTCTACGAAGAATCCTTAAGGGAAGCCACCAAGCGCGTCCAAAATGGTGAAGTCTTGTCGAGGATTATCGCCGAGAGGGATGATTTGTATCCACCAATTGTTGCTCAGATGCTATCTGTCGGTGAAGAGACTGGACAAACAGACAAAGTGCTTATTAAGGTTGCCGACTTTTACGAAGAAGAAGTTGATACTGCGATTGACGGAGTCAGTTCCATTATCGAGCCAGTAATGATTGTAGCAATGGGCGGCGTGATTGCTTTGGTGGCAGTCAGCGTGATGGGGCCAATTACCAGCATGGCGGGACAAGTTAAGGGATAGTCTTTCAAAAAAGCTTATGCTATAATACCGGTATATAGGTGGGAAGAAGAAAGTGTCGAGCATATTTTATAGAAAAAAACCAATAATCGGCTTAGATATCAGTAGAACGAGCATTAAAATTATGTCAATTGACAGAACTCGTATGCTGGTTCATGGCTATGGCTCAATTAACCTTGACTCCCAGCAAAATGATGGCAATTCTAATGATAACGTTGAATACCTAGCACAAAACATAAAAGAGCTATTAAAGAATAACATCGTTGGACAGATCGATAGTAATCGCGTAGCTATTGGCATTCCAACCAGCCGAACATTTTCGCGGACGTTCACCCTGCCAATAAAAGAAGAAGCTAATATCCTTAGTGCAGTAAACCTGGAGGTTGAACAGTATATTCCAGCCCCACTTGAATCACTTTATGTAGATTACAGAATTATCAATCGCTCAAAAGATGAGCTTAGCGTGCTAATGTGTGCCGCTCCAAAAAAGATAATTGACAGCATGTTGGATGCTGCGCAGCGATGCGGGTTAGAAGTTGCAGCTATCGAGCCAAATGTTAATGCAATATCAAGGCTCCTAAAGAAAACCGAAGAAGGCATGCTACCAACAGTTATCGTTGATATCGGTACATCAGCTACCGACATAGCTATCTTAGACTACGATATCCGCGTGACTGGAGGGTCTAACGTGGGTGGCTACACGCTGACCCTGAACCTGGCTAAGAAAATGAATGTTCCAATTGAAACAGCTCACCAATTCAAAGTCCTAAACGGACTCAATCCCGGACCAAGGCAAGCTCGCATTACCGGAGCTCTGCAGCCAAGTCTTCATAAAATGACTAACGAGATTAAACGCGTTATGCGATACTACACTGACCGATTCCCAAATGAGAGAAAAATTGAACAGATACTTATCGTTGGTGGTGGCGGAAACGTGCCAGGAATTGGAGAATTTTTCACCAATGAGCTATTAATGCCAGCCCGTGTAGCTAGTCCGTGGCAGTTATTAAATTTCGGTAATCTCGAGCAGCCAGCCAAACAGTTGAGATCCCAGCTTTCGCCTGTAGCGGGACTGGCGCTTATTCGACAGGAGGATATCTATGATTAATCTTCTGCCTCCTCAAGAAAAAAAGCAGATCAGAGCCGGACGGGTCAATATAATACTAAGGCGATATTGCATCATATCATTGGTATTTGCTGGCTTGTTATTCTTAACAATTGGCGGATTTTATCTATTCCTAGAAAATAGTAAAACAGCAGCCCAAACCAATATTAACGAAGGAAACGCCAAACTAGCTCAACACCAATCAACTCAAAAAAACGTTGATGGATTTATAAAAGACCTAGCTGACGCCAAAGCTATTATTGGCAGCGAAGCTCACTACTCATCAATTATTCCTAAAATTGCCCAGCATATTCCGTCTGGTATAGTTTTAGAATCACTAACCCTGGACACTTCCGCCCTAGACAAACCAATATCATTAATCGCACTTGGAAAAACTAAAGACGACTCTATTCGGTTAAAGACAAGCCTAGAGAAATCAGAAATTTTTAAAGATGTCCACCTGGAAAGCATAGTATATAGCGACGGAAAAGCAGAAAAGTCCTCAGACTACCCCGTCGTAATAACTATTAGTGTTACGCCGAAGCCGGAGGTGTTAAAGCAATGAAAAAAGCATTAAATGCCAGCATCATGCGCATTATTATGACATTACTGCTCATTGTTATTCTGGCTGCAATGATTGGCGCTGTAACTTTTGCCTACTCATTCCTCAGTAAAGCATCAGAAGATGTCGGAAAAATGCAAAACGAAGCAGTAGCTATTGACTCGAAAATACAGAATCTGCTTGTCCTAAAAGATCAGCTCGACAAAAACTCTGACATTGCTAAAAAAGCTAAAAATATAGTTTCCGAGTCAAAGATGTATCAATATCAAAATCAAATTGTACAAGATTTATCAACCTATGCCGACCGCGCAGGT
>CBDFCQ010000006.1:0-29352 GCA_965246075.1 uncultured Candidatus Saccharibacteria bacterium
TAGTGGTTTATCTTTCTTTACTTCTATATGAACGGTTTCGCTCTTAAATCCATCTCTAAATGCTTTAAAATCATATATTCCTGGTTCTAGATATATAATTTGTGATCCGATAATTTTTTTATTTTCTACGGTAATTTCTGCTTTATTTGGTGAGACTAATAAAAATACTGGTACCGTATTAATTCTGGATGTATATATGACAATTCCGTAGGTTAATATAATAAGTGATGATAAAAATAGTAATATACTAATTATTCTTTTGTTCATTATTTTTTCCTATACCAAGTTACACTTGGAGAAGTTAAGCTTTCACCTCCTGCTTTTGGTGCATATTCGCATTGTGAAGCAGATGCTATTTTTGAATCAAAACCCTCTATATCGCCAACGTAAACAAAGGTATGTCCTGGGCTGTGTGCGACATCACCGGGTTTAAGATCTGCTATATTTATTGAGTTGCCAGTACCAAGATTTTGCCAGTTCTCTTCAGCCCAAGCACGCTGCGTGGCTGTCGGGCCAGCCTTACCGTTTTCACCTCCGTAATTATAGTTCTTATCAAATCCACTGTCATTTAGTATCGTTGTCACAAAGGCGCCACAGTCTACACCGCCCCCAAGACAAGAATCTCCAATGTATCTGTTCTCGCTTTTTGCCTTTTCTATAGCTTTTGCATATTCAGGTTTTTTATCTGTACGTACAGTTTTTTCTGGCCAGGCATAGCGTTTGACATAGTCGATAAAGTCGCCGCCACTTGATGAAGAGCATCCTCCTCCGCTTCCGCCCGTACCATTAAATCTTTCATAGATTTTTTGTGCAGCGGTACCCCGTATATTTTTAACTTCATCTTTTGTCATGGCTGATTTTTCAAAATCATCATGCCAAAAAACAGTAGCTTCCTCTACTGTTTTTAAGGTTTTTAGTAGCTCCCAAGAATTTGACGCAGTACCGAATCCAGAAGCTGTAACCGGTCTTTCTGTCCCCTCTTGCACTAAATACTCTAACTCAAAGATTAATAGCTTGTCGTTGTCTTCTACTGGAATAGAATCGACCATACCCTTGTCGTTGGGTGCGCCGCCATATTCTTGACTGTAATATTTTTTTAGATCGGATGGTATTTTATTGGCTATTAAAGTACGCCTTCCGAATGTCCACTGGGCGAGCCCCCAACCTCCAGACTCCCATCCTTGGCCTACTTCATGCCTAGTAGGACTAAATCCTGACTCTGCTTGAATATTAGCCATTACTCCAGCCGTTTGCTCTGCACTTAATCCTACGTTGCGTAAATACCCCCAAATCTTCTCTTGGTTGTCTGATCCTGACACTCCATTAGAAGATGATCCGGAGCAAGTTGTTGAATCATTTGCTTTGTACCAAAGAATATCGTTTGTTACATATGAATCGGGATATCCTGTTGCTAAAGATACTGGCTGCATAGTAATAGCAAAAGATATAGCAAAGCAAAGAGCAATGGATAACTTTTTATACATCAGATCGATTCCTCTTATATTCGCTTATAATATCTGCAGGAACGCCAATATTTTTTAAGGCGTCTGGGGATTTTCTATCATTAACACCTGTTATGACTGAATTACTCCTCAGGACTACATACACGCTATAGGTAGATTTGAATTTCTCGCTATAAATTTCTAATGCAACTAGCTTAAATTCGCCCTGCTCTTTTACTATTGAGTATTTTTTTAATTCACGATTACCGTAGGTACTGGAAGTAGAGTTTAGCAATTCGGTGATAACTTTTTGTTCTGACGATTGCTCATGAGTATTATTTTGATTACTTTGATTCTCGTTAGTGTTTTGAGGTGATGGCAGGACGGTAGTATATTGATTACTGTTAGGGTTTTTAATAATAAGGAAAGTTGCCGTAATGCTTATTAAAAATAATACGAATGATATTAGTATGAATTTATTTTCTTTATTCATTAGACCTTCCTCGCATATTCCCAATGCCATTGTTCGGGATTATTTCCATCTGGCTCAGCCCAAGCGGGATGTACATAACCGTATTTGTGGGCGTTAGCCTTTAGCCAATTATATGCAGAAGATCCAAATGGACCAACTTCAATATCCACAGCAAGTCCCCATCCGTGATTTGATGTGCCTGGAACGCCTGCGGTGCTACCTAATTGTTCACGAAGTTTAACTTGCCTGTCATATTCTCGATAGGCGTCATTTATGATGAAATCAGATCCGGTATCAGCTTTATATGCTTTATTCATCTCTTCCATAGCAATCGCAGCTTTCTTGTTCATCTTATTTTCTGGTGAAAAGGATAGAGTTTGTAGTTCTGAGTCTGGAATTTTACCATTTTCGTGACCACCCCATTCAGCCTGTGCTTCTTCTAATTGCGGTTCACCAACTGCCTCGCCATTGTCTGGAGCTTTAGCTGTGGTTGAAGGAGCATCTTCTTCTTCTTCATCTTCGCCATTAATTGATTGGGCAATCTGAAAATCAATTAGTAATACGGACATAGCGGAAAGTTTTCTGTCATCGTATTGCTTAGCGGAGTTTTCAGCTCCGAAAGATTCGTTAGTAACATCTTTACCTTCTGCATCTTTGTAAGTAGTACTTGTAGTAGTTGTCGCTGCTTGTTTTGAATTTGTTGGTGCTACACACCCGCCACTATTAAACCAGTAATTTCCGCTACTCGCGTCACTACAATCTTCAATGAAATCGTAAAGAGGCGTACCCTCAACTATATATCCGCTAGTCATGAGATCTGATATTGTTGCGCCATCTGGAATATCTGCATCTTTCTTTATCCATCCTTCATCTTCGGCAATCTGTATAGCTTCCTCTACCGACATATTATCCTGGCTTTTAGTTATACCCGTACATGGTAACCCTGCTAAATTTATAGCCGGATCTTCGGATGACCCGCTTCCCATATAAAAGTCTTTTGCGTACCCACAATATTTATCAGAATACATACCGTTTGCTGCTTTTGCAGTGGATGAATAAGACAATGCCATAGAGGGTAGCCTGAGAATATTAGATAGCATTGCTACTGGAGTTTTACTATAAGTTCCATTAGCCATCATCATATTACCCATATTATGGAATATACTACCTAAGAATGTATATCTACTTGATGTATCAAATGGACTTAAAGAGGCTATGTCCATTTCTTTTTGGAATTCTTCGTTTGCTATTTGGATTCCATTGAATTCTGCCAATTGACTCATTTTAAGCCCTGGTAACATCTGCCCCATAGATCCGCTTGCAAAGAACGCTGCCGCTCCAACACCAAGTGCATCACCCAAATCCTTATACTGGGCATTATTTGGTACAAGAAATTTCTTTGCTAGTTCTTCAAGGATTGTTTTAACTTGTTCGCCTACCGCTACCTCCGCTACCTTTGTAACTATTGCACCGATAGTTTGGCTTCCTGCCCAAGTTAACAATTTAGTCCATCCACCGGTGGCGGCGGTAGCTACACTCTCTATGGCCATAAAAGCGTACATTGTAATTGGGCTAAGTATAAAGTCACAAGCTCCTTGAGTAGCACCTTTAAGGTCATTGATTTTGCGAATTATGGGATTTGTAACTATTGAATATCCTGGCACATAATTTTTAGCAATTCCTGGCTTGTCATTATTGACACCCATTGCTGCAAGGAGAAATGGAGAGTCCAGAGCTGATCCTTCGGTGTTTTCAGACCCTTTCATTTTACCTCTTTGAGTGAGCATGTCGCCTATAGTTTCCATCGTTTCTTGAGAGAACCCACTGCCTGCAGATTCGGCAGCTGAAGCCTTCTGGCCGAATAATGACGCTGCGGCAGGTTGACTATCTAACCCAGAAGCTTTAGCCTGCGATCCGGGAGATAATATTACATCCATAACCAAGCCAAGCAGAGGAGCTAGCTGAACTGCGGTAACTCCTGCTGCGATAATATTTGGAATTTTTACAGCTAAGCAATAACTAGCAGCAATAGTGTAGGCTAGTGCCCCTTTTTTTAATTTGCCTCCCATCTTATTAATTCCGGTCTTAACGTTATTGATGGCTGTGCTGTTATTAAATTTTGGCATCCCCTCTCGGAATTTTTTTATCCTCTCTGTTACTTTAAGTTTTTTATCGATTTTTGACATCGCACTATTTCTTTTAAGATTGAACTTTTTGTAGAGCTTACTCATATGCTTTCCTGTCCAGGCGCGGAAACGCATTTTAAATAAGCCAGTTCTGCCATAGACTTTACTGGCAATTTTACGATTCTCTTTTTTGAGCAATTCGTCTTTTAATTTTGACGACTCAATAGGTTTTCCATCGTTTAATCCTTCCACCTTCCAGTGTGTTGGGCTTTTTTCTGGATAACCAGTTCTCTTTAGTTTCATTTCATTGCCGTCAGCATCGACTGGAATAATTCCCGATTTCTTGAACTTCGTTAGTGCTTTATAGGACAACTTTCCTGTTCTACATCTTATCTTCTTACTGCTATTAGCGCAGACTCCTGGACTATCTTTAGAATCCAGGAATCCATTCATAACCTGTTTACTTCTGGATATTTTAGAGGGTGTAGCGGAGTCGTTTTTCCAGGTAAAATTCTCCATAATATTTTGTAACATTGTCGCTGGGCTAAGAAATATTCCCATAATTCCACCGCCCAGTCCCAATATTCCAGCAATAGCTGCAATTGGTCCGCGTTTTTTCAGTAAAGATTTAAATGTTACTGGACTTTTCTTTTTACTTTTACCAGACGGTTGATAAAAACCATTATTAGGTATGGAATATTCTTGCCCATTGACTGCTTCACTGGCGGAGTCGTTTCTACTAGGATCCAACTCAGAATCCTTATTATCAAATTGAGACTCAAGGTCGTTTAAGACATCTTTTTCGCGAGCACTTAATTCTGAACCGCTATCAAGTCCAGCCGAGATTTGATCGAACCTAGCCTGCTCGGCAGGATTTAATCTACTGTCAGTCTCGGAATCTGTCGTATAGTCAACTCGCGCCATATTTTATACTTCTCCGTAACCGCCAATTGGTGTATCAGACGGCTTTACTTGTTGAGCTACGGGATTGGTGTTAATCAGGTTATACTCAGTGTCGCTAGCTTGAATTTGGATATGAACGTGATTTTGCCCGGCAAAGAATAAGCCTTGACCGACTGGGAAATTAGATAGCCGTTTTTGTTCTTCGTCGGTCAATTTAAATACCTGAGCAAGGACATCAACAGCGCTGGTGGACTGTTTTAACAGTAATTGCATTGATGAGTTGGAGACTATGGCGCGACCCATCTTACTACCAACGAAATCTTCCACGTCCTGAGTGATAGTGGTTAATCCTAATTGATACTTACGGGCGCGCTTTGCTAGGGAGAATAAGAAATTGGCGGAATCATCATATTTCATCAATTGCCAAGCCTCGTCCACGATCAGCATGCGCTTTTTCTGGTCAGTGCGTGTAATATTCCAGATGTGGTTCAGGACAATATACATCGCGGTTGGCCGAAGTTCATCTTCAAGGTCGCGAATATTAAACACTACCATATTATTGTTGATGTCAATATTACTTTGCTGCGAGAAAATACCAGCAAATGTTCCGGAGGTAAATTTGCGTAGACGCTGTGCTAAGCTTGGTCCAGTGCCGCCCATGTGAAGCAAGGTGTCATATAAGTCAGAAATAGTTGGAGGAGTGGAATTGTGAGTCAGTGGATCAGATGTAATACCGACGCGCGCATAGGTATCAATTAGTGCTTGATCAATGTCAGCCTCTTCTGCTGGCGTTAATCCCGCTACAACTTGCCCGCCGGCCGTTGTCTGTGCTCCGCCTAGCATTTGTCGCAATAATCCATGCAGTGTCACCAGGTTTGCTCTTAAAGCGTCGTCCGCCTCGTCGGTATCGATGACTCGCGGTAAGTCAAAAGGATTAATCCTTGTGTCACTGTTTAGACTTAGTCGAATATAGCTACCGCCAACTGCGTCACAAAGTTTTTGATACTCATTTTCTGGGTCAATAATCACAATGTCTGACCCAACCATCATACTTCTTAGGGCCTCTAATTTAACAGTAAATGATTTACCGGCACCAGATTTAGCGAACACCACCATATTGGCATTTTCCAGACTAAACCTATCAAAAATCACCAGTCCGTTATTGTGCATATTAATTCCATACAGGACGCCCTTATTATCTGTTAGGTCGGCTGAAGTGAATGGGAAGCTGGTAGAAATTGCGCCTGTATTCATGTTGCGACGAATTTGCAACTCATCGGTTAACTGTGGAATTGTGCTATTGAGCCCCTGCTCTTGTTGACTAGAAGCTACTTTAGAGAAGACTAATTGCTGTCCAAATATTGTTTCAATCTTATGCTGCACGAAGTTTAGCTCATCCATACTATCGGCATAAATTGTAATATATAGACCGTAGCGGAAGAATTTTTCTGCCCCAATCTGTAGCTGATCGCGTAATTCTTCGGCGTCTTGTAAGGCGGCTTCCAATCCTGGATCACGCACACGCCCCTTTTCCGAATTGATATTCATGCTAGCTTCCAGCTGGGTAACTTTTTTACGCAGGTTATTCAACACAATTTGCGTATCAACCGGATAAATAAACATACTAATATCCAACACCTCGTCGATATTAATCACTGAACTGAGCCAACCGGTGTAGATCTGTCGCGGATAGCCGTAAACATACATGGTGCGACCATATTTTGAACCTAGTCGAAAATGATCGGAATGAAGTTCAATGCTACTTGGCGCAATAAAATCACGCAGTGTACGAACACCAGTTAAAAAGGCCTGCTCAACTTCAGCTTGTTCGCGTGCTCGTTGTTGTGCGGCGATATCAACAGCGTCTAATTTCTTCTTTGCCATTATAGTCTTTCTCCTGTTGGTGCTTGTCCTGTGCCTTTAGTGACGTAGGTAGTAGTGAGTTCACTCGGGTCGATTTCTGACAGTGATTCGCGTGATGACGTGTCGGGATTATATGAAGTGTAGAATAACTCACCTAACTGACGGGTGTTTAATTGCCAGCTTTTTACCCCAATTTGGAACAAGCCGCTCATTACTGAATCGATACGATTTTTTATCTCATCCTTTGCTTTTGTGTATGTAACTTGATCAATTTTCGTTACAGTCGCTTCTTTTTTTCCGCTGAAGAAACTACTGAATAGTCCTTTTGTTTGCTGTTTGAAAGCATTTTCTTCACCGGCAGGATAATACGGTACAACTACGTAAAAACTTTTATCCATAATGTTTGCTTCTTGCGCTAAAACATCAATAAAATCCATATAATCATCCATCAGAACATTGAGCAGCATATTATCTTGATTACGTCGGATATCAGCCAGTGTGTCTAGATAAGGTCCAATATCCACCCGGCGTGAACGGACTAGAATTTGAATTGGAAAATATAGAGAATTGATGAAATTTTGATAGCTGAACTCTATTCCTTCTCTTTCGCGTGAACTCATCAGGTCAAAGTTAATAGACTCACATTCGATCACTGCTCGGAAGCTACCATCACTCATAATAATCATATTTTCACGCATTTCAGAAAACAGGAGAGTGTTTTGAGTGCTGATTGGTCCACTCTGTTTTTTATTTTCTGGTGACTTATCCGGGGTTGGTGTAGTGGCGGATCCTGCTATGGTTGTATTTATGGCGGATTGCTGAGGAATATTAGGAATAGCCGCATTGGTTTGCGGTAATTGCTGATTCAATTGCTGATTTTGTAACTCTGGTTGCATAAACCCCACCTAACGTAATGAAATCACCACTTCCTCTTCTGCTAATTTATTTTCTTGCTGAATTCGATTCGCCTCACGTGAAATCGTTTCAACCGAAAGGTCGCTGTGATTATTTGCCAAATCTATTATAGCAGGTGATACGTCGTTTAAGCTAGTTTGCGGCGTGGCAGTCGGTTGGCTATTGGTAGGTTTATTGTCTGACAGCGGATTGATGGTTGACTGGCGCATTGTTGGGTATGGATTGACTATAAGTTGCGCTGTTGGAGTAGAATTTGTCAATTGAGAAGTTGCTACCGTTGTCGTTTGTGCTGTTTGCATCTTTTGAATTACTTCTTCTCTTCTGCGTATGTCTGATTGCCTCATTAAATTATTAATGTTTTGTGCCGTAGTGCTATTTTCATCTAGGATATCATTAGCCGCCCGACCCTCATTGAACAGATCCGCTTGCATCGAACTATTCGGGTTATTAACTCCACGAATTGACCAACCTTGGCTATCTACCAGGTTTGCTAGATATGACAATCGCCTTTGAACCTCGGCTTGATCGTATTTATTGCCATATATTTTCTCCTCAGTTTTTGGTGCGACAACTTCTACTAACGTTTCAATACCGTCAGGTTGCCATAGGCGTTTTTTTGGTTTTAACATAAAAGAAATAACTGCCGCAAGGTACACTTCCATCGGCTGATCTTTTTTAAGAGGTAAAGCCAAAGCCCCAAAAAACAAAACAACCGGCATTGGAATTAAAAATAAGGGTAGCAACAATTGGCTCAAAGCATACGCAATGCCAATTCCAACAACTGCGATAATTAAAAACACAAACTGCCGGAAACTAAATGGTCCAAGTAGCTTATCCTCCGCCTCAACATCCTGAGGAACTTTATATATAGACATACTGCTTATATTATATCAAAATGTGGAGATTATAACATGTTTCGGAAAATCTCAAATTGCTCTTTAGCTGCGTCAGTTGCATTGGCTGATAGTCTCCTGTCGGTAAGAATTGTGTTGATAACTTTCTTAAGATCTTGACGTTTCTTATTAGTAAGAACAGATGTAGTATTTGCAGCTTCTATCAATAATTTAACGGCATCAGCATCCGTAGACGCTAAGGTCTCAGGCTTGTATTTACCACCCTGCAACCATTCAGCAAAGTGGTTCATTAGATCTCCCCTGTTATTAATATCGCCCTTCAGCATATCATCGATGAGCTTACCTCCCATAAAGGACGCCTTATTCCTTACACCAGATTCCGCTAGCGCTGAAGCTGCAGAAGAATAGAATTCTGGAGGCAATTCACTAAGAAGCTCGGCGACTTCTGTTGCGGTACCGTATTTAATCTGCTCTTCAATTGCGGCTTCACGTACGAATATACTATCTCCAGATAAATTAACTCCACCAGGAAGACTTATAGATACTTTGTCTAGGGCTAATCCCTGCCTCTGTTTTGCATCCAATTTGTAGTGCTTTATAATTTGGCGAGCCTCGTCAATTGACTTGGCATATTCGCTACGGCTGGTTGATATAGCTGAAGCTAGAGCGGCATTTGCCCCAATTAGGTTGCCATTCCCGTCTTTGAATACATTGCCACCAGCCTTGTCTCGAAGATTCTTATTGTTTATCAATTGTTCTGCAAATTCACTGTGCTGCTGGCGTTGAGCGTTATTCTTAATTAGTCCAGACACTGCAATTTCGGTTTCTAAGTCTTTAATGTCTGACATAAATTGAGCTTGTTGCGCGTCTCGCCAATTTGAGTATTTAGTTGACTTAGCTCGTAGAGCACGATCGTACTTTCCATACGTATCAGTTGGTGCATGACCCAGCGTAGCTTCGGTGTAGCGATTGTCATCTTGTGCGGATAATAGATCGGATCGCCTGGAAGCCTGTCTGGCGTCTAAGTCTAACTTCTTATACCTGGCTGTATCTCTAAATGAATTCTCGGCATTTTTCTGTGAAGTTTCCAGATCTTTTTTGAGTGCTCTACCTTTATGATCTGCCCAACGGCGTAAACGATTTGGGTTGAATCGCGCCATATTGGGGTTAGCTAACTTCTTGTTTTTAATGGTCTCACGACGATCTTTAGACCAGTTCTTAGACCTGTCGTATAAGCCTTTATTCTTGTCATTAACAAACCCAGCGAATTTACCCAATACTCCGCCACTGAGCTTCATAATTAGAGGAGTTATAGCCAAAGGTATTATTTGAACCAACATGCCTAGTATGTGCATTATTGCGCCATTTGGACCAGAGGCATTTTGTATAATTATTATTCCCGCCAGTTGAGCTCCACCGAATACTACAGCGAATGCTGGGAAAAATACTAGCATTGTTAAGAATAAGTCTCGCCATTTTTTAAACCACTTTTCTGTTCCGGGCAATAAGTAGCAAACAAATGCTAGTGGTGAAACTATAATTAATATAATAATAAGTGCTTGACGAGCCGCCATAATTAGGAGTATGAAGAGCAAAGTTAAGCCAGCTAATGTCGCGGCAGGTACTAGCATCGGTAATAGTTCAGTAGTAAGTGCTAGCGATACGGCGTATCCTGCTCCTACCGCCAGCGCTCCATTCGACAGTGCTGTACTGATAACTTCCGACCACGTCCATGTGCTTGTATTTTCTCCTACGGTGGATATGGTATTTTTAATTCCCATAAAGGCGTCCTGGAAAGCGTAGCCGGCTATGTTTGATAAGTCTAGTAATATAGCACAAAATGTAAATGACAAGTTAACTAACACTGCCGCAATTATTAGCCTAGGAATCATTTTTTTGACACCATAATTACTAATTCCTACGGATGTCAATTGCGAATAGATAATTAACAAAAACGCTATAATAAACGCCACATTGCTAATATTTCGCATAATAACCCACGCCAAATAAATTCCACTGTTTTGATTGGTTGTCTCTAAAGGCTTAGTTTTTAAGAATTCCTGAAGTGCACTGTACATATAATCTATGCCATCAGCTAACCAATTGGAGAGTGGACAGATAATCCAACCTATTCCCTGTACATCACAGGAAGTGCTGGTTGAATTTTCAGATGGTGATTCAATTGAAATAGTTGAGGTGCTGGTTTGCTCGTAGGTGTTCGGTGGCGTAAATGAATAAACTGCGTAAGTTGCGGAACTTAGTGAAGATATTTCGCTTGATGGGAAATAAATAACCTTGGTTTCTTTTTTATTCTTATCTTCATTAACATAAACAAGCGAATTATCCGGTAGGTTAAATTGTTTGATCTTTTTATCATCACTTACCTTTGTATATTTTTCTTTATTATAGGTTAAATTATGGCCGCTCCATTCTGCGTCTACGGCGTAAACAGAGGTTGAGTGTGTTAAGGTATTAAGAAAAATGCCCACCAGCATCCCTGCTATCAGCAATACGAACCACTGCAGCCACTTATTAAGAAGCTGCTTACGGGAAATTAACCACTCCATCTGCGGTTATATTAGCATTTTTAATAGAAAAAGTCAAGAGAAGGCGCTATGTATGATTTTTCTCAATTAATGTCATCTGCCGTATTTATTAATATCTTCTGTAGTAGGAATAATTATCCCCCCAGAACTACTATTGCTCTGCTGATTATTCTGTGATGATTGTTGAGAATTATTATCTTGGCTATTCTGCGACGTATTCTCGGCAATCACTCCGTGAGCACTTAACGCCTCGGATATTGCTTGATTTATATTTTTCGCAGTATTTGGATTTGATACGGCAACTTCTCCTGCTTTTTTAAATGCAGCCGAAGCTTTTTCATTATTACTATTGGTAATAGCTTCAGATAGCCATTTGGTTGCTGCTCCATTCTGCACTAAGTGTTCTGCCTGTAGATTTCCAGATTCGGCATTATTTACTGCCATGTTAGATAGATCTTCCATATTATTAATCTCATCATTGAGGATAGCATCCCCGAATCCGTTACCTAGTATATTATTATCTCCCTTAGCAAATGCAGCCTTGATGGCACGATTCTTTATGACGGCGTCTTTCCCTGCTAAGCTACTGAGCACCTTAGTACGATCGTCAAAGCTTCCATTAGCCATAGTATGGTCTATTGCGGCTGCATGCATACTTCGTGAGACTTTTTTACCCGTAGAGGTTTTACCCGTGCGGGCAATAGTAGCTATTTCACTCGATGTCATGCCTCTTAGGGCTAGAGCTTGACCCTTAACTTCATTCTCGAATAATTCGTCAGATACAGCTTGACTACGGGCGGCACCCTCAGATAATCCCGTAGCTCGTCCGAGCCAACTATTGTCCAGTGCTCTCCTAGGATTGAGTATAATTCCTGCTCCGCGGGCTAGCCTGCTGCTGCTACCCCTGAGTTCATCAGCCTTCCTTCCGAACCGAGTATCGCCAGACCTACGATTAGCTTGTCTTCTAGCAGAGTTTTTTTGCCAGCCTTTTTTAAGGTCATTTAATCTAGAATTACCAATAGCTCCACCTAAACGCTTATTAGCCCTGCTACTAAGCCCGCCTATCTTTGCTCCGATACTACCTAGTGAGTTTAATGAGCTTTTAATCACAAAAGGTGTAGCGCCTAATGGTAATATGGAGGCAGCCAAGGCTGCGAATTGCATAGTTTCTTTCGGGTTGTTTGGATCGTCTGTGGCTGACGCTGCTAATACAGCCCCCGCCAGTTTTCCAGCTCCGTATAGAAGGGATATTACAGGAAATACTATTAATAACCCCCTAAATACTGACATCCATTTTTTGAACATATTTTCGGTATTTGGGAGAAGCCATGCTGCAAATGCTAATGGAGATATTGCTATCAATAATATAATGGCAGATTGTCGAACAATTAATATAACTAACACGACAAGCAAGACTAAAAGTAGAGATAAAATTGTAGGTATGCTTACAGCAAGGAATATAAATAAACCTATTCCAGTTAAGGCTAGTCCAACGACAAATAAATTATTAAAAGATCCAGTTGCTGCTGATTGAGTATCTATTCCTGATGCAGCTCCTTCTAAAACTCCCTTAAGAGAAAAACCGAGTATATTAGATAAGTCTACAGCTAATTGACATAGGTAAAAAGATAAGTTTACAAGTAAAGCTCCTATTATTAACCTTGGTAGAATTTTCTTAATTCCATAATTACTGACACCTACATTGCTTATTTGGGAGAATATTACCCACAGGAATATTACGGCAAATACGGCGTTTGCAATGTCGCGAAAGAAATCCCAAGCTTGTTTTAATCCCCCGGAGGAGTCTTTGAAGATTCCCGGATCGATAGATAAGAACTGTGATATTGCAGAATAGGAGGCGTCACCCAAGCTACCAGCAAAACTCATCAAAGGACAGACAAGCCATCCTACACCGTCTACGCCACAGGAATTTTTCACTTCGTCACTTTCTTCTGGCTTATTAAGAGCAGTTTCTGCCTCTTGAGCTGCAGTGTCCATCTCTTTTTTAACGTCATCCCAGGCTATAGTTGTCATATTTTGCGTGACTTGATTCTTATCTATACCTGATCTTGATCTAATACAGTCGATAAAGTATTGATCCTTAGCGCTAGATCCAGTATCTCCGTATTTACGAGAGGATACAGACTCTTCAGCTGCAGCTATACAAGTTCCTATCAGTTTCTTTGCAAGCTTACTTTTTGCATTTTGATCACAGCTTATGCTATCACCAATAGTTGCGCATCCAGCTTCGAATTTTTCGCTGTCCGGCAACTCCTTATACCAAGTACTATTTGTAATTGTTGGTTTTAGAGCTTCCTCTAGCTTGGGCATAGTTACTTGATTAGTGGCAGCATCTATTGAGGCCTTTTTTCTGGCATTTTTAACTTGTTCCTCTTTTGATAATTCCACACACCTACCCTGTGAATAGGGTCCTTCCTCAGGTGTTGATCCCTGCACTTCTCGTGATTCAGCTTTATATCCACTATCACATTTAAGTCTGTCATAGCTCACTCTATGGTTACTTTTACTACTATAACACCACCACCATCCATCATCTTTATTTTCTTCACCTTGAGGGGTTTTCTTGTAATTACCATATTCAGTATTACAGATAACGGCACCTCCTTTAATAGGCTTGGAGGTTGCGTCATCCGCATATGCAACTAAAATTGGCTGCAAGATTATAAAAGCTAGCGATGCAAATAAAATAATCAGCAGTGGTTTTATAGGATTATAGTAAAAATACCGCATATGCTTGCATTATAGCATATGCGGTATTGTCATGGTAAGATTAGTGACCCTAATTACCACCATTCATTTTTTACTACACCGAATGTTATCTCGTTAAGTTCAATCAGATGTTGAATGTTCGACGTATTAACTTCTACGGACATATTAATAGGACTGGCTTCGAAGTCCTTATTATTTGATGGCACAGTTATGGTGTCTCCACTTGCTTCAAATCTAACAACTGAATCTTTCGTTCCTTTAGAATTAGTGACTGCGATAGGTTGTTTACTTACTTTCAGTATTTCAGTGTATTCATAATAAAGTGATCGCTGCTCAACGGTACAGAGTTCCTTTTTGCATGTAGGAGATGTTGGGTTTGAAGCTGCCCAAAGCTTTCTTATTGCTTCTTTGAATTTTTCTAACTCTTCAGTCTTTTCCGGATTAAACATAGCCGTAGCTAGATTCATTGCCCTTGTGTAGTTTGCTTCGTCAGAATGATCAACACTAAGCATTTGAACCAGTCGGATTATCCTCATTGCACTCCAAGCTGTTTTCTTTGTTACGGTATCAAAAGTAGGCTCTTCGCCGTTATCATAGTTATTTCTAATAAACTGATCTAAAATTCCTACCAAGTCTTCTCTAGAGGCATTCTTGTCATCTAAGATGCTCAGATCAATACCTTCGTAATTCCAGTCTTTTAGGGGTTTTAGCATTTCTTCAACATCAGTCTCTCTTGAAACTGGTGTTTTATCTGGTGATTTCTCTGTTGATGGTGAGGTTTCTGTGGGATTTTGCGCTGTGGATGTTGTAGTATCTGGAGTTGGCTCGCTGTGAGTCTCACCGCAGGCTGACAGTGGAGCTACTGCAGCTAGCATCGCCATTGCAGCGATGCCCTTTAAGGCCTTTTTTCTAAGTAAAGTTGAAAATCGTGTTTCTGAACCGCTTGGGTTATTGATATTATTAGGGTTATAAATCATAACGCTTGGGGTCCTTTCTCTGACATTGTCAGGTATTTTATTATAAAAACTCCTTAGACTCTCCAGTCCAATTGGCTATATAATAACATAAATTGTACAGAAATGCAATAAAAATGGTATATTTTCCATAAAAAAACACCCTACCGGGGGTGAATTATCTGTGGCGCGCTCGACCGGATTCGAACCGGCGATCTCCTCCGTGACAGGGAGGCGTGATAGGCCAACTTCACTACGAGCGCATATTGCAGTTTATATACTAACAGACTATCTATATCTTTTCAAGGAAAATATTTGCTTTTTTCGCTTGACTATTTTACAATTTCTGTATAAGAGAAATTTTTATGACAAAAAGAAATATTATAATCAGTATATTTATCGCAACAGTAATCGCAGGAAGTGCTTTTATACCCAGAATAGCTTTGGCTGCCAACTGTGGTGGCGCGGAAACCTCTGTTATTTCTTGTGAAGGCGAAGGTAGCACGGCAATTATCAACATAATCAAGCAAGTTATCAAGATCTTAACAGCCGGAATTGGTATCGCAGCTTTTGGGGCTGTTGTATATGGCGCATTTTTATATACTACGTCTGAAGGAAGTCCAGATAAAGTAAAAAAAGCCCGAGAGGTTTGGACAAATACGGTTATTGGTTTATTGATGTTCGCGTTTATGGTGGCTATTACTAACTTTATTATTCCAGGGGGAGTCTTTAACTAATGAAAAATATCATACTTGCAGTATCTTTAATTGTGGTTGGCGCTTTTGGTGCTAATATTGTTATCTCTGAGACTTCTGCTGCGGCCTGCCCTGATGGTAAGATTATGACTTTAAAACCGTGGTATGATGGCCTATTAGACGGCAATTGCGCAGTTAGAAGTCCTGGCGATGACGCTGATGCACAAGCCAATTTTATTTGGAAGATTGTTCTAAATATAATAGAAGATCTCTTGCAGGTTGTCGGTTATGCTACGATTGGATATATTATGTATGGCGGCTTCCTTATAATGACCAGTAATGGCTCTTCTGATAAAGTAGCTCACGGACGAAAAACAATCATGAATGCAGCGATTGGGTTGGTTGTGGCTTTATCATCAGTGGCAGTTGTTAGTTTTATATCATCAAATATAGGAATATAGTATGAAGTATTTAGAATTTTTTGCTGGATTATTAGGTAGTGCTAGCGAAGTCGGAGTGCCAGATAATCAAGTTGATATCATGGTCATTATTAACCTGGTGCTAAAGATAGCTGGTATCGTAGCGGTCATTGTTATAGTTATTGCCGGCATAAACTATTCCCTGTCTTCTGGTGACCCGGCAAAGACTGCTAGCGCAAAAAACACCATTTTATATGCTGTCATTGGCTTGGTTATTATTGCTAGTGCGATTGCTATAACAGGTTATATTATAGGAAAGGTTTAGTATGAGAAATATTACAAAAATTTTGACCGTCTGCATGGTTATGATTGGAATGTTTAGCGCATTCGCTCCTGTAGTTTCTGCTGGTAACGGTATTGATATTTGTGCAGGTGATGGTTCTGGGTCAGTTTACTGTAATAATAAATCTGATGGTGAAGGTAAAGTTAATGGCATCATAGGTAGTATAGTGCAAGTTTTATTGACGGCAGTTGGTATAATTTCAGTCATTATGATTGTTGTCGGTGGGATTATGTTCGCAACTTCTAGTGGTGATGCTCAGAAAACAGCAAAAGCCAGAAATACTATCTTATATGCTGTCATTGGTTTGGTTGTTTCAATATTTGCTGCAGCAATTGTTAACTTTGCGTTTAGTAACTTTAAGTAGGAGAAAACATGAAAAAAACAGTATTATCGATAGCGTTAATGATTTGTATGGTCTTTGGAGTGTCGGCACTTTTGACTACTTCCCTTTCTGGCAATGTCTCTGCTAAGTTATCTGATGGTATATCTAATGGTATAGAAATAGCTACCACTCCAGAAATGAAGGGCAAGCAAATTGAAGGTAAGGGTGGCTTAATACAAACTATCGTTAATGTTTTATTGTGGGTTGTGGGCGCCTTATCTGTTATCATGATTATTTTTAGCGGTATTCGCTATGTTACTTCAGCTGGTGACGCTGCAAAAACTAAAGCTGCACAGAATTCACTTATTTATGCAGTAGTTGGTCTGATCGTGGCTATTTTCGCCTGGGCTATAGTTAATATGGTTATCGATAAATTCGTCTAAAACCATAATAGTTTTGCAAATAACAGAGAAAAATGTATAATAATAACATCATTAAAGAAGGAGAAATAACATGAATAAATTAAAAATGATTCTAGCTGGACTGCTAATTGTGCCGACAATCTCTTTGGCGGTAGCTCCAGCTGCAAATGCTGCTGATTTTACATTAAGGGGTGGAATTGACAGTGCACAAGGAGAGGGTGTAGATAAGGTTAATTCTAGTCCTGAGAGCCTAGTTAAGCAGTTTGTTAATATATTCCTATTTGCAGTCGGTGCCTTAAGCGTTATTATGCTTATTTGGGGTGGTATTCGTTACACTACTTCAGCTGGTGATAGCAATAAGGTTACTTCAGCTAAGAATACGGTTCTATACGCTATTGTTGGTCTAGTCGTCTCTATTTTGGCTTGGGCTATAGTTAATATGGTCATCGATAAATTTACTTCAGGATCATAATAAGTTTTGCAGTTAGAAAAAAGAACCTCGCTAATGAGGTTCTTTTTTCTAATCAAAAAATACCGCCAATGTGTGGCGGTATTTTTTGCTAATGTTTCTAGAGAACCTGGATCTTCTTCGCCTTTTCTTGTTTTATCTTTTCAAAGGTAATTGTCAAAACGCCATCTTTTAATTCTGCCTTTACGCCCTCTTCGTTAACGGCTGTAGGCAAGGCTAATGTACGACTAAATTCGCCCCAGTAACACTCCTGAATGTGCCATTGGCGCACATCGGCTTCATCACCACTAGATAACGTGCCGCTGATAGTTAAGATTCCATCAGAAATACTGACATCTAAATCATTGCGGTCTACACCGGCAGTGCGAGCTTTAATGATTAAGTCGTTCTCTGTTTCAAAAACGTCAACAGCTAATTGACCCATTAGATCGTCAGCTTCATCCTCCCAGTTGTCTTCAGCTGGTGCTGCTGGAGCTGGACTGCTGTTGCTGTCATCGTTAAGATTAGGTAGTAGCTGATCTGTATCGTCAATAAACGCTGCAGCCAACTCGTCTTCTGTTAGTAGTATATTATCATCTTGCTTTCGGGCCATAATTTCCTCCACTTTTATAATAGGCTCATTGACAAAGTCCTTATTAGTATAACTATAATATGCGGTATAATCAACAGTGAAAGGTGTAAAACGTAAAAATTACAATGTTTGATGCACTATTATCTATTATTGCTCCGCACTACTGTTATAGATGTCATAAAATAGGGGGTATTTTATGCATAGATTGTAAAAAATACATCATCAGTCAGAAATACGAGATTTGTGTATTGTGTGGTCAGTCCTTAAAAAACGGAAACTTGTGCAAAAAGCATAAAATCCCCTGTGATATGATCTGGTGTTTTACGAAAAGAACTGGCGTGGTGGCTGAAATAATTGATGATTATAAGTTTAACCGAGTGCAAGCTGCCGCTAATCTGTTGAGTGAGTTTTTGAACGACATTCTACCTTCTCTCCCGACAGAGGCGGTTATTGTGCCAATACCTACAATCTCCCAAAATATCCGTCGCCGTGGATTTGGTCATATTGAAAAGATAGCTAATAAGCTAGCTAGGAATAGAAAGATAGAATGCCGGCCCCTGCTTCGACGAAGAAATAATGTCACTCAGCACTTTGCTAAGTCTTCACGCCAGAGAAAGCGTCAAGCAAAGGACTTCTTTGAGCTAAGTGGTTCGGTAGATAAAAATCGTCGATATATAATTATTGATGATATTTTTACGACTGGTTCAACTGTGTTGGCGGCAGCTGAATGCTTAAGAAAAAACGGTGCTGAGCATGTAGAGATTGCTGTTATTGCCAGACACGGTCGTCCGAAATTATGAGTGGTGATATTGGCTGCCGCGATAGATTTCTTGAGCACGATACAGTTGTTCAGCTAAGATTAGCCGGACTAGCTGATGTGGAAATACTAGATTTGATAGAGACCAGACAACGTTAGATTTTTGACGTAAATCATCGTTAACTCCATAAGCCCCTCCAATAATAAAAACAACATGCTTATTTATATGACTGCTAATTAGATTTGATAATTCCGGTGATGATAAATTTTTACCGCGTTCATCAAGCAGAATGATGAAATCGTCTGGATCAAGACGTGTAAGTATACGCTCTGACTCTTCCTGACGTGCTCTGTCGCCTTCAAAACTTGAATGTGGTAGAATCACCATCTCAGTGGCAAATGGCGGCCTGAGGCGCTCTAAAAAACGAAAAATGCCTGGCTGAATCCAGGCTTCATGTTTCTTTCCGATTGTTATAACGGTTATTTTCATAAATATTTATGGCGGAGAGAGAGGGATTCGAACCCTCGATGAGTTGCCCCATACCGCTTTTCGAGAGCGGCCAGTTCAACCACTCCTGCATCTCTCCGTATCTAACTAATTAAGGATATTATTTCTTCTTGGCGTCCTTAGCGACTATAGTACCAATAATACTCATGACAATACTTAATAGCAGGCCAACGCCGGCTAATTCAGCGGCCTTGATAATCCATTTACCAGCTTCGTTCCAGGTTGTTACCTCAATAAATACCGCCGCCGATATAAACGCAATAAATGTTGTAAAAATTGCAATAATTGCTAGACCTGTGTATTTTACGTATTTAACAAAATTCATATCCCCTCCTTAGGTTAAATGGTACACCCGGCAAGATTCGAACTTACGACCTCTGGCTCCGCAAGCCAGCGCTCTATCCAGCTGAGCTACGGGTGCATACAGCCTTTCGGAAATCCGATTGGCCATAACAAAAATATAAAGAGCTTTCTCCGCCTAGAAGCGGTGAACTTCTGTATTCTACCACATAAAATATAGCCAATCAAGCTATAGCTTTATTAAGCGAATAAGCTTTTCTAGGGCGTCTGGTTTAATTTCTTGCATTGGTAAGCGCGCACCTAACATATCGACTATCTTCTCACCTTCCGCTTCAGAAAAATAGATAGTTAGTCCTGGGGAAAAACGCTTAACTGGCAATAATATGATAGAGTGCTGGTTGTTTTCATTTGATAATCCAAATGCACGAAATTCACTGAAATCATGTAAAACGTCAGCAATATAAACACCCTTTGTGCTAATTGCATAATTAATAATTTGAGGACTTTTGTTTGATAGTGTGAATAAAGCCACTGCCATAATAGGCAGTAAGGCAGCAAAGGTCCAGTTCTTAAATACTAGAATAGCTAGGGCTATTAGCCCGACCAGAATAACTGCGAACATTACATACCAAATTTTTCCGCGCTGAACCTGCACTCCCTCTGGAGCGTTCCAGGCGATTGGCTCAGTTATATCAATTCTATCTGATGAGGTTGGTTCGAATCCCTGTTGTTCTGGATTATCATTCATGCTGTTAGTATATCACGGCAAGAATAAGTGAACAATTAAACGTTAGTGGTTGAACCGCCGCTTAATGCTGCGCCAAGGATAAAGTTAATGATAGCATAAGCAAAAACTGCGACTAACAGACCAACGATTGCATATAAAATGGTGTTTTTAGCGTTTGTGACTGATTCTTTCTTGCCGCCAGATATGACATAGCGAAAACCGCCAAAAATTAACATAACAACACTTAATACGCCGACTGCAAATAGCATAATATTTATGGCACGCTTTATGATTGATGAATCGCCATTAACTAGATTAGATGGGGTATTATCTCCCCGGGCTGCACCAATACCAGCCGAAGCACCACCTTCACCAAGAGCAGATACCGGTGTAGCTACTAGGGCTATTCCTAGTCCAATCGTAAGTAATGCCGTGACAATCTTAGAAATATATCCTTGTATCATAATTACATTATACCTCATTTATCATAAAGCTGTTAATTATTACACTTATATGATACACTAAATAGTGAATTTGGAGGAGTACCCAAGTGGCTGAAGGGGACGGTTTGCTAAATCGTTAGTACGGAGAGATCTGTAGCGGGAGTTCGAATCTCCCCTCCTCCGCCAAATCAAACCTGGAAGGGTGACCGAGTGGTTGAAGGTACCGGTCTTGAAAACCGGCGTGCGGTAAAACGTACCGAGGGTTCGAATCCCTCCCCTTCCGCCAAGATGGTAAGGTGAAATGTTCGCCAAAACGAGGCGAATATTTTTATGTAGCGAAATATACTTGACAAAAAACAAAGCTTATGCTAACATAATAACCAGTATTCTAAAAAATAGATACAAAAAAGAAAGAATAAAATGAATTTAGTGCAACAGTTTTTTACTGCTACAGCTATGCTAGTGAGCTTAAATGTAGCGTTTAGTATATTTATTCATGATACTAACATTGATAAGGCATTTTTATCATCTTGGAAAATGTATAGTGCTCATGGTAATGTTGAGAGTGATGTAAAAATGCCGGAAACTAATCCACATACCCATCCAGAACACTCAGAGCTGTCTAATGTATTAAAGGAGAGCTCGGCACGTCCACGAACCACGCCACGCAATAACGATAAAAAGCGACTGCGTCAAAAGTATGCTGCTCGTGGACAACATACTTTTGATGGATATCACCTTGATCTTGACGCTGTAAGCTAGACTATTTCAAGCTAATTACTTCTAATTCTGAAACCAGCCGAGTAATGATTTTTTCCTGCTCGGCTAATTGTTCGCGAGTTTCCTCAACAAGGTGTGCTGGGGCTTTCTCAATGTAAGTTGGGTTGTCTAGTCGTTTCTGTAATCCTGACAATTTTTGGCGTGCTTCCGCTAGTCTAACCTCAAGATTTTCCTGATGCTGATATAGAGTTTCGCTATCAATATCCAGCCACGCTTCCCTGTTGGCGGCTGCCAGTCTGAGGCCACGCGGTTGATCTGTATGTTCGACTGACTCGACGCGCATCAGATGCTTAATAGTGTCTTGATTGTCAGAAATTAGACTGTCGTTGCCATATAACAATCGATATTTTTTATTACCTGGCAATTCAGCAATCACCCAGCGACCCTCGGTGACTAGTGTCTTTAACTGTTCGAATTGCTCAGCGGCAATTGAGTCAAATTTTTCTGGAGTCGGCCAAGTTTCGCGCATTAAGATTCCGTCGGTATAGTTAAGGGTTTGCCAAATTGTTTCCGTAACAAACGGCGCAAACGGGTGTGCAATTTTTAGAGAAGTCGCTAGTACCCATGATAATAGTGGGCGGTTAATTGAAGTCTTAGATGATTCGATGTACCAGTCGGCTACGTCGTCCCAAATGGTATGGTAAACCGTTTCTGACGCTTCAGAAAAACGATACTGCTCTAGTCGAACAGCCACGTTGTTGGCGGCGTCATTTAATTGACGAATAATCCAGTGGTCGGCCAGAGTTTGTGGCTCTAAATCGACAATTTGATGATTATCGCCAATTTGCGCCTCAACAAACCGGGCGATATTCCAGAGCTTATTACAGAAATTGCGCGCAGCAATAACCGAACCTTTATTAAAGGCTTGATGCTGAGCTGGGGCGCGACCAGCGATGATTCCCATCCTGGTAGCGTCTGAACCAAATTCAGCCACCAACTCCATTGGGTTAATAACGTTGCCTTTGGACTTGGACATTTTTTTGTTATGCTCATCATTGACCATGCCGTGTAGATAAACCTCTTTGAAAGGTAGTTTACCTGTACGATATAGACTCAACATAATCATTCGTGCCACCCAAGCGCGCATAATGTCCATGCCGGTTTCCATCAGGCTGGTTGGGAAATATTTGGCTAGTTCCCCGTCGCTTAAATAGTCAGTTACTACATATGGCCATTGACCGGATGAGAACCAGGTGTCGAAGGTATCTTCTTCTCTAATATATGTTGTGTTATTCACAACAATCTTCTGTTCGTTGGTGCGAGTGTCGAATATCCAATCTTTAGGATCGTTTTCATTAACAAATGCTGGAATTGGAATTCCCCACGGGATTTGACGCGAGATATTCCAGTCTTTGAGTTGTTTGAGGTACGCGATAAGCTCGCGGCATTTAGAGGCGGGATAAAAAGTAACTTCTCCCCTTTCAAGCGCATCAATTGCTGGTTTGGCCAAAGGTTCCATCTTAACAAACCATTGTTCCTTAACCATTGGTTCGATAATGCTACCACATTTATAACAATGACCGACAGCGTGCTCAATATTGCTTTCACCGCGGCGTAATTCCAGTGCGTCTAGGGCTTCTAAAACTCGAGCACGGGCTTCTTCTGGGGTTAACCCTAAGAATTGTGTAGGAACATTTATCATCTTGCCTGCTTGGCTAATGATTGACTCTAAAGGCAAATCGTGTCGTTTGGCAATTTCAAAATCGTTCGGATCGTGAGCTGGAGTAATTTTAACGGCGCCAGTACCGTAGCTCATATCAACGTATTCGTCTGCAATAATTGGAATTTCTTTATCAACAATTGGTAATAAAATGCGTGTACCAATGAGGTGCTTGTATCTTTCGTCATCTGGGTGGACTGCTACTGCTACGTCGCCAAGCATAGTTTCGGGGCGAGTGGTAGCTACTATAATCTCGCCAATTTTATCCAATGTTGGGTAAGCTATTTGCCATAACTTCCCCTTTTCATTCTTATGTTCTACTTCAATATCAGCGAAACTGGTTTGGTGTTTAGCGCAGTAATTAACGATGCGCTCACCTCTGTAGATTAGATCATCATCCCACATCTTTTTGAAGGTGTCATATACAGTGCTAATAACCTTATCATCCAAGGTAAAAGTTAGATGTTTCCAAGAAGCACTAATACCTAGAGCGCGCAGTTGCAGTTCCATATTGCCGCGCTTCTCTTGGACGAAATTCCAGACTTGGCTATAGAGCTGATCTCGAGAAAAATCGAATCGACTCTTCCCTTGCTTGGTCAATTCCCTCTCATATACTACCCAAGTCTCGAAGCCAGCGTGATCGGCACCCGGAATAAATATTGCATCATCACCCTTCATTCGGTGATAGCGGATAAGGATGTCCTTTAGGTTCATGTCTAGAGCGTGTCCAATATGTAGATTGCCATTAGCGTTAGGTGGTGGCATGACTATAGAATATGGCTTACCTACCCCTGTCGGTTCTAAAGCGCCACTAGTTTCCCACATGGCATAAATGTTTGGTTCGTAGTAATTTGGTATGTATTGTTTGGCTAGCTGCATAAGTAATTCCATGGTTTTTTCATGTGAAAAAAAAACAAAAGTAAATACAAGTACTTTTCACGTGTAAAAGCTTGCATTTATAGTGTCCTTATTTTTCTCCACATGTTTATATTACGTCTCAATTATATCACAAATCAAAGGGCAGACGTTAGGAATGGTGGCGAATTGTTTGATAAATTTTTTGATAGAGATAATAAAGATTATAGGCGATAGGGCGTAGTGGTAATTCCCAAGTGCCAGGAAACTCCGTTGGTTGACCACCAAAACTCTTTTTGAATTGTGTAAAGCCGTACCATGGATTAGTTTTTGGCGCATCTTCTGGTGCGATACCGTAAAAATCGAAAAACTTATGACCTGTTTGATGCGCATAACGAAGCATTTCTAAACCAAGAGCGGTGGCTGGGCTTAATTTGCGGTATTCTGAATAAGATCCAGCATGCCCGTAATACATTGTTTCGCCATTGCTGAAAAATAAAATACTAGCTACTGGTTTATTTTCGTAGATAGCATAAAAAATACCAGCCTGCTTGGTAGGAAATAGGGAAGACGCCATCTGGCGGAAATAAGCGTCCCTGTGCGGTACCATGCCTGTACGCTTAGCTACATCGTGGATCATATTGATAAAAATTTCGATATCCTGAGGGTCGTAACTAGCTTGAAAGGTAACGTCTGCTTTAAGATTTTTGCGCCACATACGACGGACAGTCTGGCTAGTAAGAGATTGTATAGTTTCGTCGTCTGCTAAGGTGTTAATGATAGTATGAGACGGCTGAATATCCTTAGCTTTCCGATAGCCAGCTTTTTTGAGGATGGCAGTGTCGATGTTGCCCAATGGTTCAATGCGAATAAAGTCGACTTTTTGTTGTTTGGCGGATTGTTTAATGATTTCTAGGAGTTCTATGAGGTTGTCGGGTGACTGGATTTGTGGTCCGTAGGGAATATAGAGGCGGGAATTGAAGCGACCTCGTTCGACGATACCGAAAAAATCTCCGTAGTTAGTGTGTTTACGGACTACTTTTCGCTTGAGGTCGGTTTGAAACTTTTCCCAAGCCTCAGATTGTAAGAAATGTTGATTCATGTTGTAATCTCCACAACGTTAAATTGATGTCATTGATAAACTTGGTTGTACTTCTAGATCGTACGGGTCAGTGGGCTGGTCAATTTGAGCACGGTAATAGCCGAGTGCAGCGATCATGGCAGCGTTATCGGTGCAGAGCTGGATGGGCGCATAGTCAATTGACAGGGGTAGGGCGGCCGAAAGTTGATGGCGAAGTTCCTGATTGGCTGCTACGCCGCCAGCAATGACCACCGAGGCTGGCTGAAAATCATCATAAGCCTGGCGAGTTTTATCAACCAGGGTCTTGATAGCAGTGAATTGAAAGGAGGCTGCCATATTATGCCTTAATTCATCGTCTACAAGCCCTGGAAGCTCGTGTGAAGGAAAAGTAAAGTCTTTCCCAACTTCTCGCTGAACGGCTCTTAAAACGGCTGTCTTAAGACCAGAGAAGGAAAAGTCGTATTCGCCGGATAATTTGGCGATGGGTAGGTGAAAAGCGTGCGGATCGCCGAGTTTGGCGGCTTTGGAGATAGACGGGCCACCAGGGTAGGGCAGACCGAGAATTTTGGCGACTTTATCGAAAGCCTCGCCAACAGCATCATCTTGGGTCTGACCGATGAGTTGATAGTCGCCATGATTTTTAAAGAGAACAAGTTGCGAATGTCCACCGGAGACAATCAATGAGAGCAGGGGGAATGACGGTTGTTTTTTTGGCAGTGATAGAAATAGATTGCCAGATTGTTGATTGATAAAGTTAGCGTATACATGCGCCTCGACATGATGTATTTTGTAAAGCGGTTTATGGTGGATAATGGCGAGAGTGCGGGCAGCGAGCGTGCCGATTAATAGTGAGCCGATAAGCCCCGGTGCATAAGTAACAGCGATGGCGTCAATATCATTCCAGGTACAGTTGGCGTCAGATAGGGCCTTTTTAATGACCGGGTTGACGACTTCCAAGTGGCTACGGGCGGCAATTTCCGGAATAACTCCGCCATATTCGGCATGGATATCGATTTGGGAATTGACTACATTTGAAAGTAGGCGTTCGCCATCTTCAACGATTGACGCCGCCGTTTCGTCGCAACTAGACTCGATTCCCAAAATCCTCATTTGTTTTTATTATAACAAATATAAGTGGTAAAATAGGTATTATGAAAAACGAGTTGGTAAAAATTGCTAGAAAGACGCTGCCTAAAGGGGTTCTGGAGAAAACTGAAAATGCCTATCGGATTGCGCGGACGAAGATGATTAGTCTGAGATATGGCAATCCAGCTCGTGGCCTGAGAATTATTGCGGTAACGGGGACAAATGGTAAGACGACGACGGCTTGTTACATTAATGAAATTCTGAAAGAGGCTGGTTTTAAGACAGCGTTGTTTACGACGGCAGTGATTGAAATTGCTGGCGAAGAGAAGATAAATGATTTGAATGCAACTGTCCCAACTGTAGCCAGGCTGTTTAGCTTTTTCCAGACAGCTCAGCGTGAAGGTGTCGAATACGTGATTTTAGAGGCGACTAGCCATGCATTATCTCAGCATAAGTTTGACGGTGTGCCAATTGAGGCGGCGGTGATGACTAACTTAACCCAAGACCATCTGGATTACCATAAAACAATGGAAGAATATGCAGAGGCAAAGGCTAAATTATTTGAAAAGCAGCCAAAATACATCGTGTTAAATCGCGATGATAAGTGGTTTGAATATTTCAATAAGTTTAATGCTTCTGGCGAAAAGATGACGTACGGTGTGAGTCCGGAGGCTGAGGCTCGGATAACACACATTAAGCTTTATAAAAAGGGTACCGAAGCAAGTCTGCTCATTGACCATCAGACTCATTTGGAGCTGGCAACTAATCTCCCTGGTGAATTTAATGTACTTAATATGTCAGCAGCAGTGTCTTTGGCGTATTTGCTCGGTATAAAGCTAGAAGATATTCAAGAAGGTGTGGCAAATCTGGAGACGATTCCAGGGCGCTTTGAGCGAGTGGATAATAAGCGCGGAATTGATATTATCGTGGATTATGCGCATACGCCAGATGCATTGGAGAAATTGTTAAAAACGACACGGAGAATTACTAAGGGGAGATTATTCTTAGTCTTCGGCGCGTGTGGTGACCGAGATAAAACAAAGCGACCGATCATGGGGGAGTTGGCGGCTAATTTGGCGGATAGAATTTTTCTAACAGATGAAGAGAGCTATAGTGAGAATCCAGATGATATTCGGGCAATGATTCGACAGGGAATTGAGCGAACAAAGAAGGTTCATAAGATGACGGAAATTGTTGATCGAAAACAAGCGATTTATCAGGCACTAAAATCAGCCGTACGTGGCGACACGGTTCTAATTACCGGTATGGGTCATGAGCAGTATCGAATTGTTAACGGTAAACGAATTCCGTGGAATGATAAAACTGTTGTAAAAGAAATTCTCGGGCTAGAGAAAAATAAATAGTTCGCCCAGCTATTTATCAAACTTTTATGAACAGTTAATGGTATCTGTCGGTCTATCGATTGGATAGTGAATTAATTGAAACTAATAAGGCTGATCGAAAAATTGCTGTTTCTTTTTAAGCCAGGTTTCTGATTGGCGGACAAGCTTTTGGTTGTCATCAGGATTATTGAGTAGCGGTTTAATGGCTTCTTCGAGATAGATACCGCCCTGTGAACCCTTGAAAAGGATTGTCGTGTCTTTAATTCCTTTACTCTCTAAGAACTCTCCAGCTTCTGGTGATTTGTCAAATGACAAAACCTTGCAGCCATTTTTTTCGGCAATTGGTGCAAGGTGCTTTTTCGCTAATTTACCGACGGTAATCAGTAGGTCTAATTGCTTGGGGTCACACAGTCTACCAATTTTTTCATGTTCCAGCTTAGAGGAATCGCCAAGCTCATTCATATCACCTAAAACCGCAATTTTACGACTTGCTTCGAGAGAGTAAAGTGTTTTTAGGGAATTTTCCATAGCAACGGGACTGGCGTTATAGGTGTCGTCTAGTAGGGTGCATCCTTGTGCGCCGCGTAGAATATTCATCCTACCGGAGACAGGTTTAATTTTCTTTAAGGCTACTGCGACTTCGTCAATATTCATGCCGCAAGCTAGACCTGCTGCTGCCGCGCCAGTGATAGAGCGGATGTTGTGCTTACCTAATACGGAAATGCTGATGTCGTGCGACTCTTCTTGATTGTGTTTTAGGGTTGCAATATAGCCGTCATTGGTGGTTTCTTTAATTTGCAAGAGAACATCAGCAGATTCATCGCCGTAGCTTATTTTTTCGCCAATTATAAGTGAGTGATATTTTTTATCAATATCGTGAAAATTGAAGATGGTTTTTTTAGCAACTTGACTAATGGACAATTCTTCGCGCGCCACCACGTCAATTGTTTTAAAAAACTCCATATGCTCTGGCGCAACAGAGGTGATTATAGCGATATCAGGCTGAATGTAGCGCATAAATGTTGCCATTTCACCCGGACAGTCAATGCCACATTCTTGGATAATGATGTCAGGCGATTGCGGATTTTTAATGCTAGAATGGGCAGCGGAGAAGACTTTTAGCCAATCTAGGGGCGATTTGACGTTTTTTGGTCCGTCAATGCCAAGAATTTCTAAAGGTGCGCTTAAGGTGGTGTTCAAGTTGCCGCGGCTGTGACGAACGGTAAACTTTTCCGATAAAACGGTGGTAGTTGCTGATTTGACGCTGGTTTTACCGACACTACCGACCACAGCGATTAATTTAACATTGTAATGAGATTTAAAATATTTTTTAACGTAAGATCCAAGAATTTTTTCTAAGAGATGTTTGAATAATTGCATGAGGATATTATATCAGACTGATAGTAATTAAAATTAGCACTCAAGCTTGACGAGTGCCAAATTGGTGCGTTACAATAGGTTTATTGTTAACGAAATGGAGGATATTGTGAGCGTACCTATTCAGCCTCTCGGCGACCGTGTGGTAGCGGTGCGGGAAGAAGCAAAAACGCAGACGGCGAGTGGAATTTACTTGCCTGATAACGCTAAAGAAAAGCCAGTAATTGCTGAAATTAAAGCAGTTGGCGGCAGTGTCAAGAATGTTAAAATTGGCGATCGAATTATCTACAAGGAATATTCGACCACGGATTTGAAAATTGATGGCACGGAATATTTGATCGTCCGCGAGGAAGATATTTTAGCAACGGTTGTTTGAGAAAAGGGGAGTTT
>CBDFCQ010000007.1:0-24664 GCA_965246075.1 uncultured Candidatus Saccharibacteria bacterium
CTATTATTGTAATGTATGATGCCATGATGGTCCGGTATTCGTCGGGTATGCAGGGTGAAGTGTTGAATAAGTTAATTATGGAGCAGGGTAGCAAGCTAAAAAAACTGCGTGTCGCTCATGGTCATACCCCTGTAGAAGTGCTTGCTGGAGCACTCATAGGCGCCGTTGTAGCTATTGTTGTATTTTTCGCAACAAAATAATTAATAAAACCTATTGACCTATCTAATTAGATAAGGTAAGATTGGTATTAAGTCTGGTTGCTGGAGTGCGAGTTAAGCAACGTTTTACAATCTGTAAAGTGGAGTAATTAATACTTCAGGCCGGCTTAAAATGAACCTTAACAATTTGATTGTGCAATATCATCGTCAGTTTATATTTTTGTAGAGCCTTAATACTTTGATACAAAGTAGATTTTTAACGGAGAGTTTGATCCTGGCTCAGGATGAATGCTGGCGGCGTGCCTAACACATGCAAGTCGAGCGGCAGCACGAGTAGTTTACTACTTGGTGGCGAGCGGCGAACGGCTGAGTAACGCGTAGGAATTTGCCCCAAAGTGAGGAATAACTGCCCGAAAGGGTAGCTAATGCCGCATATGGTCTTCGGATTAAAGGATTTATCCGCTTTGGGAGAAGCCTGCGTTGGATTAGGTTGTTGGTAGGGTAATGGCCTACCAAGCCGACGATCCATAGCTGGTCTGAGAGGATGATCAGCCAGACTGGAACTGAGACACGGTCCAGACTCCTACGGGAGGCAGCAGTGAGGAATCTTCCACAATGGGCGAAAGCCTGATGGAGCAACGCCGCGTGAAGGATGAAGGCCTTCGGGTTGTAAACTTCTTTTATGAGTGAAGAATATGACGGTAACTCATGAATAAGCACCGGCTAACTACGTGCCAGCAGCCGCGGTCATACGTAGGGTGCGAGCATTATCCGGAGTGACTGGGCGTAAAGAGTTGCGTAGGCGGTTTAATAAGTGAATAGTGAAACCTGGTGGCTCAACCATACAGACTATTATTCAAACTGTTAAACTCGAGAATGGTAGAGGTAACTGGAATTTCTTGTGTAGGAGTGAAATCCGTAGATATAAGAAGGAACACCAATGGCGTAGGCAGGTTACTGGGCCATTTCTGACGCTAAGGCACGAAAGCGTGGGGAGCGAACCGGATTAGATACCCGGGTAGTCCACGCCGTAAACGATGGATACTAGCTGTTGGAGGTATCGACCCCTTCAGTAGCGAAGCTAACGCGTTAAGTATCCCGCCTGTGGAGTACGGCCGCAAGGCTAAAACATAAAGGAATTGACGGGGACCCGCACAAGCGGTGGATTATGTTCTTTAATTCGATGATAACCGAAGAACCTTACCAGGGCTTGACATCCAGGGAAGGTCTGCGAAAGTAGACTGTGCCTTTTGGAACCCTGTGACAGGTGATGCATGGCCGTCGTCAGCTCGTGTCGTGAGATGTTAGGTTAAGTCCTTCAACGAGCGCAACCCTTGTGAATAGTTGTATTTTTCTATTCAGACTGCCCCGGTAACGGGGAGGAAGGAGGGGATGATGTCAGGTCAGTATTTCCCTTACGTCCTGGGCTAGAAACGTAATACAATGGCTAGTACAATGCGCAGCGAAGCCGCGAGGTGAAGCAAATCGCATCAAAGCTAGTCCCAGTTCGGATTGCAGGCTGAAACTCGCCTGCATGAAGTCGGAATCGCTAGTAATCGCAAATCAGCAAGTTGCGGTGAATACGTTCCCGGGTCTTGTACACACCGCCCGTCAAACCATGAAAGTGACCAACACCCGAAGTCCGATTCGTCGGCCTAAGGTGGGGGGCATGATTGGGGTTAAGTCGTAACAAGGTATCCGTACCGGAAGGTGCGGATGGATTACCTCCTTTCTAGGGAGAATAGATGCCAATTTGTCGAGCAATCACAAGTTGAGCTAGGTCGGTCTCGTAAATATGCTGAGCTTACATATTTACAATAGTCCTTCTTGGACGAGACAAAGTTCAAAAACCTTCTCTACGATAAGCCGATTGATGAATTGCACAATCAAGTTGTTAAACTAGAAAAGCCCCTTCGTGAGGGGCTTTTTTATATAATGTGGGCGTATTGCTATTTTTACAGCTACACTAATAGAAAAGTGACCAAGCACACTTAGCCACTTAAAAGGTACGCGGTCTTACTAGAGTCCGCCGCCAAAGAGTGAATTTAGCAGCCAGTTCAGTGGTATGGTATGTAGGCTGAGCATGATGGCAAATCCCACCCCGCAGGTTATGAGTCCCCAGAATTTGAAGCGCTCGTAACTGCTGACGCCGCCTCCTAGGTTATCAGCTAATTTCTGATGAAAAATGACGACCAATCCACCAGCTGTCATAATTAAAATTCCAAAAAATAATGCACTAAAACTAAATTGATATAACATATTATTTAATTATACACTTGTCATAATTAAAAAGATACTGTACAATTAGAAAGTCTTGGCAATGGGGACATAGCTCAGTTGGCTAGAGCACCTGCTTTGCAAGCAGGGGGTCCAGGGTTCGAGTCCCTGTGTCTCCACCATATGGGGTGAAGTAGGCTTACGTCTACGATACTCCACCAAGACCGCAATGAGGGCGATTAGCTCAGCTGGTTAGAGCGCGTCACTGATAATGACGAGGTCGGAGGTTCAAGTCCCTCATCGCCCACCATTTATGATCTTTTTGATCGTACGGGCGCTTAGCTCAGTTGGCTAGAGCATCTCGTTTACACCGAGAGGGTCGGGGGTTCGAGTCCCTCAGCGCCCACCAAGTATTTCTCATCAATGTGGTGAGTTTTCTTTTTTTAGTGCGTTTAAGTATAATAAAGGTTATGTATAAGTGTTTTATTAAGCCTGTTCTTTTTTTATTGTCTCCCGATGCAACTCACAAACTAATTATTTTCTGCGGGCGTGTAGCTCAATCTTTGCCGCCTACTAGGTGGTTCATTCGTAAAATGTGGAGTTTTCAAGACAAGCCCCTTCAGCAGGAAATAGATGGTGTTAATTTCTGTAATCCAATTGGACTTTCTGCTGGATTTGATAAGAACGTTCAATTGTCGCCACTGATGGAGGATGTCGGTTTTGGTTTTGCTTCGGGTGGATCAGTGACATTAGAGCCAAGAAAGGGTAATCTAAGACCGTGGTTTCACCGTTTGCCGAAAACAAAATCTGTGGTAGTGTATGCGGGTATGCCAAATTATGGATTAGAAAAGATAAGTAATTACGTCAAAGCTAATCAGACTAAGATACAGTCAATGCCGACAGTTATCTCGGTGGCGGTCATTGCCAATAAATCTACTAAGGACAGGCTTGGACCAAAAGTTCCAGAAGAATATATAGTTAAGGATGTAAAAAAGGCAGTAAATTATATTATAGATAATAACCTGGCAAGTATTGTGGAAATTAATATATCTTGTCCAAATGCCGGCAAGGAACCATTTATTTATCCAGGAACTTTAGAGATTCTGCTAAAAGAGATTGATGCTATAGATAGAAATATTCCTTTTTGGATAAAAATGCCACACCTCTATGATATTAATCAATTTGATTCGCTTCTAAAAATTATCGTGAAGCATAATATTCAAGGTGTGACTATAGCTAATCTAGTAAAAGACCGTACAAAAGTGGAAATAAAAGATCCGTTGACCGATGAAATCCGTGGTGGTTTGAGCGGTGAGCCGACGCGCAAACATAGCCTTGAGTTAATTCGCTATGCCTATAAAAACTATGGTGATAAGTTAACAATTGTTGGTGTGGGCGGAATTTTTTCGGCTGAAGACGCCTACGCTAAAATTAAGGCGGGAGCTAGTCTGGTGGGGCTAATTACCGGGCTATTTTTTGAGGGGCCACAGCTGGTTGGTCGGGCAAATCGTGAGCTAGTAAAATTACTAAAAAACGATGGTTTTTCTAGTATTTCTGAGGCGGTTGGCGCGGATTTTAATAAAAAGCCAAAAAAGTTGAAAAAACTTTAAAAAAACTCTTGCAAAACAACTACAGCTGCTGTATAGTTAATTATTAGTTACGCGAATGTTCAAATGAACCTCTGGCAATACACTGCAGAACGTGCGAGGGCAGTGAAAAAATTAATCGAGTGTAGATAGATGTGTCAAATTCTTGACTAATCAATTGTGCACTCAAAGTGTGAGGCACTGATCATTAACAATTTGAGAGTAAAAGAAATTGAGTTTTTAATTGACGGTAATAGTAATTGCAAAGTAGCAACTACTAGTTAAGTCAATGCATAAAAAGGTACTCAAGGGCACTAAATGGATGCCTAGACGTATATTACCGATGAAGGACGTGGAAGACTGCGATAAGCCTCGGGAAGCTGTCAACAAGCTTTGATCCGGGGATTTCCGAATGGGGAAACCCAGCATGAGTCATGTCATGTTGCCACTTGCTGAACACATAGGCAAGCGAGCGGGAACCATCTGAACTGAAACATCTTAGTAGGATGAGGAAGAGAAAGTAAATAACGATTGCGAAAGTAGTGGCGAGCGAAATCGCAACAGCCCAAACCTTTTAAGTTTTTGCCTATTTATTTAGGCAAATAAGTTGATAGACGAATACTTAATAAGGGGTTGTGATATTACATATGACCAAGTCAGAGCATTTGAATTTATTCAAATAATCTGATTTGCGATACCAGGCTATCAACTGGTAGTAAGGTAAGAAAATTGCGTGGTTAGCAGAATAGTTTGAATGACTAGCCAAAGAATGTGAAAGCCGTGTACGCGAAAACGACGCTGACCTTATGTATGTTTTATCGAGTAGGACGGGGCACGAGAAACCCTGTTTGAATCTGGCTGGACCACCAGCCAAGGCTAAATATAATATACGATCGATAGTGAACTAGTACAGCGATGGAAAGGTGAAAAGAACCCCGGGAGGGGAGTGAAATAGATCCTGAAATTTAGTGCCTACAAGGAGTCGGAGCCGGCTTGTCCGGTGACGGCGTGCTTTTTGTAGAACGATCCAGCGAGTTAATTTTTACAGCGAGGTTAAGTCAATTGACGGAGCCACAGTGAAAGCGAGCCTGAATAGGGCGTTTAGTTGTAAGGATTAGACCCGAAACCGGGTGACCTAACCATGAGCAGGTTGAAGCCACTGTAACAGGTGGTGGAGGACCGAACCAGGATACGCAGCAAAGTGTTTGGATGACTTGTGGTTAGCGGTGAAATGCCAATCGAACTCGGAGATAGCTGGTTCTCCTCGAAATAGCTTTAGGGCTAGCGTCGTGTTAGTAGCACATGGGGGTAGAGCTCTGTAAAGGACTGGGGCGGGCAACTGTACCCACCCTTAACAAACTACGAATACCATGTGTGTAACCACGGCAGTTAGAACATCGGTGCTAAGATCGGTGCTCGAAAGGGAAACAGCCCAGACCATCATCTAAGGTCCCTAAATTAACGTTCAGTGGGAAACAAGGTGAGATTTCTTAAACAGCTAGGATGTTGGCTTAGAAGCAGCCATTCATTTAAAGAGTGCGTAACAGCTCACTAGTCAAGAGATCTTGCGTGGAAAATGTAACGGGGCTAAAACGTTATACCGAAGATATGGATGTCAGATTTATCTGGCGTGGTAGAGGAGCGTTCCTATCAGCAGTGAAGTCGAATCGGAAGGTTCGGTGGAGCGGTAGGAAGTGAGAATGCTGGAATGAGTAACCATAAGAGAGGTGAGAATCCTCTCGGCCGTAAGAGCAAGGTTTCCTGAGCCATGGTAATCATCTCAGGGTTAGTCGGGCCTAAGCCGAGGCGCAGAGCGTAGGCGATGGACATCAGGTTAATATTCCTGAACCGGTTAAGTTTTGTACACTGTTCACGGGGAAGTAATCGAAGCGGATTCATGGTTTATCCGTCCAACCGAGCGGGAACGCAAAGGGAGTGAAAGTGATTCTTCGGAGTCGCGATTTTGGTGAAAGCCCTGGCTAGAAAAGCAGGTGTACGCGTGGACTTAGCCGCCCGTACCGCAAACCAACACAGGTGCTCGAGTCGAGTAGACTCAGGCTTACGAGAGACCCTTCGCTAAGGAACTCGGCAAAACAGCGACCGTAACTTCGGGATAAGGTCTGCCTCCGCATCATTCGATGCGAGTCGTGTTTCAAGCAATTAGGTTAAGATTAATGGTATATATGAGTATCTTAAACTTCTTTACCGAGATAGAACAAGTCAAATGGCTTAGCTTGGAACGTGGCAAACTCGTATCAAACGATGCGGAGGCCGCAGCAAAAGAGCCCACGGAACTGTTTACCAAAAACACAGGTCTCTGCGAACACGAAAGTGGATGTATAGGGGCTGACTCCTGCCCAGTGCTGGAAGGTTAAGGGGAGTGCTTTACGGTGCGAACTGAAGCCCCAGTGAACGGCGGCGGTAACTATAACCGTCCTAAGGTAGCGAAATTCCTTGTCAGGTAAGTTCTGACCCGCACGAATGGAGTAATCATGTGGGCACTGTCTCAGCGAAGGACTCGGTGAAAGTGCATTGGCGGTAAAGATGCCGTCTGTCCGTACCAGGACGAAAAGACCCCATGGAGCTTTACTACAGCTTTACATTGAATACGGTTTCAACATGTGTAGCATAGGTGGGAGACGTTGAAGCAGATACGCCAGTATTTGTGGAGTCACCAAGTGAAATACCACCCTTGTTGTGATTGTGTTCTCACGCTGACCGTTATCCGGTTAGCGGACCGTGTATGGTGGGTAGTTTAACTGGGGCGGTTGCCTCCTAAAGAGTAGCGGAGGCGTTCAAAGGTTGGCTAACTTCGGATGGAAATCGAAGTGATAGTGTATGCGCATAAGCCAGCTTGACTGTGAGGAGTACATTCCAATCAGAGACGAAAGTCGGAGCAAGTGACCCGCTGTACGAACATTTGTTCATTGAATGTGGGATCGACAGCGCACACGGATAAAAGTTACCCTGGGGATAACAGGCTTATCGCGCCCAATAGTTCACATAGACGGCGCGGTTTGGCACCTCGATGTCGGCTCATCACATCCTGGAGGGGGAGCACCTTCCAAGGGTTCGGCTGTTCGCCGATTAAAGTGGTACGCGAGCTGGGTTCAGAACGTCGTGAGACAGTTCGGTTTATATCCGGTATGGACGATAGGAAACTTGAGAGGATCTACCCCTAGTACGAGAGGACCGGGGCGGACGCACCTCTGGTGTATCGATTGTGGCCACCTGCTGCATTGTCGAGTAGCTATGTGCGGACTAGATAAGCGCTGAAAGCATATTAAGCGCGAAACTAACCTCAAGATAAGGTTTCCCTATGAGGACACAGAAAGACTATCTGTTTGATAGGCGCAAGGTGGAAGTGCAGCAATGCATGGAGCTAAAGCGTACTAATAGTCCCATTGCCTTTTTATGTCCTTGTCTGCTAGCGTTTATGCTTGCATAACGCTCGCGGATAAGGTAGACTTGACTAGTAATTGGTGCTTTTCAACTAGTGCCAGTCAATTAAAAATCAATTCCGTGCTGATATTTGGACATCGAAGAAAGGGGTTTGGCCCACCACGCGAGTATATGTGGAACCAAGCGCTTTAAACCCCCTCCTTCGGTGCCCATGGCGAGGAGGAAACACCTGTTCTCATCCCGAACACAGAAGTTAAGCTCCCCAGCGGCGATTATACTGCGAAAGTGGGAAACTAGCACGGTGCCGAATTATAAGAAAGCCATCCTAATAGGGTGGCTTTCTTCTTTGTTTTAAAATGTTTGTGGTATGTTTTGGGGAGTGATAAAATATAAACATGTGTATAGTATGTAGGGTGGCTACTGGCGGTATGGCGGCTGCAATTGCTTTGACGCCAGTTATCAATGCGTCAGTACCTAAAGATGCTAAAACTGAAGCGAAAAGGGTTGTGAGCGCTAAGATTTTGGCTGAAATGAGATCTCCATCATCCCTAGCTTCTCTTAAATTACCGAATATAGAAACACCGAGCTGGCACTCTAGTTCTCAATCTGCTAAAAAAATAAAATCAGCCGTCAAAAAAGAAGTAAGCTATACAATATCCACCAAGGGTAATGTCCGTTCAAATTTAGCTGAATTTTCTAAACAGGTTAGCGAAACTTTAAATGACTCTAGGGGCTGGTCGCGAATGGGAGTTGTTTTTCGGGAAGTAGCATCTGGCGGTGATTTTGATTTGGTTTTATCCCAAGCAGAATTATTGCCGACATTTTCGTCGGGTTGTGGTGCGGAGTGGAGCTGTCGAGTGGGTAAGTCGGTGATAATAAACGATAATCGGTGGTCTGGAGCGACTGTAGCCTGGAATAATGCGGGTGGTGATATGCGCAATTATAGACATATGGTGATTAATCATGAAGTTGGACATTGGCTGGGGCATGGCCATTTAAATTGTTCTGGCGCAAATAATCCAGCGGCGGTTATGCAGCAGCAGTCGATTAATCTTCAGGGATGCGCGTTCAATCCGTGGCCACTTGATAGTGAACTGTGGTCGACGACACTGGGGATAAGACTATGAAAATACTTCAGGATCGGCGTCGAATTAAAATTGCTATTGCCGTTAGCTTTGTAAATGTAGTGATTATTTTGGTGTATGGATTTATCAGCTGGAAATCTTGGGAGAATATCCAGTATATGACAAAAAATACTAACGAGAAGAGGGTTTCGGTGTTCTCTAAGCTACAAAAGGATAAGATATCTATTGAAAAGCTTAGGGAATACTCAGTTAATTTAAAGAGTGGAGTTAATGACTGTAGCGCGGTATTTTTGGTATCATGGCAAGAGAATGTTAACGACAAGTTTAAAAAATACAAAACAGATTGTCAGGAGTCAATGGAGGCTGCCCAAAGCATTGCGCATAATATTGATAAAATCATTGATTTTATGAAGTTTGACAAAGAATTAAGCGATGAAATTCATGCACTATCTGATAAGCTTGCTAAGTATCAGCCGAATGATTTTACGGCTGTTGAAAAGGGGTGGTCAAGCATAAAGAACAAGATAGAAGCTGGCAAGAATGAGGCTAAGTTACGCAAGCTAGCGACTGAGAGGATTGATGCTATTTTGCTGTCGGTGCGTGATTTGAAGCTTGCTGAAGAGAAGAAAGACAGTGGTCAATTTACTATAGCTAAGGACAAAATGACTGTAGCTATTAATTCTCTAATTAGCATGCAAAATGAGCTAGTACAAGAGGCCCAGTCTAGGGTGGATAATCTTCTCAAAGGTTTCTAGAAGATAATAGGGCTTATATAAGTAAAAAATACCCCTTTACGAATAGGGGTATTTTTCTTCTCGAATCTCGCAGAAAACGAGAATTTTTGTGGTGGAACTCATAATTTCTAAAGCTCCAACAGGTGCCGTCAGTAACTGACTTTATTAGTATAGCTAATACGTTAATGAAACGCAATATTTTATTCACAATAAAAACAACTTATGTAAATATTGACAAAGTATTAGCAATATGCTAGTATATAAACATAACACATACCATGTGTGATATATAAAGGTGAGGGTTTCCACGAATTTCATGTGGAAATCTTTTTTAAAACGGAGGAAAAAGTTTCCATGGCAGGAACAAAAGCTGGCGGCTTAAAGGCTGCTCAAAAAAATCTAGCTCGTGATCCAGATTTTTATGCAAAAATTGGACGCAAGGGCGGTAAAAATGGTCGAACTGGTGGCTTTGCTGCAAATCCAGCTTTGGCTCGCATCGCTGGTGCTAAGGGCGGACGCATTTCACGCCGTACGAAGAAGACCGTACAAAAAACTGCAGAATAAGACCGCTCCAATCTCTTAAAATTAGCCTCCGTAGGGGGCTTATTTTATTTGGTATCGTTTGAGCTGGCAGGATTTTGCCTGATTGACTCTCCACTCTGTATTGCAACTTAGGCATCGATACGTTGCATTGTCCTTCTGCAATCCTACAGCATCACATTGAGGACAGAGGCTTCGCTTATGTAGCCAATCTCGATAACTATCTAGAAATTCCTGAATAGCAGAATCGTCCATGTTGAGTTTTAAGCTATATTTTGGAGCTAAGTAATTAATGGCGTATTCCCATGCTGACCTTTCTATGTCAATAAGTTGGATGTCTCGTTGATAGTTTTTATGGTCAAGTTTGGCGTGGGCAATCTCATGCAATAGCTGCGCTAAGTCTTGTTTAGACGATAGTTTTTCGTAATAAATTGTTCGTGAATTAGGGTCCCAAGAAAAGGTCTCGCCTTTCTCGAAGTTTAGATCTGAAAAATCGTGTTTAATTTTGTTTATGTTGGCTAGTGGCATTGTCATAGCATCCATATAGTACAATTTCTTCTGGGTTGGGAGCGCTTATAATTTTTGGAACAGATATGGCGGCCGGTAGACTTTCCGCTAAAAGTCCGCTTAATGTATGCAAAAAATAAGGGACAAACGATCCTATGCTACCACCTATAGCAACTACGTCTGGTTGAACGAAGGCGATAAGCGGCTGCAGGCCTGCTTTTATCCTGTCTGCAACTTCCTCCCAGACTTCGGCTGGTGTTTCTGATGATAATTCACCAAATAGCTCTCTCAGTATTCTTGTGGCAGCAATTTCTTCCCAGGTCGTAGCTTTTCCTTGGTAATTTAAGGCCATATGCCCGCCTTCGCAGTCGTTGAGCGATTTATGTAAATCGCCATTAAGGATAAGAGAGGTGCCGACACCGGTGCCAAGTGTTATATATAGTCCACATCTGGGGACTGTTTGTAATCGTCGCATAGTTGCTAGGCCTGCCATATTAGCATCGTTGGCGATAATTATTTTAGCCATAGGGAACTGCTCGGAAAATAATTGGCTAATTGGTTGATTGTTCCAGCCTAAATTTTGACACCAAATGGCCACCCCGTCGCGCACCACACCGGGTATAGCTACGGATATAGTATCAATTGACTGGTCGTCTGTGATAAGGCGAATTTGATCAGATACGCGCTGAACATATTGATTAATATCCTTGGGTGTAGGAAATTTAATAATTTGCCCAGGAGCGCCTTCTTTATTGAAGTTTGCTACTAGTGTTTTTGTACCACCCGTGTCAACGCCAATAATCATATATCTATTATAGCAGTAGTTTTACTCATAAGGGGCTATTATGATATAATAAAGAAAATTTGAGTGGAGAATGTGTAATGAAGAGGACAAATCAAGCTGGATCTATTGGTGTTTTTGTGGCAGTTGGCGCTATTTTAGTAGTGGCGTCTTTAGTAGTGCTATATACAATTAGACAAAATACTTTATCGCAGAACACATCGCCTATTTCTAGCGATTTAGTAGCGACAGAAAAGAAGGATAAAAAAGATTCACAAGGCAGTAGTATGCAGCAGCAGCCAAATAAGCAGGGCGCTGATAGTAAGTCAGGCGGTCGAGGGGAGGCTCGCCCTGACGTTAAGACCGAAGACACTAAATCCTCATCAGTAGATAAGGGGCCAGCTCAGCCATCTGTAAAGTCTGGTAAGGATCTGCCGAAAACTGGCCCTGAGGATTTGGCAGTTTCGGTGTTTGCTGCCGGCACCCTGGCGTTTCTGATAACTGCTTATTATCGGTCTCGCTATCTGGTGTAGCTTTGACTTGCGTCTATCTGTTGTGATATAATTATCACAATCTACGGAGATATTTTTTATGGTGTCTCTGAAGAATAATATCAATTTTAAGGAAGGGGTCTTTAGAAGACTTATGGCAGATGCCAAAATTACAATGGACGACCTGCTGGCGCAAGCAGGCGATAATGTTAAGCAGATTACAGTCGGTGAAACTGTCGACGGTACTGTTTTATCAGTTAAGAAACACGAAATTTTAATCGATTTAGGGCCTTTGGGTGTTGGTTTGGTGCCACGCCGTGAAGTTAGTCTTTCAAAAAGCTACAATGTTGGCGATTCAGTTATCGCTAGTGTGATTGATTCTGAACTGGAGGATGGCTATTCTCTACTATCACTACGCAAGGCGGCGAAGGATCGTGGCTGGGATGAGATAGCTGCTAAATTAGAATCTGGTGAAATCATCACGGTCGTACCGTACGACGCTAACCGTGGTGGACTACTTGTGGAATATGAAGGTATTCGCGGATTCTTGCCAGTATCACAGTTGTCAGCTGAACACTATCCTCGCGTAGGTTCTAGCGACAAGGATGAAATCTTGCAGCGACTGAACGGCTTGGTAAAGAAAGACATTAAGGCGCGAATCTTAGATGCTGACCGTAAGGCTAATAAACTGATTTTCTCTGAGAAAGAGGCTGTTAAAGAGGGTCTGGCAGAGCGATTCCAGAAATTGGCAATTGGTGACACCGTTAAGGGTGTGGTTACTGGTGTTGTGGATTTTGGCGTATTTGTTAACGTTGAAGGTATTGAAGGTTTGATTCACATCTCAGAAATTAGTTGGGAGCGTGTCAATAATCCATCCGACTATGTAAAAGTTGGTCAAACTATTGAGGCTAAGATTATCGCAATTGACAAAGAGCGCCTAAGCCTAAGCATGAAACAGCTGACCAAAGATCCATGGTTGGATGAGGTTGAACAGTTTAAGCCTGGCGAAAAAGTTGAAGGAACAGTTACTCGCATCACTCCATTTGGTGCATTCGTGCAGTTGAGCCCAGCAGTTGAGGCTTTGGTGCATGTATCAGAATTGGGCGGTGATGGTACTGATCCTGAAAAGGTGTTCACCTTAAATGAGCGTAAAGAATTTACGGTTTTGGATATTGATAAAGAAAACCGCAAGATTTCTCTTTCGCTTGGCAAATCAAAGAAAAAATAATACAAATCCCCTGAAGCGTAGTTACGCCCAGAGGTGAGAGGAGCTTATTATGGCAGAAAAAATCGTCAATATTGCGGATTCGGTAACGGTTGGCGAATTAGCCGAGACTCTGGGGCTGTCAGTAACTACGCTGATTGGTGAATTGTTTAAGAACGGGATTGCGGCGACGATTAACCAGCGATTGGATTTTGAGACGGCGCAGATTATTGTCGAAGAATTAGGATTGGATGTACAGTTAAAGCGTAAAGCCGCATCTTCAGAAATTAAGCATCATACACGTAAATTATCGGATAAGGCAGTGCCTCGCCCGCCGATTGTGGCTGTAATGGGACATGTTGATCACGGTAAGACCAGTCTTCTTGATGCTATTTTGGATAAAAAGACAGTTGAAGGTGAGGCTGGTGGAATTACTCAGCATATCAGTGCTTATCAAGCTCAGCGTAACAACCGAATGATTACATTGTTAGACACGCCGGGGCATGAAGCTTTTGCGGCATTAAGGCAGCACGGCGCAACCTTAACGGATGTGGTCATTATCGTGGTGGCGGCTGATGACGGCGTTAAGCCGCAGACCGTTGAGGCTATTCGATTTGCTCGTTCAGCTAATGCTAAAATTGTTGTAGCAATTAATAAAATTGATAAGGAAGCCGCTAATCCACAGTTGGTGAAGACTCAGCTGGCTTCTGAGCATGGATTGAATCCTGAAGAATGGGGCGGTGATACGGTTATGGTTGAAGTTAGCGCTAAAACTGGTCAGGGTCTAGATAAATTGTTAGACATGGTCTTACTGGTGGCAGATATGGAAGATTTGCGCGCAGACGAGGATGTGCCGGCTGAAGGTCTAGTCATTGAGGCTCATATGGAAACTGGACGTGGTGCCGTTGTCGGACTATTGGTGGAAAACGGGCATTTGCGGCCGGGTCATTACCTGGTGGCTGGTACAGCTTACGGACGAGTTAGAACCCTTCAAGATTTTCGCGGTAAGGCAGTGAAGGATGCTGGTCCAAGCATGCCAGTTAATATGACTGGCTTTAAGGAATTGCCACAATTTGGTGACGGTTTTAAGATTGCAAGGAGCGAGAAAGAAGCTCGTAATTTGGCGCAAAAAGCGAAAATTGAGCAAGAAAAAATGGCAGCTACTACTAATGTTACTGGCGCAGACATCCTTAAAATGATGAATCGAAAGCATGACGCGGAAGAGTTTAATGTTATTGTTAAGGCTGACGTTCAGGGTTCGGTAACCTCGGTAGTCGATAGTTTGAAATTGATTGATACAAATGGTGAGGTTGAGCTGCACGTCGTCGGCACGGGTGTGGGTAATATTTCTGAAAATGATATTCATTTGGCGGTTGGTGAAAATACGGTGATTTATGGATTTAATGTCGATCTGCCACCAGCGGTTAAGCGTTTGGCGATGCGCGAGCATGTAGAAGTGCGAATCTTTAAAGTTATTTATGAACTATTAGATGACGCTAAGGCTTCAATGGAGGCGTTATTGGCGCCGGAAGTTGTTGAAACTGAAATTGGCGAGCTGGAAGTTAAGGGTGTTTTCAGGACGATGCGCGAAGAGATAATTGCTGGTGGTGAAGTGATTCGTGGTAGGGTGTCTAAAGACTTGTTAGCGCGGGTTAAGCGAGGTAAAGAGCAGATTGCTGAAGTTGAAGTCTCTTCGGTTCAGCGTCAGCAACAGGAGGCCAAGGAGGTCTTTGAGGGTGAAATGTGTGGATTAAGTCTTAGAACTAAGAAAAAGATGACCTTGGAGATTGGTGATAAGTTGGAATTCTTCACTCGTGAATTAGTGAAGAAGACCTTGAGATAGCGTTCTGCAAGGTAGCTGTAGTTAGCAATATCTTATTGTTACTGGTATAATTTAAACATACGTATATAGAAGAAAGAAAAGGAGGACTATGTTCCAACTGAATGAAGAATTTCTTAAAGAGCTGGGTCTGGATAAATTGCCACAAGAACAGCAAAAGCCATTTTTGCAGCATATTTATAGCGAGCTGGAACTACGAGTTGGCGAACGACTTAGTCAGGGCATGAGCGATGCTCAGCTGGAGGAGTTTGCTGGCATCATTGATAAAACTCCGGGTGCTGTTGACGCGTTTTTAGAAAAACATGCGCCAAATTATCAGCAGGATCCAATGTTCCAGAGGCTCTTGCAGGCGTCAGGTGCGGCAGCTGAAGACCCGCGTTTGAAGGATGAATTTGCGGCTACAAAGTGGCTGGAGGTGAATCGTCCGGATTATCGTGATGTCGTGGCAGCGGTGATGAACGAGCTGAAGAAGGAAATTATTGCCAACCGCGATGCTATTTTAGGTGGCATGAGTGCACCTTCAGCGCCGCAGCAGGCTCAAAGCGACTTTGATTTGGCTGCTTAGTCAATAGACTTAGCCTTGATGACCGCGGAGAAATTCTTCTGCGGTCATTTTTTTGCCACTGGTTGGGGCTATAAGTTCGTCAATAATTAGATAATTGCCGTCAGTAAATTTTTGATCAAGAATAGAGCTAGGACTGTTACTGCAATGGGCTCTAGCGATAATTACATCTTTCCCATCAATAATTAATCGACTGCGCGGAAAGCCTAAGTGTGCTCTGATATGAGCTTCAGCTTCAGTGGTTGTCATGCTTTCTGGATTAAGCCAGGATTTATCCTTACTCAGTAGCTGGCAATAGGTGGCCGTAGAATGATCTTGTGGCGTGGTTTTTATATGACCATTGATAATATCAGGTAGATTTTTTATTAATAGAGCAGTTCCGTCGTGGAATAACTTATCGTATAATTCTGGCTTTGTTTCTTTTCTTGTGAGAGGCTGGGTGATTTGCGAATATATTGGCCCGGCGTCCATTTTGCTATCAAGCTGCATAATTGACACTCCGGTTTCATGGTCTCTGTTAGCTATGGCTGCCTCAATTGGTGATGGTCCGCGATATTTTGGCAATAAGGAGGGGTGAACATTAATAATTCCTGGCGTAAATAAATCAATTATCGACTGAGGGATGATTTTTCCATAAGCGACTAATATACCCGTTACTGGCTGAAGTTGTTTTATATGTTCGGTGATTTCGCTTACTTTGTTTGGCTGTAAAACAGGGATATTATGCGATTTAGCAAATGTTTTAACTGGAGGCTCGGCAAGTTTATGGCCTCGACCACGCCTGGTGTCAGGTTTGGTAACAACGCAAACAACATTAAACCCATTGTCAACAAGAGCTTTTAGGGTAATTAGGCTATAATTCTCAGTCCCAAAGAATACTATTTTCGGCGATATCTTTGTCATAATCTAGCGGCTGTAGCTCGCCTTTCTTATCGAGCGTATAAAAAGCGTCTTTTTTATCTTTAATGTGATCAATAAAAACCAGGCCATTGCAGTGATCAATTTCATGCTGCAAAACTCGCGCTAAGAAACCTTCTGCCTTAATGCGAATTTCCTCACCCTCCAGGGTCATTGCTTTTACACGAACCTTACTGTAGCGGGGAACTCTGCCGTAAATGCTTTTAACACTAAGGCAACCCTCGAAATCTTCAACAATTTCGCCCTCGTACTTTACAATTTCTGGGTTAATAAGCGTTATAAACTCTCGAGTTGATTTTTTCTCAAAATCCGCACGGACAATTACGACTCTTTCTAGTTTATCCACCTGTACGGCTGCTAGGGCTGCACTGATTTCGTGTGGTCGTGAATCTTCCCAGTCAAGTGCCGCTGCAGTCATGTCGTCTGCTAATTTTATGACATCGTCTGTGGCAACGTGAATTTTTGATGATTTTTGGCGAAGATGTGGATTTGGTAGTGTAATAATATCGTCTCTAGTCATTATTGTAATTATAACAGAAATTACAACAGACTGACAGGGTCCAGTTCGTATTGCCAATGAGTTGAGGGTAGAAATTCTAGAAGATTAAGCAGCTCTTGTCGGCGAGGGCTTTTAATGACAATTTGCCAGCGATATGTATCACGAAGTCGTTCGTAAAAAGCGGGCGTTGGCCCTAGTATCTCAATATTGTTAGACTTGGTCTTTAATAGGTCTGCTAGTTTTTTACTATTTTTAATAGCGGCGGCTTCGGTTTTATAAATACAGGTTAATTTTAGTAAGTAGGCAAAGGGTGGAAAATTAGTTTTTTGCCGTTGGCTAATGGTCCTATCGTAAAACTCTGAGTAATCTTGAGATAGGCCATTTGTGATAGATGGATGATTCGGCTGGTATGACTGAACAACAACTTCCGTAGAAACGCTCGATCTACCTACGCGACCAATCACCTGAGCTAGCAGCTGGAAAGTTCGCTCAGCTGATGAATAGTCGGGCAGGGCTAGTCCAGCGTCAGCTTGGACGACTCCAACCATCCTAAGATGCGGTAGATCAAGTCCTTTGGCGATAACTTGCGTGCCAATAATGATATCTATCTCACCATTTTTTAGCTCATCATAGCGCTCGTCGACCGTAGATTTTGCGTCGGTGTCTCTATCAAATCGAGCAATTTTTTTGTTCGGAAATAGCCTCTGTAATTCGTTCTCAATACGTTTGGTGCCGATACCTTTGTGGATAATGTTTGCGTTTTTACACTCCGGGCAGCTGGTGGGGACTTTCGTTGAAAAATTACAAATATGACAAGATAATTTATGATGGTCAGCGTGAAGAGTTAATGGCACAAAGCACCGTGGGCAGCCGGCTTGCCAGCCACAATTTTCACAGAGAGTAGTAGCTGCAGTACCTCGTCTATTGTGAAAAATCAGAGCCTGTTTATTCTTGGATAAGGTTTTAGACAATGATTCTATCAGGGAATCTGATAAGAAATGGTGTTGAGCAAAATTATTGCGCTTTGTCATATCAATCAGTGTAATATGGGGGCGAATTGTGTTCGGTCGAGCCGGCTTTTTCATGGTTGCTATGGGAGTATTTGATTTTTTGGCAATATAATAGTCGGCAACTGCGGGTGTGGCGCTGCCTAAAATTAATTTACCGCGGTGCTGGCTGGTAAGAATTGAGGCAACTCGTAGAGCTGAATATCGTGGTGACTGTTCTTGTTTAAAACTGGGTTCGTGACACTCGTCTATCACTACTAGTCCAAGCTGCTGCACCGGCGCAAAAAGCGCAGACCGTGGGCCAATTACCACCACTGGATCATTGGAGCCGATAATTCTTTTCCAAACTGCATGTCGCTGCGCTTCGGTTTGTTTGGAGTGGGTGACGATGACATTCGGTAGGTGTGCGGAGAATTCTGCGACCAATTGTGAGGTAAGAGCTATTTCCGGCACGAGGATTATCGATGACCTTTCTTCTTCCAGGGCTCGTTTTACGGCCTCTATATACACTAGTGTTTTGCCCGAACCGGTCACTCCGTGCAAAAGAATAGTCCCATAGTTTAATCCGTCAATAGTCTTGAGGGCTGCCTTTTGCTCGTCAGTGAACACATTTTTTATTCGTTTTTCTGTTGAATTAACTGAGGCGGTGGGATTGATTGGGCGACGTCTTTTAGATAAACCACTAGGTAAAATGGTTTGCCAAACTGTTGCCTGATGGGTGGCGTAATATTTACTCATCCAGGATGCTGTTTGAACTAGCTCAATCGGTAAAGGATAATCTTCGATGATTTTGCTAATGGGTTTGACATCAAAATCGGGTTTACGGACTTCTTGTAAAACTATACCGACAGCGTTAATTTTACCGATTTCTATGGCAACAATTGTTCCGGTGAGTAGTCTATCTTCAGAAGAATAAGTAAACGAATCAGCGTCACTACGAACAATTCTTGTTGGTGAAACCAAATAATAATGCATGTTCATATTATATCGCGAAAAAAATGCTAAAATAAGCATATGTATTTTGAGAGTCGTTCGCAGGCTGGGGCAATCCTGGCGGATAAGGTGCTGGAAAAATACCGCTATGAGAACTGTGCGGTGGTTTCGATTGGTGAGGGTGGCGTATTGGTTGGCGAGCAAATTGCGGTAAAACTCCACTGCGTGCTGATGATGCTGCTTAGCGAAGGTATTGAAATTCCTGGAGAAAGCTTGAGTATCGGTGCGATGTCGCAATCGGGGCAATTCACTTATAATAGCCAATTCTCTGACGGGGAGATTCATGAATATACAAGTGAATTTCATGGCTATTTGGAGGAGAAAAAACGTGAGGCGCATCAGAAGATGAATAGGCTTTTGGGCGATGGTGGAATTATTGATAAGGATATGTTAAAAGACAGAGTGGTGATTTTAGCGAGTGATGGATTTGGAGATGATTTGTCGGTTTTGGACGTAGCTTTGAGTTTTCTAAAATCAGTTCGAATTGAGAAACTAGTTATTGCAGTGCCGTTCTGTGGCGTGGCGGCGGTGGATAAATTACATATGACGGTTGATGAAATGCATATTCTAGACGTGAAAGAGAATTTTATGGGATTAAATCATTACTATGAAGACAATACATTGCCGTCAAAAGAGGAGACTATAGCGAAAATTAATCAGGTAATTTTGAATTGGCGGTAAAATGCTTGTCGGGTGTTGTAAAATTGTGATAAACTTGAAGTAAGAAAGATGCGTTAGGGAGGTTATGTTAGACGTTTTTATTACATCTAGGGTGCGGCGAAAAATCGTAGTAGTATACGCTAAGTATCCTGATTTTCATACACATGTTCGTGGTTTGGCAAAGCTAATCAAAGAGGATCCTGGTAATATCCAACGAGAATTGAAGCGGCTGGAAAAAGTTGGTTTTTTACAAAGTGAAAAACAGGGTAACTCGCGCACATATTTCACTAATAAACAATTTCCAATTTTCAAAGAGTTACAAAGTATGGTAATCAAGTCTCAGCAATATTCGGCACGCTCAAAGCGCGGTATGACTGATAGGGACTAATGAATTTATTTGAGAAGATCTTAGTAGCGCGGGGCTTGACGACGCGGGCAGCTCGCGAAGCTTTTTTGCAGCCGGATTATACGGCGGTGAAGCATGATCCGTTTTTATTGCCAGATATGAAAAAAGCGGTGGACCGATTGAAAAAGGCGCACACTGAGGGTGAGAAAATTGTTATTTACGGCGATTACGATATTGACGGGCTGAGTGCAACGGCGCTGCTGCTGGATGCGTTTGGTAAGTTTGGTTTTGAGGATGTCGACGCCTTTATCCCAAATCGGTTTGTTGAGGGCTATGGCATGACCATGGGCGCGGTTGATAAGGTGCGCGACATGGGGGCGGATTTGATCGTAACGGTGGATACTGGTAGTTTGTGCCACGCGGAGATTGAGTATGCGTCGAGTCTGGGGATTGATACGGTGGTGACAGATCATCACAATGTTGCCGAAACGCCACCGCCGAGCGTGGCAGCGGTGAATCCGAAATTTTTAGGACACAGTTATCCATTCCGTGATTTGTGTGGTGCGGGCGTGGCGTTTAAGTTGGTGCAAGCACTGCAGACTGAACTGGAGGGCTTACCTGATGGCTATGAAAAATGGCTGCTTGATTTGGTAGCACTGGGCACGGTCTGTGATATCGTGACGTTGGCTGATGAAAATCGGGCGAATGTGTATTGGGGACTAGAGGTTCTGAAAAAACAACAACGACCAGGATTGAAGGCATTGATGGCGGTAGCGGGTGTCGAGCCGGAGCAGGTTAATGCTAGGCATTTGGGGTTTGGTCTGGGTCCGCGAATGAACGCGGCGGGTAGACTGGAGACGGCGCAATATGCTCTGGATATGCTGACGGCAAGTGATGGTTTGGAGGCATTGGAGGCTAGCGAAAAGCTGGAAGAATTGAACATTAAGCGTCGCAGTATTCAGGATGAGATTTTTGACGAAGCTTGCCAGCAGGCGGACAATATGACTGATGATCAGGTTTTGGTGGTGAATAGCGGCAATTGGAACCACGGAGTTATCGGTATCGTGGCGTCGAAACTGGTGGAAAAATATAAAAAGCCAGTGTTTATCATTGGTGAGCGTGGTGAGGAGGCGACTGGTTCAGCACGCAGTTTTGGTGATTTTTCAGCGGCAGATGCGGTGCGGGCAGCAGATGACATTATCGTCAAAGGCGGTGGACATGGAGCGGCGGCTGGCGTGACGCTGGAGATTGAGAGAATTGACGATTTTAGGCAACGAGTGAATGAATTTTATGATTCGCTGCAGCTTACAAACCAAGAGCGATATTTGCTGCCGCGAGCTGACGTGGAAATTGATGATTTTTCGGAAATTGATGAGGAATTGGTGGCAAATCTGGCGAAAATGGAGCCATTTGGTAATGGTAATCCCGAACCAGTGCTAAAAATTACCAGGGCATCAGTTTTGAGTATGCGACGAATGGGCGCGGACGGGCAGCACGTTAAATTAGCACTGCGCGATAAAAATGGTAAAGTATTGCAGATGCTGGCATTCAACGCGCCAGAAGAATTTTTCCGCGAGCCAGGCGACGAGGTGGCGGCGTGGTTCCAGCCGACCGTAAATGAATGGCAGGGAATGAGGTCGGTTGAAGGGCGGTTGTTGCATATTTCCATAGTGTAGATGTTGCATCATTTTCTTTTACATTGTATAATATTGCTACTTTATTAATTTATTTGGAAAGATATTTTTATGAGTTCAGAAAAACTTTGGACACCATCTGAGTCTACGGATTATTCTTTTGAGAACGGGTTACGGATTGCTGAAGTGGACGGCAACATGCATCGGGGCGAGTCAATACAAATCGCCACACCTGAAGAGATGCGACGTTTATCTAAAGAGCCTTACAGTTCGGAGCATATGGATAAGATTGTCGAACAAGTGAAAAATCCGCGCTACATTCGTGGATTGGGTGGAGTCGGAATCGAGGTGGCACTAATAGGCAATGTAGATTCAGATAAGTTGAGGGTTGGCGCGTATGGATGGGGAGGTAATTTTCGCCACCCAAACGCGTTAAGGGAAGCTATTACTGTGACATATAATGACCCGAATGCAGCTTACCTAGTTATGAATATGCCGGGCGTGGGTAATTCTGGAATGTTGCCTGAATCAGCTCGTAAAAAGATAAGAGAGACTGGCAGTTATGATAGTCTGGGTGAGTATATTGGCCCAGTGCTTGATTATATTGGTGAAGACTATGACTCTATTATGGTTGGCGGACATTCTTTGGGTGCGCGTGTGGCTACATCATCCGTTAGCCATATGGATTCTAAGGTTGACGAGTTGCGTCTATTTGACCCAGTGGGGTCGCGCAATATGGGACTTGTTGCCTTGGCGGCAAATTTCATAGGAAAAGAAGGTCTGGAATTAATGCGCTACGATAAGGAATCGCTAGCTCCGAGCGCAAAAGAACTTGGCTTGCAATTTTTGACCAGGGAAGACCCTAAGTACGTTGAAGTAATCGAAGGTTTTTCGGAAAGGTCAAATAGCGAGTTTGTCGTACCGAAGCAGGGGTGGCGTCAGCAATTCCTAACTGATACATTTGCATTAAGTAAAGATGGTTTTGCGGAAGATTTGCTAAGAGCCGCACCGAATGTTCAGCGTGAGATTAACATTTTTACACCTGAAGGAAGTCACTTAACTAATATGCGTAATATTGCGTATATTGTTGGCATAGTCAATGGTGAGCCGAGGTCGACAGCTGCTGAGGCTAGGCTATTTGGCATTTTGGATCGTCATACGCATAATGTCATGAATGTTCCAGCTGTTTTGGCGTTAATCTATAGTCTGAATACTTCTAAGCTTTAATCGGAGTGGCGATAAAATAACAATCTAGTTGGCAAATACTTTCTTATCTGTTATAATGTTTGCAGTATGGTACAAGTAACACGTAAAGATCAGAAGGAAGCGAACGAAAACATCATTCGTCGTTTCAACCGTAGGGTTTTGCAGAGTGGCGTTTTGGCTCGCGCTAAAAACGTTATGCGCTTTGAGAAACCAATTTCAAAGGCCGAGCGCCGCAAAAAGGCAATCATTCGTCGCGAACGCCGGGCTGAAAAAACGGCAAAAATGCGCCTGGGAGTGCGTTAATGCCAGCGCTGAAAGCGTGCATCACTGATGAAATGAAAGCCGCTCTTCTAGGGCGGCATCGTTTTCGTGGTGATGTGTTGCGTAATCTAAAGGCGGCAATTTTGAACGAGGAAGTATCGCTGGGCAAGCGTGACGAGGGCTTGAGTGACGCTGAAGTTGAGAAAGTTCTGGCTCGTGAAGTGAAAAAGCGTGTCGAGAGTGCTGAGCTATATCGTAGCAATGGTCGCATAGAGCTGGCAGAGTCTGAAGAAAAAGAAGCAGCAATTTTGCGAGAATTTTTGCCAGAACAGTTAAGCGAAGCAGAAATTGTAGCGATCGTTAAAGATGTTGTGGCGAGCATGGATGACGTTTCCATGCAAAAGATGGGCCAGGTTATCGGCGCAGTGAAACAGAAAGTCGGCAATGCTGCTGACGGTGCGTTGATCGCAAAAATTGTTAAAGAAAAACTGACAAAATAGGAGGAAATATGATTATCTTTTTTGGGCCGGCTGGTGCTGGTAAGAGTGTGCAGGGGCAGATTTTAGCGGCGCGACACGGTTGGCGCTGGCTGAGCGCGGGGCAACTACTGCGTGACACGCACGATGGCGAATTGATTCATCGTATGCAATCTGGTGAATTAGTGCCGGTGGAGATTATCAATGGTCTGATGGGCGAGGCTTTAAATAAGGCCAAGGATATCAACGGTGTCATTTTGGATGGTTATCCGCGTCAGTTGGAGCAGGCGAAGTGGCTGATTGAGTCGCAGTCGCATCACGGTCAGGACGTCAAATTGGTGATCGTTCTGGAAGTGCCACGAGATGAGATTTTAGAGCGCTTGCGAGTGCGTGGTCGTGTCGATGACACGCCAGAGGCGATTGATAAGCGGCTTAGTATTTACCGAGGCGAAATTTATCCAATCTTGGACTATTTGAATGACAATAATATTCCAATCATCCATATGAGCGGCGTGGGTACAGTTGGGCAAGTGCATGATGAAATTGAAAAAGAACTGGTTAGTCGCGGAATTGTTGAGGGCGCCAAATGAGCCAATTGATCACTGGCGAAAAAACACCACAGCAAATGAAAGATATGCGCGAATGTGGGCGGATGTTGGCAACGATTTATGATGAACTACGCCAGCGGGTAACGGCTGGCATGAGTGAGCTGGATGTTAATGAGTTTGTGGCTGGGCGCATCAAGGATTTTGGCGCGGAAGCGACGTATTTGACAGATGAGGTAAAATTCCCAGGGGTGATCTGCGTGTCGACCAATGAGCAATTGGTGCACTCATTTCCGACAGATTATGTGTTTGATAAGGGTGATGTGGTGAGTTTTGACTTGGTAATCGGCTACCGCGGCATGAAAACTGACAGCGCCTTTACTATGGTGGTTGATGAAGAACCGCGTGGTGCTAAAAAACATTTACTGCACGCGACGGAACAGAGTTTGTACGCGGGAATTGATGCAATTTCTGGTGATGGGACACGAGTTGGTGATATCTCAGCGGCCATTGAAGCGGTGCTGAAAAAAGCGAAACTGGGTATCATCCGCGAGTTGGTTGGTCACGGCGTGGGGTTGGAAATGCATATGAGTCCAGAGATTCCAAATTATGGTCAGCGCGGTACTGGTTCAGTGTTGCACGCTGGTGATACAATCGCTATCGAGCCGATGGCTAGCCTCGGCGGTGAGAAGATTATTACTGATACTGATGGATGGACGATTAGTATGAAGGACGGTAGTCTGGGGGCACACTTTGAGCACACCGTATTGATTACGGAAACGGGTACGGAGATTATTACGAAACTTTAATTGTTAGTCTGACTCTAAAGGCTCATTGTCAAAGTCTATTTCAGCAACCAAATAATGTGGCTGAATACGGAAATCTCCGCCACCCCAACCGCCAGCGTGACGGACTAATCCGTGCTCAGCTAGCCAGTCATTGTCAGTCTTTTGGGTGCAATTCAGCGCATCCATCTTATTTCTTAGTTCGCGCTGCTCAATGCCGCCACTAT
>CBDFCQ010000008.1:0-22544 GCA_965246075.1 uncultured Candidatus Saccharibacteria bacterium
AATTGATGACTAATGCCGCGGAAGTTAGTGACTCCAAAGGCAGAGATTTGATCGTCGTTGGCGTCATTGCCAGTTAAGACTGGCAATTTAGATGGTGGTTCGGCGGTTTTGGCACTAGCCCAGACAATATTCGGTGTTACAACATTGGTGTGTGGCAGGTGAAAGACAGAAGCTAGTTCTTCAATATTTAAGATAAAGCCGTCACCATAAAATGCTCGCTTACGATATTTCTCCAGGAATTCTTTACCGAATGCACCCTTGACTGCGCGAAAGCCGTTAAGGTTGGTTGAGTTGAATTGCTTAAATGTACCGACCAAGGCTTGCATGCGGAGCTTTGCGTTGGTGTTACTTTCGCCCATGTAAACCAGTCGTATTTTTACCTCATAGCCAAGCTTTGTCGCCTTTTTTTCTGCTTCAGAAATACGAGTTTTGTCGCGGTCTGACAACTCAACGGTTGTCGACTGACCGACTCCCTGCTCCGGTGGCTGCCAGAGAGCACCAAGTATCCCAACTATCCACTGCATACTGCCACCGAGCCCTGGAAGCGACAAGCCGCGTCCGCTTTTTATATTATTTATATATCTATCGGCAGCATGTTGCCAATCATCAGGAATTGGTCGAGCTAGCACCTGAATCCATAGCTCTTCTCCGGTAGTTTCTAATTTGGCAAGTGTGCCGGTAACGCCAGCTAGCGGGTCAACTTCAAAATTCTGAAAGGTGCGAATTGGTAAAAATTCATCCGTAGTTAAAGTTAGTTCGGTTGAATACGCAACTTCGTGATCACGCTCGTGCTCGGTATAATCTTCGTTGGCTTGATGAATTTGGACGGTTGGATATTGCGAGTAAATTTGACCCTCGACGAAACTTTGCAGAGTTTTTGGCACCCAAACATAAAAGCGAATCTGACCATTAACCGAAGCAATCTCAAAACTAATATGCTCCTGCTGTCCACCGGATAAGCGCAGTTCTTTATTGTCGCGTAAGATGCCGTGGAGTGAGGCAAACAGCTGTTCGGCGGCTAGCTCTTGCTTATCATTGGTCCGTGGAATTTCCAGAACTAATAGTACGCTCTCAACAGGAGTGAATTCTTCGATTCTTCGATAATTTCGCCACGTCAGAAATACCAGAACTGCTACAATTGGCATCCAAACATACCATTGTAATAACGTACCAATAATCCAAGAAATAATCTGCATGATATGTAAATTATCTCACCTCTGAAGGAAGTTTGCAACTTAGCTTAAACGGCTTCGTCAAAAACGTAAGTAGCTTTCGCGACACGCTTGAACTGCGGTTTTGATTGAAGGTTGAGTAGAATAGTGGTTTCTTTAACCTGCCGCTTATCAAGGACTTGACGAACAATTTCATCACGGTGCAATGGAGACTCAGAATTTTTCAAGATATCGGTAATAATATCAGAGACGGTACCGCGACTATATCCCCAGCTGGCCAGCGCATAAATGCCACGCCCAATCAGCACAAATCGACTATCTTTAATAAGTTCATTGTGAATTGCCTGAGTAGTAACGCTTCGTCGGTTAAACTCGCTATCCCGGATACCTTTGGCAATGTCAGAAAAATGCATTGGTGAACCGTTGGTGTCAAGAACGACATAGATTTTATCGCGGATATTCTTTGGATTAACGGATGGCCATTTAGCCAGCCCCCATTGACTGTGCAGATTAGCTAATTTTTTACTAACAGTAGCCAATGCTGCAATATTTGACGGATGCTCGTAGTCTAATTTTTTATGTAAATCTTCCGCAGTGATTGGCTCGCCATGTTTTTTAATCGTCTTAACAACTTCTTCAACTCTTACTTTAACCTGTTTTTCGTTTCCTAGGGTGTCAATGGCTGCCGCTTGATAGTAGTCGTCATTTTCTGTGATGATGGTGATATTTTCTGCCAACTCTCCAATAAACGCCACACGTGAGCGGTCAATTGATGAGGCTTCCTTACCCAGGAAATGTGATGCTAAATCTTGCATACGGGCTACTCGACCCATTTCTGATAGGCTCGAGGTTATTTCCTTTTCTATGGCAGTAACTGACGGTAGTGTTCCTTCGCTAACAGCAACCCTAAGTCGTGTTAGGATAGACTTTTCCAGCTGACGGACTCGCTCGCGGGTGATGCCGAACATATCACCAATCATTTCTAACGTTTCCTTCCGGTCAGACAAGCCGAATCGTCGAGAGATGATTTCCCTTTCGCGCTCTTGCGGTATTTTGGAAATAATAGTATCAATGGCAGAATTTAAGTTGTCGATTCTTTCGGTTTTTGCTGTCTCGTTCATGCTATTAGGAAAATCCTCTCTGCCTCACCACAGGTTACATTGATTAAAATATGTTTTTAATTATACAATTGCATTTGATAAATGTCAATAGGTAAATGCTATAATTGTTCATATAAATTATAGCATGTATTTTACTATTTTTGCAATAGATGATGTGAGAGTTTTTATTATCCAAAATTGTTGGATAGTATAGAAAATATCGCTATTTTTTCTTAGTTGTTCGCTTACGGGTTGGTTTTGCGGCTGTTTTACTTAACAATTCCAATGCCTTTTCGTGAGTGATGGTTTTTGGGTCGGTATCTTTAGGGATTTTAGCGTTTTTAGTGCCGTCAGTGATGTATGGGCCAAAGCGGCCGTTGAGGATTTTGACGCCATCTGAGAATTCAGCGATGTTTTTCTCGGCTTCGGCCTGGAGTTTGGCGGCATAGAGTTCGCGAGCTTTCTCTAGGGTGATGGTATGCGGATCTTCGGGCTTGATGGAGACGAAGAGCTTGCCGACTTGGATGTACGGGCCAAAGCGGCCGATGTTGGCTTTGATGTCTTGTCCATCCTCGGTTTGACCAACGACGCGCGGCAATTTGAACATTTCTAGTGCTTGCTCCAGGGTAACCGTCTCAATCTTCGCTCCCTTTGGCAGCGGCGCAAAGCGCGGTTTGTCCTCATCGTCAGTGGCACCCAGTTGCAACATTGGACCAAAGCGACCGAAGCGTGCCAGGATTGGTTTGCCGGATTTTGGATCAATGCCAACTTCGCGGTTGGCGCCAACTTTACTGCGGTCGATGCCGCCCGATTGTTCAATCAATTTGTGAAATGGCGTGTAAAATCCGTGCAGCATAGCGCTTTTAGCCAGGTTGGCGGCGGCGATTTTATCAAATTCAGTTTCGACATTGGCGGTGAAATCATAGTCAACGATTTGCGTGAAATGGTCGGTCAAAAAGTCAGCGATCAGTTCCCCGCTCGGTGTCGGGATGAGCTTGCCGCGGGTGGAGCCGGTTTTTTCCTGGACGACGTCGCGGCTGACTTCTTCGCCGTTGTAACTGAGGACGATGACGTCGCGCGGCTGTCCTTCGCTGTCGCCTTTTTCGACGTAGCCGCGGGTTGGCACGGTGCCGATGATGGTAGCATAAGTACTCGGGCGGCCGATGCCGAGGTCTTCGAGCTTCTTGACGAGCGAGCCTTCGGTGTAGCGGGCCGGTGGACGGGCGAAGGTTTGGCGGGCGGTGATGTCGTGGGTTTCAAGTGCGTCGCCAGAGTGGAGTTTTGGTAAGATTTCGTCTTTGCCGCCGCCGTAGACGCGTAGGAAGCCGTCAAAGGTGATGACTTCGCCTTTGGCCTCAAAGTGGAAACGCCCGAAAGAATTATCCGCTCCCTTCAAAACGGCTTCCGCACGCCGAGATTCTCTCTCCGATTCGTCTCGGGCGGCTGCGGAACGCGCTTCGCTCAGACAGTCCTCGCCTCGCCGTGCCTCATCGTCATTCAATTCTCGGGTTTGTGCAGATATTTTGTCGGTAGCAGATAATTCCCTGCCCATAATACAAATAGTCACTGTCGTCTTCTCCAATTTCGCTGCCGACATTTGGGACGCCAAGGTGCGGCGGCGGATGAGGTCGTAGAGTTTTTGGTCGTGTTCGTTTGAGGTGACGGTTTCGCGGGTAATGTCGGTCGGGCGGATGGCTTCGTGGGCTTCTTGAGCGGAGGCGGATTTGGTTTTGAATTTGCGAACGGTGGAGTAATCCGGGCCGTACAATCGCTTGATGAAATCAGTCGCGCTGGCGATGGCCTGCCCGCTCAGATTGACCGAGTCAGTACGCATATAGGTGATTTTACCGTCTTGGTAGAGTCGCTGGGCTGAGGCCATGGTAGCTTTGGAGCTAAAACCAAGTTTAGAGTTGGCCTCCTGTTGCAGAGTTGACGTCGTAAACGGCGCGGCTGGGTTGCGGGTGCCTGGCGTCTTTGAGATGTCGCTGACGGTGAATGTGGCTGGCTTGAGGCTGTTCAAGAATTCGTGAGCGGCTGCTTCAGAGTCAAATTTCTGGTTGAGCTCGGCTTTGAATTCTTGATTGTTGTGGATGAATATGGCGGTCACCTTGAACTGCGAGCTGCCTTCAAATTTCATGATTTCTCGTTCGCGTTCGACCAATAGCCGTACTGCCGGGCTCTGAACGCGGCCAGCCGATTTGCCGCCTGGCACCTTTTGCCAGACCACGGGGCTGAGCTCAAAGCCGACCAGTCGGTCGAGGATTTGCCGAGCTTGCTGCGCCTGCACCAGATTCATGTCAACAGTCCGTGGGTTCTTGATAGCGTTAGTGATGGCGTCTTTGGTGATCTCATGAAAGACGATGCGCTTGGTCGTCTCAATCGGCAGGTCCAACACTTTACAGAGGTGCCAGGCGATAGCCTCCCCCTCGCGGTCTTCATCGGTGGCCAGCCAGACATTGTCTTTGCCGATGGCTTTGACGTTTTTCTTTAGCTCGGTGATGACTTTCTTTTTCTCGGGATCGACTTCATAAATGGCAAAAAAATCATTCGCCACATCAATCGGTGGCGTACCGTCCTTGGTTTTTTTGACGATTGAGCGAATATGCCCCACGCTCGACAAGACATGGAAATCCTTGCCCAAATATTTCTCAATGGTTTTCGCTTTGGCTGGCGACTCGACGATGACGAGATTTTTCATAACTCTATATTATATCAAATCACCTCGCAACCACAACCGCCAATAATAAAAATCTCTTATTGGTAGTGTTATTTCTTGAAAGCCTCTTCAGTGTATTCTTTGCCGGCTTTTACCATGAATGGTACACCAGCAATGAATGCAACAGCACCAAGTGTACGCAGGATTTTTCCAGATTTAGTTCTCCCGTGGATCTCCAATGTATGTCCGCCGCCATAAAGTGCGACTGACGCGACCTGGCACGCCATGCCTATTTTGCCAGTCTTTACTGGGCGGGATTCTCCAGGATGGCGAACTGTATTAATTACGGTCATTCCAGCGTTAAACGTATTAGACACGGCAATACCGCCCAATACAATATTTGGTGCAGCGCTCCGCCTGTATAACTCGTATAGAATAGCAGCCATCTTAATCTTATCGCCTATGTGGTCAGTAAGTGCGCCGAGTCTCGTCTCGCCAGTCTCTTTATTTTCCGGTTCTGGACTATCTAAAGAGACTTCACATTTTCTCGTAAGTTTTTCGATTATTTTCTTAATATTAATTTCATCTCGAGATAACATTCCGTCAGCAGCATCACATAACGAACTGGCGACTAGAGTTGGGAAGCCCCAGCGTTTATCAATGTTTCTTATGCCGACAATTGATCCGATAGTACCAGTAATACTGACGGCCGTTGGTAGAATGCCTTTACGGTTAAAAAATGGTTTTTTATCATCGTCTCTTGTTGAATCTACTGGGTTTTTAAGTACGCGCTCCATAAAAGAAAGGATAATATTAAATATATGTAGTGGCAAGCATGGGCAGTTTGATAAGACTATTTAAGCGTCCAATTATTCGCCCCCAGCGGCTTAATCACGCCGTTAATTTCTAGCATAGTTAGCGCTGTGGCGAAGTCTGATGCCGATAAGCCGGAATTTTGCTGGAGCTCATCGCCATCACGAATTCCACTAGAGATCAGTTTGATAATAATTGCTTCTTCTGGAGTTGAGCTTAGTGGCATCTCAGGGCTGCTGGATTTTTGTAATTTTTCTGGGGCAATTATATTCAAAATATCATTTGCGTCTGTCACTAGATAGGCGCCCTGCTTCAGTAAGTTATTACACCCCGCTGAGAGCGGACTGGTTATGTTGCCAGGGACAACGAATAAGTCTCTGCCCTGGTTTAAGGCGTGAGAAGCAGTATTTAAGGTGCCACTTCTCTCTGTGGCTTCAGTGATGATAATGCCATCTGCCAGCCCACTGACTAATCGATTGCGTTCTAGAAAACTCCAACGATTTACTATTTTATTATCACCTTTCATCCACTCAGAAATTACTGCCCCGCCTTTCTTAATTATATCCATGGCTAGTTTATAATTGGTGCGCGGTGAGATGTCAGGTAGTTCATTGGGGACGACTGCTACTACGGTGCCACCAGCCTCTAAAGCCGCTTTTTGAGCAATTCCATCCACTCCCAGGGCCAGTCCGCTGACGATTATACAACCGGCACTTGCTAGCTCTGTGGCTAATCTCTCGGTTACTTCTTTTCCGTAGGCTGAAGGTTTGCGCGAACCAACAATCGATACGACGGGTGCGTTAGCTTCTGGCAATTTTCCCATATAACATAAGCTTTTTGGAGGATTGGCAATATGTGCTAATCTCTGGGTGAAAATATGCTCATCTGGTAGAATTCTCTTGATTTCCATACAAAATGTTGTGAAAAGTATTGACACTTTGTCAAATGTTTGCTATAATCAAGGACGATTGGTTAAGTAATCATTAACCAAACGCACCTTATACCCCCTATTCTAACTATATGTTAGGTTGCGCGCAATGGCATTAAGTATTCTTACCCTCCACTTTTTGCGGTTCAACGTTACGCGCATACTAACCCCTTTAACTACCCTTTTTCAAAGGCGACCTCTGTTAAGGTGAGCACTAAACAGTGTTGATAATAATCAGGCGCGGACTTTTGGAGTTTTAGTCACGACGCTTCACTGAGACGGTAGCTCGGGTGGGTTGAAGGGTAAAAAAGCACCAGGTGATGCCCACCCTTACCTGGTGCTTTTTTGTTGTTTATATTTATTTGTCTGTCAGGAGCTGATGGCATTTTTTACAAACGCCTTCAAGGTCAAAATAATGCTTAGTAATTATAAAACTATGTTTTTGACCGATATAATCTATAAGACGTTCTATCTCCTGTGACTGTATCGGTTCAGCATTTTGGCAATTTATGCAGTACAAATGGTGATGATGCGGCATGAATGGCTCGGCTAATTCGTAATAGTTTTTCCAGCCAATGTATATTGTGTTAATTATTTTTAGTCTATCAAATATGATAAGGGTGCGATAAATGCTAGTGCGGTTAATGTTTTTGCAGTTTTTTGCAATATCTCCGACGGTAAGAGGTATTTCTGAATTTTTTAGTATATCGAAAATCTGCTGGCGAGGCTTTGTCAGGCGAAAACCGTGCTGCTCGAATATTTCGCTTAGTGTCATAATGATAAGTATTTTACAACTTATTGCAACAAATATGCAATAACACTATATTCCCATTAGTTCGTATGGGTATTTAGGCTGGCTTATCTTAGTTATGTTCGGCTGAGTAATCACGTATTCAGCTTGACCATTGATGACTTTCTGAGATAGTTTACCCTTGACTATCACCCAGGTGCCGTCCGGGTAATCTACTGAGAAGCTCTTCTCGACGACGATTTTTACTGGAACGCTATCGACGGCACAGCAACTTATAACATAGCGCGCAATGTAAAAGTAATCGTATCCGTAGTTTTTTAGTAGGTCATTTGAAACTAAGCCAGTGATAGTAATATCTTTATTATCGAAGTAAGAGGCTTGTTTACAGGAATTCATGGCAGTTTTCCATCGGTTTATTGAGATTGTGGAGCTATTTTCTGTTGGTTTTGGAATTTCGCAGCGACTCTCAGCTTCAATAATTGCAGGATTCTCTCTTTGGGCGAGGCTGCTTGGCGATAGCGTCTTTGGCGGTAGTGTATAGCCGATTATTAGGATAATAATCGCCAAGTAGGAGCTGACCTTTACTCTCCTTAAATTAAAGACAGATCCGTTAAGGGACTGTCTGCTTTTAAATTGCAACATTATATCAATAAGAAAAAGTGCAACTCCAACTATACTGATTATAACGGCAAATAGATGATAACGTGGATGAGTGTAAAAACCCAGCTGATCGCGGCTGGCTAATAGGGGGATATAGCCACAGACCAAAATCCCGCCCATCGACCTTAGTAAGTTAGCGAACATATAAGTTAACTCCCACGCCAGTCATGAAAGACAGCGCGAATATTATTAGTACAATTGTTGATATAAAGTGCCAACGGAAAGTAGTCCTCATAAGTATAATCATTTTTATGTCTACCATTGGTCCGGATAATAAGAATGACAAGATTGACCCAGCAGTAAAACTACGTACATAAGCTAAGGCAAAAAACGCGTCTATGCTTGAGCATATTGAAACAACAAAGCTGAGGATGATCATGGCGATAACCGACAGAAAAATGTCACCACCGACGGTGTTAATGATGAAGCGTGGTACAAATACTTGGGTGGCTGCGGCGATGCTAGCGCCTATGACCAGCATGGTGAATAATTGCCAGAATTCGTTGCGCGAGTTGTCAAATATTTTTAGAAAAGATGAATCGTTTTTATGAGCGTGGCAATACTCTTTAAAGTCTGGACTAAGTATAGAATCTTCTTTGAATAAACTAACAATGAAAGCTGTTATTTGGACGATAATCAGCGCAAAAATGACTCTCCACCAGACCATTTGCGGCTGAAAACTGAAGGCTGTCGTAGTGGCGATGATGGTTATGGGGTTGAGGATTGGTGCGGCAAATAGAAAACTGATGACGTCAGCAGGTTTAAGGCCCTGCGCCATCAGGCTGCGTGCAACTGGCACATTGCCACATTCACAGACCGGCAAGGCTATTCCAAGCATTGACAGCACAATTCGCCTGAGGAAGGAATTTTTTGGTAGTATCTTGAGCAGTTTATCTGATGGTAAAAATTTTCTAATTAGTGCCGATACGATTATTCCTAGTAGCAGAAATGGTGTAGCTTCGACAACTACACTCAGCGTGAGCGTAAGAAAATCTTGAAGCGATGGCAGTAGTTTTGTAAACAAATCTACAAGCTCCCCATTAACTAACATAGTGCCAAATTTTGAGCTGAGGTAATATATGGTAATCACAAAAGTGCCAAAAACAATCCAGTTAATTAATTCCTGGTTGGCGGATAGTATTTTCTTTAAGCGGCCGTCTGATAGCTTGCGCACCATATATAAAATTATACCGCATGCTTATGTTATACTAAATCATTATGAAGCATCTTTTACATTCGCATCATCCGTTTCGGATTTTTTGGTTTTCAGTGCTATTAACCATGGCTTTAGGTGGTCTAATTTTTGCGCAAATGGGGCTTAATGGCTTATGGCTATTTGCCATTTTAGTTATTTTGGAAGTAACTTTTAGTTTTGATAATGCAGTAATCAATAGTAAGGTTTTGGCGGGAATGAGTCAAGTTTGGCAGAAAGTCTTCCTGACGGCTGGCATATTTGTGGCGGTGTTTGTCGTTCGATTTATATTACCAATTGCTATTGTGATGATTGCGAGCGGTCACGGATTTATGGATGTTGTCAATCTGGCGCTACATAAACCTGTCGAGTACGGCAAGATCCTGCACGAAGCGTCGCCGATGATTGACGCGTTTGGTGGTGCGTTTTTGATTATGATTGGGCTTAGCTATTTCATCGATTACAACAAGCGTGTTCACTGGATGCGGCATGTTGAGCCGATTTTGGCGAAGGCTGGGCGATTTGAGAACTTTAAGGTGTGCATAATGCTTAGCGTGGCGGCTGTTTTGTATTTTACGGTCGAGGCGCCGCATAAATCTTTGGTGCTGATTTCAGCGGTTCTTGGAATTGTGCTACATATTGGGTTGGAGCTATTTGGGTCATTTTTCCATGAAGATGACGCGAAATCCGTTAAGATTAAAACTGGCTGGGCGGCGTTCGCTAGCTTGTTATATTTGGAAGTTCTGGATGCCAGCTTTAGCTTTGATGGTGTGATTGGTGCGTTCGCCATTACCAACAGCGTGCTGCTAATCGTGGCCGGACTGGGTGCTGGAGCGATTTGGGTTCGATCGCTAACCGTATATTTGTTGCGAACAGGCGCGCTTAGTAAATATAAATATCTGGAAAATGGCGCTCACTGGGCAATTATGGCGCTCGGCGTGATGATGATTGCCAAATTATTCCACTTGGAACTACCGGAATGGGCAACGGGCGGCTTAGGCTTGTTGTTCGTGAGTTTGGCGGTTGGTAGCAGCATATTGGAAGCCCGATCGATCAATCTGCAGGAAGCTGCGGCTGCGAAATTACATCAAGCCGAAGAGCAATTGAAGAATGGCGCTTCAAAAATTGTGTCGCGAAAACGACGCTAGAATCTGGTTTAATATTTTATACTGAACGGCTCGATAGTTCCGTTAATAAACTTCTCGACCAAGTTAATTGATTCGGGCAATATCCAGCTTTGGAGGATCTTTTGCTCGTCTGAGTTGAACTTGCCTAGGACAAAATCTACGTCACCGACTTGACGTCTGAGTAAGTTGTCTGTGCCAATACGAATATGCCAAAAGTCTGATCCGACGTGAGAATGCAGAGATTTCAATCCGTTGCTGCCCGCGTCTCGTCCGCCTTTGCGGGTTCGAATTTTACCGAAGCCCAGCGCTGTGTCATCGTGAATAATTAGTAAATCGTCCAATGTCAATTTGTAAAAATCTAAGATTGCTCGGGCGGAAATTCCAACCTCGTTGTAAAAAGTAGTTGGCTTAACCAGCAGGATTTTTTCTCCAGAAATATTGAGTTCGGCAATATCCGCGGAAAACTTCGGCTTACTTGAAAAGGTTTTCCCCTGCTCTGATGCAAATTTATCAATAGCCAAAAACCCAGCATTATGCCTCGTGTTTGTGTATTTTTCGCCTGGATTTCCCAACGCTAAGATGACTTTCATAGACTTAGTATATCACCTTGTGAAAATGACGTATAATAAGCATATGGCAAAGCGTGACAATGATTTGGAATTTAGTGTTAACGCGCCGTTTGATGATGGGCGAGCAGTTATCGATAAAGTTCCGTTGTATTTGGTGAACGGCTCGTTGGGTGCTGGGAAAACTAGTGTTCTTGAGTTCTTATTGCAACAAAGTGACTATAAGGGTTCTCGGGTGATTGAGAATGAATATGCTAATGAAAACGTTGACGGTTATCGATTGGAAAAGTTGGCGGATATTGTGACGACTTTGGCTGGCGATTGTGTTTGTTGCTCGTCAAAGCATGCATTGACACGAATGTTACTTGACTTTTGTCGCAATTCCCCCGCCCCAGTGTTTATCGAGGCGACTGGTGTGGCGCGAACGATGAATTTGGTCGAGAAGTTGATTAATGCACAAATATTCAATAAGTATGAGTTGGCGCAGAGTTTTTATGTTATTGACGCACATGAGATTTTACATGGAATTGAGCCGGCGCATGAAATTGAGTTGCAAGCGGCGGATATGATTTTAGTGACCAAAGAAGATTTGCTAGGTGACGACGAGAGACTGCGGTATGAATCTAAGCTGAGCTCCCTACCTTACGGAAAAATACTGAGCGCGCCACGAGGTAAATTTGATATCAATAAAATGACGACGCCGTCGGGTTTGTTGGCGTTTTTTGATAAGTATGACGGCGAGCTGGTCGTGCCGGATAATCCGACGTATGCTGTGCTGGATGTTTCTGGTATGAAAATTGCTGCGGCGACTCTGGAGAAAATTTGGCCGGAACTTTTTGATGCTTATAAACTCAGGCGAATGAAGGGTTGTTTTATTGATGATAATGGCGTGCGGCATCATTTGGAGGCAACGGAAAATCAGATTCAAATAGCTAATTCTGCGGCGGAAGAGCCAGCAAAAATTGTGCTAATTGGTGAACGTGCGGACGAAATTACGCGTGAAGTTTTGTCTGCGCAATTGATGATGTTTGAATAAAAGTTCGCTTTCGTCGTTTCCGACTCATCAGCATAGACACGCATCTATGGAGCGAACTGACAAGCAGGAGAATAATAGGCGGAGAGAGACCGCCAAATTCGGCAGATGTCAGTTCGGCGGCTGTCAGTTCGGCCGGCGCGGCGCTAGCCACATGTGCCGGTGGGTTTTTGGTCTGTGGGTGTCGCTTCTGTGATGTTCCAGAAGCTTGAGGCCAACGGAACACGCCAGCCATAGGACTTAATCACGTAAGTCCTACCTGCCTCAATGCGGCCGTAGACGTCCGCGCTATTGAGGCGGATTCCGCCGATACCGTAGTAGTCCTCTACTACGTAAGTGGATCCCGACGTGTAAACGCGATACTCATGAGAGCGGTTGTCGCCGCTCCCCACCTGAACCGATTCTTTGCCACAGATAGTGGCAACTTCTTCGTGGGTATTCATCTGTGCCACCGAAGTGGCACAGCTGTTAAACCCGAAGAAGACAACGATAGCCAGAACGAATAGGACGGTGAGTCCCGTAATGTTGTTTTTGTTACGACGCATGGATGAACGACGCATGACGAATCTTTCTCCTCACCCGGACGGAAGTCCGTGTTTTATAAAACTGCTCTGGCGCCCGGATGGCGTGTGGCAAGGTGAGGTTTCACGACACTATTTTGCTTCCGCTAAAATAACGCCCTAAAATCTCACCTTGCTTTATTCTCAACTGCTTGTCAAAGTGCGCTTTCGGACAAGGATTTACTCGACTTGTCAACAAAAGCTGTATCTATTTATATCACTAATATAATAAAATGTCAATAGATTTTGTCAAAAATGTGGTATTATATGCCTTTTTCGGCGTTCTTGGCCTGCTTGTAGGCTTTGGTGACTGGCGCCAGACCACGCGCAACGCGTTCACGATTGGCCTTTAATTGCTTTTCATCGCGGAAAGACATTTTAATTGGCGTTCCTGCAAAATTGAAAGCTTCACGTAAAGTTCGCTCCAGATAACGTTTGTAGCTCCAGTGGACAAATTTCAGATTACTACCGTAAATAACAAACCATGGCGGAGCAACGTCAGTCTGGACAATGTAGCGCAGCTTCGGGTGTGAATTTTTCAGACCAGCTGGCGGATGTGCGGCGATGGCTTTCTGTAAAATGTCGTTTAAGGCGCGAGTTTTACATTCTTGGCGACGACGCTTATAGATATCAAGCGCTAGGTCGAATAACTTAGCGACATTCTGCCCTGTAACGGAAGAAGTGAATATCAATGGTGCGTACGGCGTGAACTTGAAATTATAGCTGATTTGTGGCGCGATTTCATCGTGTGTGTAAGCATCTTTACCTTCGACGGAGTCCCATTTGCTGACGACCAGAACAAGCCCCTTGCCCGCCTCGTCAATAATTCCAGCTAGGCGCTGATCCAATTGAACGTTAAGTTCATTGACATCCATAAGAAGCAGACAAACGTCGGCTTCATTTATGGCTTGCATTGTGCGAAGAACTGAGAACTTTTCAATTCCCGTTTCTTGCTTTCCTTGGCGGCGAATTCCAGCGGTGTCGAGCAGTTCAATCGTCTGACCGTGATAACGAACTTGAACACGGTTTACGTCGCGAGTTGTGCCGGCGACGTTGGCGACGATGGCTTGCTGCTTGCCCGCCAAAGTATTGAACAAGTTACTTTTACCAACATTTGGCCGGCCGATCAAGGCGACGCGGATGATGTCGTCAGGTGCGGTTTGAGTGGCTGGCGGAATGAGATCGGCGATATTATCAAGAAGTTTGGAGATGCCGATGTTATGCTCGGTGGAAGTTTTGATTATGGTTTTAATGCCAAGTCGTTTGAATTCGTCGGTGTGGAGCGAGCCTTTGAGGTCGGCTTTATTGGCGATCAGGAGGACGGGCTTGCCGCTCTTTAAGGCCTTTTTTGCGAGTTGGCGGTCGGCGTCTGATGGATAGACAGTAGAATCAACCATGACGAGAATGACGTCGGCAGCAGCAGAAGCATCGGCGATTTGGTCTTGGATAGTAGCTTCGAATTCGTCTTCGGCAGTTTTAAGACCGGCGGTGTCGATGAGCCAGAATTCGGCGGTTGCACTCGCGCCACACTCCTTCGCTGGAGTACTCTTTTCGCTCAAATCTCCACTGGAGATTTGTTGCGAGCGTTCGGCTGAAACGTCCGCTTCTCGCGAACGTTTCACGGCCTCCAGCGCAGGAGGTGTCGCGTCTGCCACATTATCATTAGGAGATGACGCGTGGCGTTTATATGAGACCTTGCCAACAACATTGTCGCGGGTGGTGCCGGCCTCACGGGCGACTATAGCAGTGCGAGAGCGCGTTAAACGGTTAAACATCGAGCTCTTGCCGACGTTAGCTTGACCAATAATAGCGACAGTTGGTAATTTTGACATGATTATAGATTATAACAGTTTTAGGGCGTTTTGGCGAGGAGGCGGTTGTCGGTGACTATTAGTTGTGCAATATCTTAGACGTAATACTTCTAGGGCCTTCTTTGAGGCGATGATTAAGCCAGCGGCTGCATGAGCTCTCTATTTTCAAATAGTCAGATATATCGTCTAGACTACTATAGTCAAACTTCCGTATCGACAGATCTCCCATTTCAGTATCATTGACGGCTTGGACATTGTTTGGAAAGTCCGCAATATATATTACCAAAGATTGTTTATCTATGAGTATATAGTAGCGATTTTTAGAAGTATATATACAGTAGTATTGTTTTACTATGGGTAATGTTTCTAGATTAAGTTTTTTTGCAATATTTTCTAAATCTACTATCACCTTGCCATAATCAGAGACCTGTTTATTTATTATTTTAGGAAGAGATTTATTTATTTTTCCTGAATACAATTCTAAAATACGCTCGCGCCTTTCTTCTATGGAGTCAATTTCTGGCGTTAATGTTTGTAGGTCCAACCAAGCTTCTGCGGCCTGTCCGTGGCTTATGTCTGTCTCTTTCCGCGGTGATTCTGGTGATTTCATGATAAGTTATTCTTTTTATAAAATTTAAATACAGAAGATATTCTACGATGTTTTTTATGAAATGTAAATAGGCTAGTTGGAGATTTGCTCTTCCTTCCACTCACTCCTCTTAAGTTCTCCGAGGGAATATTTCCCAAAATCCGTACGATGGAGTTTTTTGACGGTGTAGCCTAGTGCATCAAATGTACGGCGGATTTGACGATTGCGCCCTTCGCTCATCTGGACTATCCAGCGGTAGTCATCGCCATCATGCTGTCTTTCGAGGGTTAATTGACTGGGTCCGTCTGGTAGCTGCACGCCAAAATCATTAATCATCTGCCGATGGAGAGGCTGCAGCGGCTTGTCGATTGTAACTAGGTATCGCTTAATCTTATAGAAAGACGGGTGTGTCATGGTATGCGCAAAATCACCGTCATTGGTGAGTAGAATTAGGCCAGAGCTGTCTTTGTCTAGGCGACCAACGGGTTTGAGGTGATGGAGGTGTCTTGGCAAGAGTTTGTAAATTGTTGGCACGCCGCCCTGGGAGGCACGTGAGCAGAGGTAGCCTGTGGGTTTATGCAGAACAATCAGCTTCTTTGGCTGAATTTCTAAGGATTGACCATCGTAGGTAATCTGATTTGTGCTAGAAATCTGCTGTCCTAATCTGGCTGGCTGCCCATCAACTATAATCTTCCCTTTCTCGATCAACTCATCAGCCTTACGACGAGAAACACCCAAACTTAGCGCCACAAATTTGTTAAGACGCCAAGAATTTTGGTCGTTGTGAGAGTCTGTCATTGTTCTGGGGTTGTTGATGGAGGTTGTGGTAGCTGTGAGGCTTGTGGTGTTTGCGTGGGAACGGTCTGTGGTTGGGTTGTTTCGACGCCAACCTGAGTCTCGACAGGTGCCTGGGTGACCTGGGGCGGCGTGACTGGATTTGCTGGCTGTGCCGTTGACGTTGGATTGGCGTCTAGTTCCCTAGCCATGAGTTGAGAGATATCAACAGAATTTTGCGAACTGTCAGCAGGTAGTGGCTGGATAATCCGGTCGCCTAGTCCAGATGGGCGCGGCGCTGACGAAGAGAAAGGTGCTGTAGGTTGCGGTAATGTTATTGATTGTGCTGGCGGTGTCGGCATAGCTACTGGTGTTGGCTGCTGAACCGGCTGTGGTGCTGGAGTTTGTGGCTGATAGGTTTGCTGTGTTTGTTGCGCAAACTGATTTGCTGTAGGTAATGTTGGTGTGATAGTTGGAGCGGTCTGCGGTTGTGGAGACAGTGAAGACACGTCGGGTCTAGCTATCGGTTGCGGTGCTGGAGCTTGTGGCTCTGGCGTATGTGCAGGAGCTGGCTGTGAAACTGGTACGGGATTTGTTCCGACGCCTGGCAAATCTCCTAAAGCCTCATGGACTGCCCTGACAACGTCTTCAATACCTACTTGAGATTTAACCAAATATCGATCAGCTCCAAGTTGCTCGCCACGCTTTCGCTGGTCCTCTGAAGATAGGGCTGTCATAATGATTACTTTTACGTCTTTTGTTTCCGTCGTTGAGCGCAGAATGTCTAGCATATCAAAGCCGGAAATCTTTGGCATCATCACGTCACTTAAGATCAATTGCGGACGTTCTTTGATTGCCATGGCCAGAGCTTCTTCGCCGTCGCCCGCCGAAACGATATCGTAGCCCTCCGCCAAAAGCCGCACACCGTAAATCTCACGTAAGCTTTTGTCGTCCTCGACCAATAAAATTTTTGTCATATACCTATACTATACTGGAGTTTTGACAAAAAATCTATAGTACTTATGGCTATTATTCGCGACCAGGAACTGATAGCTGTTGCCGGTTTCTCTTTATCTCTTCTTCAATTTCAGCCAGGGTTGGCTCGGTAGAAGTTTTAGGTGCTTGTGGACTTGCCGTTTGAGGTTCTGGGGTGGATGTATCTGGCGTCTGTGTGGAGGTCGCGCCATTGGTAATATCTGGAGATTCAATAATAGATTCTTCTGGACTATTTTCAGGCGTAATTTCAATATCTTCAGTGGCAGCAGGAGATGGGTCTGCTTGGTCTGAGGATTCTGCGTTTATGTTCTCCAAACGCTGAGTAGCTTCCGCGCTACTGACTCGTGGTATTTCTAGGTAGAATGTACTGCCCCCTTTATATTTACTCTCAACGCGTAAGTTGCCTGACATCGCCTCGGCTAAGCGGCGGCTTAAGTATAACCCCAAGCCAGTACCACCAATTTCGCGGGTGTCAGAATTGTCAACGCGATAAAATTTCTGGAATAAATGCGGAATGTCCTCGGCGGGAATGCCTATGCCGCTATCTTTAACGCTTATAGAGATTTGCTTATCGTCACCAGTGATATCTACGGTAACATCTCCAGATGGCGTGTATTTGATGGCGTTTTCTATAAGATTACTGGTAACCTCCCTAAAATGGTCAGGGTCAATATTAGCATAGAATATTGGCTGTAGCGATTTTTCTTTACCTTCGTCAATCGTGTCTGGAGCAAAGATATAATTTAGCTGCTTTTCGTTGGCTTTTGGCGCTAGTCCTTCAAAAATTTCTTTCAGGAATTCATTGATATTGATAATCTTTGGATTATTTTTCATTCGGCCGTCTTCTACTTTACTAATGTCAAGTAGGTCTTGAAATAGCCGACCCAAATGCTGTGCCGACTCGTGGGCTTTAGTGATGAAGTCGCGCGCTTTTTCATCGATATTGGCGGTGGCTGGATTGAGAGCTAATCCCAGATATCCTTCAATTGAGGCGACTGGTGTGCGCATCTCGTGGCTGGCGGTAGAAATGAATTCAGCCTGCTCGCGTTCTTCGGCCTTTTCTTTGGTGATGTCTCGGAATACCACAATAACCCCTTCTCCGTCTGTGCCAACCGGAGAGCTGACTACTGAAACAAGGATTCGTTTTTCGGAACTGGTTAATAGGAAGAATTTATCACTGTGGGCTGGTTGATTTTTAGATAAAGATTGAGAGATTGGATTTTCAAGCTCGTCAACTTCTTTGCCATCTGAAGCAACCAGTTTCAGAACGCTTTTCCAATTCAGTCCAAGTGCGTCGCCTTGCTCCCAGCCGATAATTTGTTGAGCTGATGGGTTGATTAGTTCAATATTGCCGTCTTTAGATATAGCCAGGACACCGTCATTGATAGCATTGATAACTACATCAGATTTACCTTCAACGGCAGAGAGCTTGTTCTCTAGGTTAGATACGCTATTATCGCTTTGCTGACGGCGACCCCAGAGAATAAGACTAAATATTAGAGGCAGGAATCCAAAAAATATATGTCCAATGATAAACTGCGTATTTATGCCACTCTGGGTGACGAAGGCGATGATTTGCAAGACTACCAGGAGCGCCATTATGCCCAGAATAGCTATACCAAAGAATCCAGCGAAAATTGCCACAATGATCCACATCGCTAAAAATGGCGAGACGACACCACCACTAGTAATGATGGTGACGGCGCTTACGACGACGGTTAATAAATATACAAAAATACCGACACTGGTTTCGTGTTTTTTAGGCAGCCAGAAACATAGAATAAGCATAATTAAGCTACCGATTGCCGCTACTCCAGCTGCTTTATCAGAGACAGATAATCCTATCGGTAATTGATAGCCGGTAGGAATAAACCTTGCCCATGCGTATAACAGCATAATCGTAAAACAGCTTAGTAATGCTACTTCACACAACCGCCTTAACCAAAATCTGGAAATTGTGTGAGGCTTGCAGCAAATCCCGCCCTTTTTCATACCTTTTATTATGGCGAATTTTCAGGAAAATCTCAAGAGTTATGTGGTATAGTAATTGCATGAATAATGATTTGGATCGGAATCAAAATAATAATCTCACAAATAATGAATCGCCCACCCTGCCTAATGCTGAAAATGTAAAAGATTAACAAACTTCTATGGAACCCTCAGTAGCCATGGGTCCTTCGTTTGATAAGAGTATGGATAAGAATAAAGCATTTAAGTATGCAGTATTTTATGTGATTATTTCTGTGATTGCGATATTTGCGGGGATTTATATTTTTGGGCAAGGTTTAAGTAATCGTGGTGATAATTTTGGGAATTATAGCGTTTTCTTAGCTACTGGATTTTTGTCCATTGGTGTTATGTATATCTCTCTACTTTTGGCTGAGTCTATGATCATACAATATAAAAAAGGGCGCTACCATTTCATCAGTCAGGCGGTGAAAAATAGTCCCAAGGCTGCTTTTATGCTGCAATAGTCGTAGTGGTATTCTTAGCGTTGCTCTGGGGGTCTGATAGGCCTATAACAATATTCACACTCCTTCTCTCTCCTGTCGCCGCTTTTGCTTCCGCTCTGGAGATTATTAATGAAGAGTCGGTGCGACGATATGCCATTAATATGTCGATTACTGATGGAAAAATAGAGAAAAAACACGCCCTTTTATATACCATAATTTACATAATTCTCTGTCTTCTTGTGCCGGTGTTTTTTGCTATTGTTGTATTTGATAGTCGTGATGTACTATATGCTGGTGCTGGATTAGCGTCGCTCGTTGAGGTCATATTTCCTATTGCGGCTATGATTATAGGGATGCTTATCTGTATTTCGATTTATTGGTATCAATCTGGGCGGTATTGGATTGCGAATTATCTAGTGAAAAACGGCAAATTAGTTAACTCATTTTTTACCGCTATAATTTTTTACACGATTATGTCTTTCTTGAGCCCGTCAGCTGATATGGAAGATAAATATTCAATAATATGGCTTCCTATATCTTTGATGTTCTTGTTTTTTAAATTTATTGCCTTAATCAGCACGCTGGTGGCGCTAGCGTATGTCTCTTGGATTACAGCGTCGTGTTATATAGGAGGTCGTCGCATAAAGTCTATTGAAGAGAACGTAGAAAAACGTCATTTAGATTATGCGGAGCATTACGAGAATCAACCACTTTCATATAAGTGGATCAAGCCTATGATCATTGCCATTATTGCGATTCTCTTCCTGCTTGCAATACTGATTCCTTTATTAATTGCGATAGGATAATAATTTGAAAATATAATAGTCAGGAGAATAATTCTATGAATAATGATCAATATAATAACCGAAACAATAATCCCGACGTAAGCAATGCACTAAACTATGGCAATACGGAGAAAAAGAGAGCCTTCAATCGTGTTGTACTCTTTTCTATAATATTCACTATCATTATACTATTGGGGGTTTACGTGTCAGTGCGAGGATTAGGACAGTATGACAGATACGTCCTTTTCTTGACAGAAATCATTCTGACTACATCTATGGCTAGCTCTCTGTTACTGATTAGTTTTATGATTAGGTGGTATAGGGGTGGTGATTATCAAAATGTTAACAAAATGGTAAAGGATAGCCCAAGGGTGGCAATCTACTCTTCTGTGTTGTCGGTAATAGTTCTTATGGCACTTTGGGTATACGGTAAGTCTGTACCAGTAGATGTCTTGGTGCTTTTTCCTGTAATTATCTTTTCTGTTGAGTTGGTGAGCTGTTCTTTGCCGACGCCTATGGATATAATTGACCTATTAGCAAATAGTTCGTTTCCGCGCGAGGAGGATATGGATGAGTGGCAGCGTGGTGTTGATGTACGTCCTACTAAAGATATGAAGAATAAGGCTCTTAGGCGAACTGCGGTCTTTGTGATAATTTGTCTCATCTCGGTGGGTTCCACTAGTACCTTATTGGGTATACTTAAGTCGTTTGCTGGTCCTTTGGGCTATATATTAGAAGCATTAGGATTATATATATTAATGTTTGCTTGCATTTCAATCTATTGGTATAAAACTGGACGATATTGGATTACTGATAAAGTTTCAAAAGTCTTGACTGCTATTGGATGTGCGACGGTCATATTTTATGTATTAGTCATCTTTTTACGATTCGGGCTATTTTTCCCCATTGCCAATAAAGACGTATTCATCGTAAAGGTCTTGTCGACTATTGATATGATCAATTTTTATTTCTCTCCTATTGTTATTTTTCTGGTCGTTTTAATATATAGCTCTTGGGTTATACTGTCTTATCATAAAAAGTCGACGTCTAACATAGAGAAAAAGTAGACACTCCCCCCTTCTTCATGGTATAATCCATGGAGTTACGGCCCTATCGTCTAGCGGTTAGGACACCAGGTTCTCATCCTGGCAACCCGGGTTCGATTCCCGGTGGGGTCACCAAAAATATTCTGGCGGAGTTTTCCGTCTTTTTTATTTATGATTTATCATTGTCCATCTGCTTAACGACTTCAATGAGGTTGCGTGGCGTAATGTCGGCTTTAATCAGATAGCCATCGACGCGACCCATCACAGACTTGCGAGAAGACTCATCTTGCTCGAAATTAGTCATAATCAGCACCTTGCTATTCGGGATTAGATCGACATTATTATTACGGAGTGAATTTAAAATCTGATCACCGCGCTGCTCTGGCAGCATCAAGTCCAGAATAATTAGATCAAATTGCTGATTACGTGCCGCCACCAGCCCGTCATTGCCATCAACCACCCAGGTTACGTCATAGCCGGCTTTTTGCAGACTTCTGACGTACATTTCGCCAATAAAGCGGTCGTCTTCTACACATAAAATTGTCTTTATCATAATCTCTCCTAGTTTTTATACATGGCGTGATTTTTTATCCATCCGCCATTTCTTCTTATTAATTGATTATTCAGCTGGCCGTCTTCTAGTAATTTGTCTTTAACTGTGGCGTAAATTGGTAGGGTAAATGAGAAAACTGAGCCTTCATTTTCACGGGAGCGAGCAGTGATTGAGCCGCCATGCGATTCTACGAAAGCCTTGCAGATGTAAAGACCAATACCCGTGCCGGCTACAGCTTCACGTGATCGATGTGAGCGGTAAAACTTGTGGAATAGATTATTTACAACGTTAGCGGGCATTCCAATTCCGTTGTCAGCTACGGATATTTCTACGAAGTCACCCTTTTTCTCTGCCGAGACGGTTACAGAGCCGCCTTCAAAACTATATTTAATAGCGTTATCGATTAGATTACCGATAACTTCCCCGATGCTACCATGATCAGCCGCTACAGTCGGTAAATCATCTGGAATATTAACACTGAGTAGGCGATGCTGGGTCGAGGCACGTAGTTGCATGTCGTCGGCAATTGAGGCGTAAATGTTCGAAACGGTATCTTCCAGGAGGTAGACCTTTAAGTGATGTCTATCAAATCGTGCCACATTAAGGATATTGTCGACGTAGCTTGATAGTCGGTTGGCGGACACCGTTAGCCTTTCAAGCAGCTGTTGCTCGTCACCCTGCAGTCGCCCAGCAAATTCTTCAGTGATAATGTCCAGATAGCCTCGAATAACAGTAATCGGACCGCGAAGCTCATGGGCGGCAAACGATATGAAATTAAGGTCCTCTTCTTCTGGTAAATAATTGTCAGACTTATCAATAAGGAAAACAACGGTCTCTGCAACAGCGCCTTTTTCAAATGAGGCCACAACATCAAAAATGCGTGAATTTTGGATGATGTCGGGGTTGGTGCTGATACGCCGCCAGCGTCGTTCTGCTTTAATTTTCTCGTTAGAAATCTCGTGGAGCCAGTCGAAAATTG
>CBDFCQ010000009.1:0-22350 GCA_965246075.1 uncultured Candidatus Saccharibacteria bacterium
CGTACTTGCCCGAATACACCAGTCCAATATTTTTTCATACTAATCCCGAATCGCCTTTCCTGTTAAGTCAATAAATACGTCTTCCAAATTGGCCTGTTCGACAACCTGCTTTTTCTTGAAACCGCGCACCAGTAGTTGCTGGATCAGATTGTGCGGCGTATCAATGGTGATGATTTTACCATTATCCATAATCGCCAGGCGGTCGCATAGCAGTTCAGCCTCGTCCATGTAATGAGTCGTTAGCACGATAGTAATACCTTCATCGCGAATCTCTTTGATCAAATCCCAGAGATTGCGGCGAGCCTGCGGGTCGAGGCCAGTGGTCGGCTCGTCAAGGAATAGCACCGTCGGGTTATTAACCAGCGTCGACGCGATGGCGAAGCGCTGCTTCTGCCCGCCTGAGAGCTGCTCGACATAGCTTTTGGCTTTGTCGGTCAATTGCACCTTGGCCAGCAGCGCGTCGGCGTCAACCGTTTGTCCGTACAAGCTAGCAAACATTTTCAGCTGTTCGCGCAGGGTTAGCTTGTCATAAAACGTCGTCGATTGCAGCTGGATACCAATGATATTTTTAATGTGCTTCGGCTGCTTGGCAACATCAATTCCGTCGATGGTCACCGCGCCACCATCAATCGTCCTTAAAGCCTCCAGCATCTCCAGCGTCGTCGTCTTACCAGCGCCGTTGGGGCCGAGAATACCGAAAATCTCGCCTTTCTTGACCTCAAATGATATGTCATCAACTACATTCTTGCCATCATAAGTTTTAACAAGTTGGTTAACCGTTATGATAGGCTTAAGATTCGCCATTATAAATTCCTTTCCTTATAGCAGTTTAAGTAATTTTGCCAACTAACCTTGCTATAGTTAATTGTAACAAAACTAATGCTATACTTAATATAGTATGAGAATTCACAGAAAAAAAGAAAAAGCTCAATCAAAAAAAATATTCATCATACTTACTCTAGTAACTACACTTATAGTAACTATTTCTGGTGGAATATATTACCTTAGCCAATCACATTCACAAAAAATAACCGCCCCAACTGATGAAAAATATTATTTCACCGATTCGCGCTATTCTGGAATTCGCTCAAAATTCGTGACCAGAAATAATAAACGAGAAAAGGTGTCGATTGAATACCCAATTACTGAAAATAAAAAAATCAACCGCACTGTTGCCGAGACGGTTAATAAAATTGATAATGATTTCCGCAGTACAGTTCTTTTGGCGACAGTATTCGACCGACCAATGACTGAGACTATCAGCTACCAAATTACTCACAATAACTCAGCATCTCTGTCGATTATCGTTAATATCAAGCAAGACATGCACGGCGCGCATCCGGTGTCGTTGACGCATTTTTGGACATTTGATAAAAAATCTGGTGAGATTATTAGCCTGGAAGATTTTACCGAGCGATCAAACGAGGCTATCGAAGCAATCATAAACTACGCCAAGGACAATATTGCTCAGACAATTAAGAAGCGCGATAAACCAGAACTTGATCTTAACGGAATAATCACCAAAGAGACTCTGTCTAATTTTGTTATTACTGATAATGGCAATAGTCTGGCTTGGCCGCTTGGCCAGGCATCGCTACTACCGTCATCTTATGGCGAGATGACCATCACTGTGCCAATTTCTTCCGTCAGCAAATACCTACAAAATCCAACAGCTCGGAAACTAGCCAATATTCCCAAGCCACCCGAGCCAAAGCCAGAACCAGCGCCAGCACCAACTACTGGTAATAAAGTGATTGCACTGACGTTTGATGACGGACCGGGTCCATACACCGCGCACCTACTGGACATCTTGGATCAGTATGGTGCAAAAGCGACGTTTTTCTTGATTGGTAGCAAAGTTTCTGGGCAAGCTAGCGTCGTACGCAGCATACAGGCGCGTGGTCATCAACTGGGTAATCACTCGTGGTCACATCCGGAACTACCTAAGCTATCAGTTGACCAAATTGCTGGCGAAATTGACCGTACTAACGAGGCCATCAGACAAGCCACTGGCGTCAAACCGAACATCTTGCGCCCGCCTTATGGCGCCGTCAATGGTGTGTTTTTGGAGCAACTTCGGGCGCGTGGCATGTCGTCAATCTTATGGTCGGTCGACACGCGGGATTGGGCTGATCGCAATAGCCAGATCGTCTGTTCACGTGCCGTCGCTGGCGCTCGTCCTGGAGCCGTCATCTTGATGCATGACATCCACCAAACTTCCGTCAATGCCGTGCCGTGCATCCTAAGCTCACTGAAGCAGCAGGGATATTCGTTCGTGACGATACAACGGTTGAATTAGTCCGACTAATCAATGTCAAACAGCTTATATTTCGAAGCCGCGCCGCGCACCAATTTTACCTTTGATGGTGCCACGCAAAAATATTTTGCCAACAACTTTCCTGCCGCTAGATTCGCTCGCCCTTCAATGGCTGGCGCCTTGGTGTAGATTGTCAGCGAACCATCATCGTTCGGGACGACTTCTTCGCGATGGCGAGAGTTGGGTTTGAGATGGACGGAGATTTTCATGATTCAATAATCATTACCCTTAAAACGACATCGCCTCCAACTCCCGCGGCAAAATCTCCTGCACTTCTACCGAACCTGCTACCAAATGATAGCCGTGCAAGTTTGGCGGCAAATCACGCTCGACAGAATGCCAATTAACTGGGCGATTTTCATCAAAATAATCGAGCAGTTCTGCGTTCAAAAAATGCTCGCGCGGCAGATCCACCGAACCATCCTGATTGACGACCAGCGCTATCGACAAGCCCAACGTCATGCCATCTTCGTTTTTAGCATACGCCGCCGTCACCAAATGAACCAGCGGCTCAAATTTTAACACTGACTGGTCGCTCGCTTCCACCCGTGCCTGACCGCGGCGCGCTAGCTGCTGATTAATTTTCATTGTTAATTTCTCAACACTCGGCTTACCGTCAACCACTCGGCAATAATCGCAACCATCCACCGCCTCGACATATTCCAGCAGCAAATCCATATCGACATCGGCATCCTTAACGCCATACTGCGACAATTGCTCCACTATCTCATGCAGCGTGCCCAGCAAACTATAATCATTGGCATCCCTGGCAGCATCACCAATGCGGATGATGGCGCGAGCGATGGTGATGGATTTATTTGGTTTGTTCATGCATTCTCCCAAAGCTATTTCACAGCTCTTTATCAACATGTTTACACCCGCCAATCATCAGGCGTTGATTTGGCGTAATCACACATATCAATTGTCTCAAAATGCTTCTTGGCACAAGCAATTTTATGCAACTCGTCTTCGCGTTCACCACCATTCTTCGTCTCACGCACCATATATATTTTTTCTACACCATTGACTTCTTTGACAATTGCCCAGTCTGGGTTGTAGTCACCAACAGGTGTCGGTATAGTAAACTTCGACGGCAACTTGAGAAATAATTTGATATCTTCACGGCTGTCCAAATATTCAGCAAACTTTTGTTCGGTCGTCGAATCCAGCACCAATCTATCTGTCACCGTTTTTTGTTGATTTTTGACTTGATATAACCGATCAATAAATCGTTCGATTTCTTCATCGCTATCTTTTTGGAAATTGCGAAGTTCATAATTACGCTCTCCCATCTTTTCATACTCAACGCCATCCACCACGACCTGTGCCAGCACTGACTTGATCGCACCCTTCACCATTTGCACATAGTCATACGGGTTTTTTAAGAACTCATGCAACCGGCCGCTACCAATCAAAATGTCAACAATTGTTTGTCGAGTGAGGCCAGTACTATCCTGCAACTCAGAGATGATATCTGGCAGCTCAAACGTTCCCGCCAAGTCATGTGTTGCTTCGCCGACCATACCGTCATTATGAACACCCCCGCGCTTCAAAAGCACCCTATGTCTTTTCACTTCAACTCTTAATGGCTTAAGCTCAGGTTTAGCTTTAATGGCATTGATCGCCGCCATAATAATCTGGCCGTTATCAAATACCACACGGTACGTCGTCTTGTGCGAAATTCGCTTCCACAATTCCTCGAGTAGCGGACTATACAAAACTTCTTTATTGGGACGAATCTTCTCTTTTTTACGTGCATCCTTAACAAATTTATCAATCTTACAGCCCTCAATAATATCGACCACCTCAGCATGATATTTTTGTAGATCGCCAGGTAAATCAAGCGTAAAGCCAATATTATTCGGCGCGAAATTCGCCAGCACCCGACCCTCATCATCAATCATACTGCGACGCCGCAAACACTCCCAAATCTCATTCGACTTCTGATGTCCCAGCATACTACTTGGATTATCGTGCAGTACTATTCGCGCAAACTCACTACGCCGCACAAAACCAATCTTAACACCAGCTTTCTTATATTCCTTTTGTAAATTATTAGCAAAATCACGATACGATTCATTGGCGACCACCATCAACTGATTGATCTGTTCGTCAAACACTCGCGTACCGTCCTGACGCACTGGCAAGCGCAAACCCCGCCCAATCGTCTGTCGGCGATCATTCTCACTGCCGCTCTCGCGCATCATACAAATTTGAAATACGTTCGGATTATCCCAACCTTCTTTCAGTGCCGAGTGGCTAAAAATAAACCGCACCGGATTTGCCTGGTCAAGCAGTTTTTCTTTGCCTTTCATGATTAGGTCATAAGCCGACTCATCCTGTGCATTGCCTTTGCCCTCTTTGCTATCGACAAAGCTCGTTTTACCGCCCTTACGCATCTCAGCAAAGTATGCTTTTCGAATCTCACTTGGATTTTCAGGCATGATATCTTCGTAAAAACGGCTCTTTCTTCGCTCTTCCTGATATAATTCATCAAACCAGCGGGCAAATTTTCCGTCAACCATATCGCCATCAGTGTCATACTCCAAATAGCTCGCCACTTTATCAACAAAAAATAGACTCAGCACTTTAATACCTTGACCGCGCAATAAATATTCACGCTTAATATGCTCGGCTATGGTCACGCGAATCATTTCGCGCATAACCTGATCTTCGTTACCGCCCCAATTTTCACCAAGCATCAAGACCCCTTGCGATCCAACCTCTACACTCGCTGGAACCGTCGAAATTTCATTGATGGTATAGCCTTCATAAATACTATTGCCAGTGCGAATATCCAGTTTGTCGTGATGATTAACCCACAGTGGTTTTCGCCCAACTTTTCCCTTTGTGTCGCGAACCAAGACTTCGACATAAGCTTGAAGTTTCGGCGTATTACGCACATCGATGAGTTTGATATATGGCTTAGCATCACTACCCTCTTGCTGAGCATTCGCCACCACGATGCTTTTCACCAACTTCTCCCGGTGAGCATCAACTGGATCGAGCCGATACATCATGTTGTAGTCGTGAGTATGCGTGGCGCTATAGCGCAATGTGCACATCGGGTTCAAATCATTAATTGCACTCGTCGATAATTCACTCTCCATCTTTTGCGGCTCGTCCATGATGACAATCGGATTGACGGCGGCCAGATATTCAATTGGGGCAATACCATTTAGCTTATCGCGCTCTTGATGAATCACTCGTGTATTCTTATTGCCGCGAATTGCATCAATTGTCATAACCATAAACTGCATCATAGTGCTGGTAGCATAACTCTGTACCACCTCTGGATTTTTACCATCATACACCGATGCTTCGTAAGGACTATACCCCATCTCACGCGTGAAATGCTCGCGCATACTGTCGAGGCTACTTTTCACGCCCTCTTTGATGGCAATGCTCGGCACGATGATAATAAACTTTGAAAAACCATACAATTTCGCCATTTCCAGCGCTGTGCGTAGATATACATAGGTTTTGCCAGTACCTGTTTCCATCTCAACGCTAAAGTTCATGCCATTCAGCTTTTCAACCGGAGCGATACCGTTGTCGTTTTGTATTGACTTCACATTTTCTAATATCGCATCATCGTCAAGTAGCAAATTATTACCAATTGCACCAATTTCATTAAAAAACCCAATCTGGTCGCCGTACACCGATCGCGACCGCAACACTGCATCAAACGCATCAGCGTCGTCAGGCTGACCATCGAAAACACTTGTAATAGCACTAATAGCTTGTAACTGGAACGGCTGGCTGGAATCGTATTTAATTTTCATTTTTAGCACCTTGTAACACTTTTTTAGTGTTGCTTTTTTTACCTTTTTTTGCTATTCTTGTATGTGAATCACCATGTTTCAGCTTGCCTAAGGTTTCGACCGACCGCATATTCTGAACACCTTGCCGGCTCTGCCTAAGGTTTCGACCGACCGCACGAGCCGGCTTTTTCGTGTGATGTTCAAGTTTACTTCTTAGCGGCTCTAAATTAGTGATAAACTGACGATAATTCCGTAATAACTTAGAATAGTGTCGGTTTGGCGTAATAATCCTCAACAGTTTGTCATTTTCTTGTAAATATTCAGCCAAACAGTAGAAATCACCGTCGCCGCTCACGATAATCGCCTTTTCATAATCATCGTACAGTTTTGCCGAAGCATACAACACTAGTTCAGCGTCTACATTACCCTTCATGGTACGCTTGCCATTTTCAAAATATGCCACGGTTGGCTTGAATATTAGTGTATAACCCGCTTGTTGCAAACTTGTATATAAATCTTGGTTGCCGTCAGTCTTGCCGATAAATACATACGCTTCGCCAATGTTATATTTATTTTTTAGATACAAACGAAACTTTTTGTAGTCTAGCTTCCAACCTAGTGAACGCACTCCAAGATTGAGGTTCTGGCTGTCAATAAAGGCATAGTTTTGTTTTTGCTTTGCCATCTTACACCGTCCACAACTCTACATCATAGCTTTTACAGGTTTGAACCAGATTGGTTTTGAGCTGGTTGTCGCCCTGGAAGGCGTCGTCGAGGATAACAAACTTACTCGGAGTCAGGTTAGTGATAATGGCGCGTAATTGCTCTAATGTCGGTTTAACGTGTTCATTGAGATACAGCACCGGCTGACCTTCTGACGAATCGCCCTCGGCCACAACTTGATGCACTTGCAGTCGTCCATCGACATTGACAGTTTTAGTCCGCGTAGTCAGCGGCAAGCCCATTTTCAACAGCACCTCCACCAGCAGATCTTCCTCGCTAGCATCGTCATTGCTACTTTCACGCATCAGATCTAGGCGTGCCTGCAGTTCGGTCAAATCGCCTGTTGGCGCACTTTGCCACTTGGTGAAATTAGTGTCAGCCAGTTTGTAAGTGCGATATCCAACATCCAGCGGGATCTCACGCTCAGCCAGCTTGTCGGCAAGGTCAGCCTTAATCTTTTCGCCCGCCCGATTGATCCGCTCGCGAGCAATATCGCTAATCTTTTTGTAGCCAGCCTTAAATGCCTCGCTCTTTTCGTTAGTCGGCTCAGGCAACTGCACCATGATGTGCTTGCGATTACCGCCGTCTTCGGCGTTGAGTTGCATAACGGCGTGAGCAGTGGTGGCGGAGCCGGCGAAGAAGTCTAAGACTTTACAATTATCATCTACTGATATGGAAACAATCTTTTTTAGTAATTCTGTTGATTTTGGATTATCGAAGAATTTACCGCCTATGAGTTTATCAAGTTCGGTTTGTGCACCACGTGTTGTTCCAACTTCATCCAAAAGATTTGATGGTATTATCTCATTTTCATCTGTAGGAAATATCTTCTTTCTAGGAACATTCGCATAATCTGGAGCTGGCCCAAAGTAGATGCGATTATCTTTTAATAGTTCGTCCATTTCTTCAGGTCTTTCAATCTGCCACTGCCTAGTCCATTCAATACCGGAAGGAGATTTAATAGTGAAGTAAGTATTCCTGTTTTTGTTACTCCTTTTCTCATCAAAAGATATACTACCAGAGAACCAATCACCACGAGGGTCATTATCAGGATTTGAAAAAGTGCCTTGAGCTGTTTGAGTATCAGACCATTGAGGTAGTGTTCTCTTATTTCTCGCATACGCCAGAACATATTGTTGCATAGTTCTCATCCAAGTGTCTTTTTTTCCTTTTCCATGAAGCCACAATAGTTGATTAATAAAGTTTTCCTCACCAAAAATCTCATCACACATTTTCTTTAAGTTGGCTTGTTCGGCGTCATCAATCGAAATAAATATCACCCCGTCATCCGTCAACAAATTGCGCGCCAGCTTCAAGCGCGGATACATCATATTCAGCCAGTTGCTGTGGTAACGGCCGGCGGTTTCGGTATTGGTGCTAATCTTTTTGTTGCCCTCGTCCACCTGCTGGCTAAACTCCAGGTAGTTTTGCAGACCTTCCTTGAAATTATCCGGATAGACAAAATCTTTACCGGTGTTATACGGCGGATCAATGTAAATCATCTTGATACTGTTGTGATACTGCTTTTGCAATACTTTCAGCACCTCGAGGTTATCACCCTCGATGAAAATGTTATTGGTCGTATCCCAATCTTTACTTTCATCTTTGGCGGGCTTGAGCGTCGCAGTCGTCGGGTCCTGGGCTGCCCGCAGCGCCTGCTTCTTGCCCGGCCAAAACAGCCCGAACCGTTCATTCGGCTCGCCAGCATCCTCCGCCAGCAACTCCTTCAACTTAACGACATCCACCTTGCCATCCGCAATCGCCTCCGGAACTAGCTCCTCTAGTTTTTTCGCGAGGTCGGTGCGGAAGTTGGGGGAAGTGGGTGATAATTCGTTTATATCATTATCTGTATTTTTATTCTCCATATACACTCCAATCTTTGACTATAATTATATCACTTTTAAGGTCACTGCTCGATATCCAGATTGATGACATTTTGTTCACCGAAAAAGGAGTTTGCGTCTTGAATAATACTCTGACTTTTATCACCTTCATTATAAAAAAAGAAATATAAATTGCATTCCGCACGTGACCCGACGACATACATCATTCTTCTAGTGTATTCTTGCAAACTCTTTGCGTCAGATGAGCCGCCTTTGGGATTTTGTTTAAACACATTTTCATAATTAGCTCCTCTACACCAATTACCATTATCAACAACCCCCACAATGTTTCTATAAGCAAGCCCTTTAGAGCTGTGCTGAGTGCCAAATTCACTATATGAGCTGATCATCGTTTTTATCACATTAACAACTTCAGTTATTTTTATATTTTTAAGTAAGCCAAACAAAACTGGATTTCCTGTTGATAATTCTTTATATTTATCACCCTTTTCAAACCATTGTTGATTTTTCTCACCAATATCAATAATTTCACCTATAGTTTTGTTAGTTTCTATACTATCGCGCAACTGCTGACGAATATTTCTAAGCTCCTCCAACTGTTGTTTCGATCGTATTTTCCATTTATATTTCTTGGTAATTTCAAAAAAGTTATCTTCTTTGTAAAGATCTGCAAATTCAACCAATCGAATAACATAATCCAGTAGCGGGCAGCGATACTCCTCGTTGGTAATCGCTTGTTTATTAAAATAACCCAACCTATCAAATAGCACGGGGAAATATATTTCAACCGTTTCAAGATCCCATTTAGGGTCGCAAGTACCTCTAGTTTTAAGCTCATCAATCACATCAAGCAGTGTTTTATCGTTAGTGATTATATCCTTCGCGCTAGCTTTTATCTGTCTAATAATCCAACTTGGTTGGTCGTAAAGATTGTATAGGTTTTCATATCCAGCATGCTTAGCTAATAGTTTATGTGTAAGAAACAGGCAACAATAACGAGGACGGTCAACGTCTGGTTCAGGAGCTTCAATCTTGTTAATTTCATCAATAACCTTTTGCACACTAGAGCGTTCGGTAGAATAAAAGAACTTTATATTATCACCTTGGTAACCCTTCATCACACCAGCGGACTGTTGCTTGACGCCGTCTGTACGTATTTTATTGCAAAAATCATTTAAAATCCTCGGACAGCTTCGATAATTATCTTCTTTAATAATTTCGGTGATTTTCCAGTTTGGCTTTAATCCATCCATATTGTTATAAATCTTTTGCATTTCATCGCCAAATAAACCTATAGTTAACTGATGATGGCTTGTATTAGCAGTCTGAACATAATCAAACAATATATCCAAAACAGACTGATGCGTGTCCTGATACTCATCAATAAATATATAGTCGTATTTTAATTTAGTTATTCTGCAAAGCAATTCGTGAGACTGGAACATTCTACTAGCAATGATTAATACCTCATCATGAGAAATCACACCCTTTTGAAGATTTAAGAATGCACCATAACTAATACCCTCCTGAAAGCTGTTTTCATCAAGAGTAACATTATCATAATTGGTAATTTTACCCTCATTAATAGACTCTATCAGTGCGCGCTTTATGTCCGATTGATATCTCGCAATTTGACTCCATATAAACTTATGAATAGTCGATGCAATGTCTTGATCGCCCCGTGCAAATCGTTTATTCAACTCATCGGCGGCCGCATTAGTATAAGTAATACAGGCAATTTTAGCAGATTTATTGTTTTTAAGAATGAATGTAATCGCCTCACCCAGTGAGTATGTCTTGCCACTGCCTGCTCCGCCCTTCAATAAGAAATTCTCGTGCCTTTCGATAGCATCCGCAACTCCAGAAGGTAAATCTATTCCTTCGCGATCCATTTTAAGCCTTCCATGATGTATTCTGGTACTTGTATTTTTTGTCCTGATTTTTCATTTTCATTAATAATATCAATAGCAAACATTGCTTTTGATTTGATATAGTCATCCCCGAACTTAAAGTTGACATTAGTTAAATTGCTAATCTTCTTTTTTACGCTATTTACAAATTTTTTATTCTTACGTTGATCCATAATCCAATTTTTATTCAAATATGCAAAAGAATCCTCAAAAGTTCTAGCACAATAACCATTTTCTTCTTTTTGAGTTGCAAGTCTTATGTGTCCGTCTGTGCTGAGGATATACCCGTTCTCACTAACCGAAAAAATTAATCCATCATATTGCGTATCTCTAATTCTATCTATAGTACTCTTGTTGGATTCTTGAGTTTTAGGCAAGAGCTTTTTTAGGGTTGGATTGGTAGTATCGTCTGCCTTATCGCTACTGCACGCCTGGAGTTGCCCTGATTCACCTTTCTTAGCATAATCCATGTCTGTAATCATTAATGTTTTAATGCCAAGTAATTTAATTAGATCGCCAAAAATATACATATAGTTGCCCACATCAACCACTGACATGTATTGACCGAGTAATTTCTGATGATTTTTCTCATCTCTATCGTGTAAATCCATAAAATATGGTATTAAAATACGCTCAGTATCACCCTCAACTAAGATTAGCTTGTCGGCAAAAAATAATTCCGATCTATGTACGGTCAAGTACTGCTTAATAAAGCTTTCATATTCAGAGAATTGACCGCAGTAGACTTGACTAACTTTGACAGCTTTCACGCTATCATTGTCTCTTTTCATAAGCACCATATCATCAATCTCTTTAAACTGAGATACGAAATGAGGTGAGTGTGTTGTAATAAATGTAGTTGTACGAATATCTTTTGTATTATCTGTTATAAATTTTTTGATATTATTAGCGAAAACATATTGCATTTGCGGATGAGTATGAGCTTCTGGCTCTTCAATATAGATAATATGTTCGAGTGCAGGCATACCCGATGTGTTATTTTGCTGTATTTCATCAATTATCATTCTGAGTTTAATAATGATTGCATACATATTCATATATCCAAGTCCGCTTCGGGTCTCAGGAAGACGATTGTCACCTTCTCCGTAATACACCTTGGAGTTGCCGTAACCTAAAATAGAATTCATTGCAATATTTGATCGCACTGAAATATTACCAGTATCCTTACCTTGAATAAACTCTTTAATGTCTTTAATGACAGTAGAAAACACTCCATTGCCACCATTTTTACCGTTATATTGCTGAGTCAGAAGATCATCCGTTTTGATAATGCTTTGTTGCAACTGCTTAAAAACATCTCCATTAACCTTCTCCTTTACGTAAGATTGGGCATACTTAGATAAAGTGTCTTGACCGCTTTCTTTTCGTATATCATTAGCCACTCCGCGTTTAGCTGATATCGTATAAAGTTTAATAAGATTCTGCAGCCCAAAAAACTTTTGATCAAAATCTCCTGATTGATATTCTCTTGTATTATCACCTTGAATTGCTATACACTCTACAGTCATATAATCTCTTGAAAATTTTGACAAAAAATCTACTACCTCTACCTCGGTATTATTCAACTCTTGACGAAGTGCTGGTATTTTATCAACGTTAAACTTTTTTATAATTTTGATAGTTACGCAATCTCCACCGTCGAGAGAAAGAATTGGCAGTCTAGACATGTCGCCACTATCGTCAGAATAATCAATCTTCACTTCAAGCGATATCTCAGCATCGTTAAGTAGCTTTATTCTATCATTATCATTCATGGCAGAATCTGGCGTTAGGGCAGTGATAATACTCTGTCGAACATCTAAAGGAATATCGTCAAATCCAGCCTGCTTCAAATCATTATTCAAGACATCATCTAACAAATCAAGAAGTGATGTTTTAGCTGTATTATTACGACCAACAAGTACTAAAAAATTATCTTCATCTGTCGAAAAATCTAATTGAAAATCTTTCATGAGACGATAATTTTTGATTGATATATTTGATATGTACATTTATTTCCTTTGCAATATGTTAAATCGGATAGCAAATAGCTCCATACGCTCAATTTCATCCTCAGATGCTTGTTTCGCTGAGGCTATTTTCGGGTATTTGCTCGTCCGTTTTTGCCCTGTATTAATCTCTTTACCTATCTGCTTAGCATTATATCACGCTAACACCATACAATAGCAGCACACAAAATCTGTCAATAGTTTTTTGATAAAAAATGTATTCAATTTTTACAGATGTAAGCTGTGGATAAAATACGCTTATGCTATTGACAAAATACCAAAACTATTGACTTAATTATAATCCTATGCTATACTAGTTATGTTAACGTACCAGGTTGTATTGATTAACACTGAAAGCGTCCTCAAGGGCGCTTTTTGCGTGTGAAATAAGTTACAATTGTCGGGTAGAGCTACCATATTTCTTCTGTAAGTCGCGTTTTGTGTACGGCTCATCTATATAGTACACGGTAATAATCATTCTTTTTTGACCAATAACGATATTCCCTTCATCTTTCGGGCGAATAACTACAACAAAGTCGAGGTCTGCAAGCCATAAATAAAGCGTAGCACCTTTAGGAGTTTCGGACCAAAAAGCCGTGACCTCAGGTGCAGTATAATTCTCGAGGATGGCTCGTACCCATGGCAATTTTCTAGCTCTGTCGTAGTCAATCGTACGCTCCTTAGCGCCGCGCGTTACTATATGAGTGAATCCATGTGGGTATTTACCCTCCCATATAGACCTATCTGGAATACTGTTGACATAAACCGGTGCATCATCGACCACGCATACACTGCCGTCTATAAAGTCTCTCTTGTAAAGAGCATACAGCTCATCTATGTCCTCTTGCAAAGAACGGTTAAGTCTTAGTTCATCTGGTAGCCAATCTGGATACATCTATCTTTTTGGCTTCCATTGGAGTATGTTTATTTTTTCCGAGCTATAGGGAGTACCGCAAATTAACTTTTGCCCAGAACGCCGTTCTATGTGCGCTATAAGTTCTTTTTTTGCATCTGATTTTTGCTCTTCCTGTGGCTTATTTGCATACATAACTGCGCCAGTTAATAGATCAGATATCTGTAGCCCAACAACCTCATGCGACCTTACAGGCTGTGCACTCAGTGATTTGCTGTTCAGACTAGATGTATTATTAAGATAGCCTGCAAGCTTAGTAGTCCTTATACCAGACCAAGCATCTTTATAATCAAGAAAAAGACGCATATCACCATATCTTTTTTCTGCAATAGTCCTGACAAGAATATAGGTCATTGAATAATAAAAGTCATCTCGCGTCTTATTGTGAGCTTCATAATCAATAATTGATTTATTAATGACCACTGCTCGATAATTTACCTGTTCAACAGCAAAGAATACATCGACCAACTCTTTGTAATAATCAAGCTTCGCTGGGCTTACTTTCGTCCATTTAATCTCTCTATGCGAAGCTATGTCGTGCTTCTTTTTGACTGTTCTGATCGCATCGGTAAATAGAGAAAGCTGAGGAACACTAATCCAAAGCGCGCCGAGCACCATAGTATTACTGCTCGGATCATCGGTATGACCAGATTCGTCTATATATACATTGGTTGCGCTCAAAAGCGTTTCTATATTCTCCATATCTATATTATACAATATTCGCCTATGGATTAACTCCGCAGACTAACTTACCGTGAAAATCACCAACTTTTTACCTTTTTTCACGGTAAGTTACTTATCGTATGCTAAAATCAACCGCAAATAATCTCTCTGTGACAACTTGCCCCTCCGACGCTTGCTGCGCCAGGGCTATTTTATTTGAGATTTGCTCATCCATGCTGTCTTCAAGGTCATACTTCTCGCGGTTGAGGGCGCGGACTTTTTTGCGCAAAACTTGGACTTCGCTGGCAATTTTTAGACGAGAGGCGGCGTCGCCTGCTTGGCGCTCTTGTTTTTGCAAGTCTCTGATTTTAGCGTCAAGCTTATCGACTTTCATTTCGTATTCAACAATCTTGTCTTTGTATTGACGCTCTAGCAGGTCTTTTTTGTCAAGGTAAGCGTCAGTGTTGCGACCCTTGACTTCCTCTTGGCGTTCGGCAATTTGCTGAGCCAGGTGATTTTGCAACACTTCTGTAGGGGCAACTGCTTTTTGGTTGCTATCAGCAGCGTATAGCTCGAGGATCTTGCGGCAAGTCTCCGTATCAAGCAACATACCGTCTTCTGTCTGCGCTGACGCCAAAATGTAACTTTCGCTCATATCCGAAGAGTCTATTTTCATCGGAAAGGTTACCTGCTCGACAACCATTGTGCCGCGGGCGCCGATCAGCTTTTTAACCTCAGAAGCGACTCGATCAGACTGGCTCATGGCAAAGATAAGTTCTGCCGGCGGCGTTGGCGCAGTCTTTGCTGTACGGCGCACATATTCTGCCAAATCGTCGGCATATTTGTATTGCCGAGCGTGCAGCAAGCGTTCAGTTTTATAGAAATATGTTCCGCATTCGATGTCTTTTTCCGGTGCAGTTTTTAGATCAAAAACGTGTTCGTTTGCAAACGACGCGTTGCCGCGCAGTATATAGTGCGTCAGGTTCATAAACAATCGTTCAAAGCGCGTAAAGGCTTCTTCAGCTTGCTCGTCGTAGCGGCGGAGACGATCTTGCACATGAGGGTCAAGCCCTTCAAAAATCCGCGTCCGCGCCGCCTGCTGTTTGCTGTCAATTTCCGACTTAAATTCTTCTTGCAGTTTTTCAAACCGCTGGTTAATTTCATCATTGGTGCGGCACGTGTTCAAAATATCGCTAATTTTCTTTTCAAAATCCAGTCCGCTCTCAATCGCGCCCAGCACATCGTTGCTGGCGCCAAACGTACTTTTAAATAAACTAAATTTATCAGTCAACAGTTCAAGAATACGCTGCTCGGCGACATTACCTTGATTGCTAAAATTCACCACCACAACATCGTATTTCTGCCCCATACGGTGGATGCGACCGATACGCTGCTCAACGCGTTGCGGATTCCATGGTAAGTCATAGTTGATTAGCATAGAGCAAAACTGCAAGTTGATACCCTCGCTAGCTGCTTCGGTTGCAATCATAATCTGCATTTCGGGTTCTTTAAATTTATCAATTAATGCCTTGCGGCGATCCGCTGATTCTATGCCGGTAACGACATCGGAATTTTCATTATCCGCCAACCATTGGCGATAAATCTCGGTACTTTCCGGCAAGTTATTTTGTCCGTTGAATAACACTATTTTTCCATCATAGCCCTGCTTTTTTAGCGTTTTAGCAATGTAGTTTTGCGTCAAGGTTGACTCAGTAAAAATGATTGCTTTGCGAGCAGCTTTTGATTCCAGTGCATTAAAGCCGACATTGATCGCCTCGACCAATTTTTCGGCTTTGACATTTTCTTTGATTGAATCGGCAAAGTCGGCGTATGATTTTAGTTCGTCAATTTCAGCCTGAAACTCGGCGCGCTCTTTGGCCGATTTAATTATATAGTCATCATAAGCACCAGTTTCCTCAAAAGCCTCAATCTCTTCGTCATTCAGATCACCCAGCTCGTCAATCAAGCCGCCGCGGTTATCGCGAACTTTACCCATAGCATACTCTTCCTCCATGCGCCGTACGATATTTCGAAGTGTACTAGCAACCGCGAACGTGGACGAGCCAAGACGCTTGCGAAGAATCAGCGCTGACAAGCGGCGCTGGGACGACGCAAAAGCATATATCTTGTCACGATGCAGATAATTGTCCACTAGTTCATATAATTTCCGCTCGTCGCCCGACGGCTCAAAACAAACAGTCTTGGCAATGCGATCAGTATATTTAATATATTTCTTGACTTCTGAGCGTAAAGTACGTTTGGCGATTTTGCTCATGCGCGAGCGAAGATCATCGAGTGCAAACGGATGATTTGACTTAATATAGCGTTGGCGAAAAACATCAAGTTTATAAAAATATTTAGGGTCAACAACCGACACTAAGCCGTACAGTTCTTCAAGCCGATTTTGTAACGGCGTGGCTGTGAGAAGTAGCGATTTTTCGGAACCTTTGGCAATATCAGAGACCGCGCTGGCAATACCCTTCTGGTTGTTATAGAAATTTCTTAACTTATGTGCCTCATCAAGAACTAGCAGATTCCAGCCGTTGGAAAGTTTTAGTGAATGACGATTTGCAAATTCGTAAGAACAGATATAAATACCATCTTTCTCAATAGTTCTTTTTGACTTAATCCATTTAGCATCGACAACAGTCGCCGGTAAATTAAACTTTTCCTGCAGTTCCTGCGCCCACTGCTGACGCAAACTTGATGGCGTAATAATCAGAATCTTTCGTTTACGTTCCGAGTAGTATTGCATAATAACGATCCCCGCCTCAATGGTTTTACCGAGGCCGACTTCATCCGCCAAGATAATACAGCGAGCCATTGGCGAATTCAATGCAAACAGCGCCGCGTCAATTTGGTGCGGTGTCGGGATAATCTGAGCATCAAACATCAGGCCCGACAACTTAGCAACGTCATCGTTAGCATAGACGCGCTCAAGCTCATGGGCAATATATTTCGCCTGATAATCAGAGGTAATCATCAAGACTATTATAACATTTATCTAGTCGATGACTCGGGAGGATTGCTTGGTGATTAACAGGTGATAAACGAGCGGCATTCCAAGCAATTCACCAACATGTTTAAGGCGTTCAGTCGTCGCTATATCAACTTGACTTGGTCTTAAACCCCCGCTCGGATGATTATGCGCCACGATGATTGAGGCCGCGCGGTCGGCGATGGCATCGGCGAAGACCTCGCGCGGGTGCACCAGGCTGGCGGTCAGCGTGCCGATGGTAACTACCCGCTTGGCGATCAAACGATTCGCACCATCCAGCGTCAGACAGACGAAATATTCCTGCTTTTTATCACGAATGTCGGACAGCAGCTCGACAGCTTTCTCTGGGCTGTCAATGATTGGCTGATCGCTATCTAGCAAGTACCGCCGTGCCAGTTCCAAGCTCGCCAATATCACCGGTATTTTCGCTTCGCCCAAACCAACCACACTGTGTAGATCATCGTACGAAATATCGCCGCCTTTTTGACGCAAAATTTTCAATACTTCGCGCGCAATTTTACCGACATCTGCCTGTTTATTGCCGCTGCCAATAATCGCCATCAACAGCTCCAAATCACTCAGCCGCGCCGTACCGTAACGTGCCAATTTCTCGCGGGGACGGTCGATTTTCGGCTTGTCGAGCACTTTCATAGTTTAATTATATCAGGCTTTAACCATTCATCAGCTGCCAATCTCTTCGCGCTATCATTTGGTGCAGCCCTATTTATCGCTTACACCACGCAAAGATCATCAGCTATTCGGAATCGCTCTAGCTTGTCGGCCGCGCGCCACGCACATCGCCACCACCAACACACCAACCAGCCGCGATACCAATGATGAGTCATCCGCAGCCGATTGAGTCGTTGTCACCACTCCCTCTTCTGGATTTAGCGGACTATCGTCTGGCCATAAACCAGATGATGGATAGATATTCATCAGCAAATCATCACCATTCGCGACACTTTCTTCGCCATTATAGACACAATCATCCAGAGCATCGTTAAGTTCTGCTTGCTCTCCGGACAGGTTGATGCCTGATTTTATGTCACTAACATCCATAATTACACTTTCAATTTCATCATCACTACGCAGCAAATCGCTTTTTTCCGATGTTTTCACAAACATAAATTCACGCTCCTCACGAGATACGGGACATTCCTCTGAAATTTTCGCTGCCACCTCGTCCGACTCAACATCAGGTATTGTTTCGATAATCGATGAGGTGGAAATAATTACTTGTTCTACTGGCTCATAGACATCAGTTTCTTCACACGCTGTAATTGCTTCCATTGACAGTGCAATCGTCACTGCTTCAGCCGAAGACACTTCCGGCTCTACTACTGGCGACTCCTGCCGTTCGACAAAGAAGACCGCATCTTCTTCAGCCCAAAATTCATTATCCTTACCATGACTACGCTCTACCGCCGTACCGCCATAGTCAAGTTGCTTAGTTGACGAGTCTTGTGTATCAGTGAAAATTTGATCCGCCGCCAATACGTCAATCTCCTCATTTGGAGTATCAATCTTAGCTTCATCAACTATTGCGGTATCAACCAACTGCTCATTATCAACAATGTCAGTCAATTCGACAAAATTATTATAATCCGGCGTCGCATCTATATTAATCTCGCTAGATTGAGTGTATGCTGGTGCTTTCGTGCCAGAATTGTCAATTGGTCCCGTAATCGCAGATTTATCCGCCTTTACTGCATCAAATTGCACCGCCAAGTGCTGTTGCCTGGAAATTGACGTAAAAGCACTTTCATCATTTTCTGCTGCTCGGCTCGGCTCAGACTCTACACTAGCGGCAGCCGTATCCTCGCTAGCCGCAGGATAAACAGTTTCGTTTTCCAGCGAATTACTATTCCTATCAACGGCTTGAGTGTCCTTATCTATCACTACCAACACCGGCGCAGTTTCCGTCTGTTTCGGCGCATCTAAGGACTCTAGTGTCGGCTTCTTGTTGTCATTATGCACTGCATCAGAAACAGCATCAACAACGGGTAGCTTCATCTCCGTTGAATAACTACTCATATCTGCCACTTCGATATCCATATCCTCGCCCGAAACTTCGACTGTCTCGTTAATTGAAGTTTTGATTTTTTGCTCCTGAAATATGGTTTTATCGGTTGGCTCTTCCGTATTATCATTATTAACTTCAGTAGTATTTGTATTTATTGAATTAACCTCACCATCGCCGGTATTAACGTAGCCCGCCACGACAATACCGTCATCGTTGTCATTCAGCAGTTCGCTCAAATACGATTCGCGTTCTGGTGCTGGCTGTAAGTTTTCACTAGCAAAGTTTCGTATGCGCAAAATCGGACAATCATCGCGTGCTACGCAACTAGCACAAGCTACACTCGCCACACCCTGACAAACTGCCGCCCTTCGCTCTTCACTCATCTGATTTTCTGGTGAGCTAACCTCACTTTTTCCAGCAAGCAATAACGTATCAATCGACGTGGATACATCTTTTGAGTCGATACTTTCATCCATGAAGGTTTCGAGCTTTTCTCCGCCACTAGCGACCGCCACCAAATCAAACTGTTCAACACTATCAGCCACCGTTTCGCCAATGTCAAACGAAAGATCTTCACCACTGGCACCATCTCTCAGCGACGAAATGTCAAAATTATCACCATCAATTCCTGTCGGTGATAATTCTACGGTAGTCGCCTCTCCAATCATTGCTCAAAAAATGTCTCCGTTGAAATATGTGATTCATCGACACCGGCGGCGGTGAGTTTTTGCCAAACATCGCGCACAAACGGCAAGCTGCCACAAACCAGAAAGTGCGCCTCACTCGGCACTTCACTCACAATCTTCGCCACCTCAAAACGCCCATTATGCCAGCCGTCTCGTTCCTCAACCTGCTGGCGGGTACTAAACTTGGTAACCTGAATGTTTGACGCCGCCAACTCCTCCGAGAACACCATATATTCCGGCGATTTTTGACTCAAATAGAGGAAGGTCGGCTGCTTAGCGTCCGCCAAAATACTCCAAATCGGACTGAGCCCGCACCCCGCCGCGATGCCAACCAGCGGCCGCTCAGTCTGCGGATTGAAATCGCCGTATGCCCGGCTAATATGCAGCGTGTCGCCAACTTGGCGCGAACACAAATAGCTCGAGAATTCACCGCCAACATTTTTCACGGTAATCGACATCAGCTCCTCATCTGGGCGCGAAGAAATACTATAGGCCTTGCCTTCGCGCACCTGGCTACCCTCGATGAACACCGTGATGTATTGCCCCGCCATAAAGTCAAATGGCCGCACGAAATACAGCGTCGTCACCTCGGGGTTTTCCTGGCGCACACGCACAATTTTAACGGTTAGTGAATCACGCATTCGTCAACATACCTTTCCATTATTTTTTTGGCGGCTCTGAATTCCTCATCAGTAAACGTGTGGTAATTGGCAAACTTCGGGCTAATGGTGGTACCGGTGCGAAAATGCTGCAAGGCAAATCGCTTAGCGCCTTTGACGAGCTCGCCAATCTTTTCAAAATCCGCCACCTCCAGCTGCTCGCGGACGATCGTCGTCCGAAACTCATGACCAATCCCTGAGTCAATCATCAGCCGCACATTCTCCTTGATCGCCTCCAGATCAATCGGCCGCGCTGCAATCTCCACGTATTTTTCCAGCGGGCCCTTGACGTCCATGGCGATAAAATCAATCGTCCCCTCCTCGACCATACCGCGCACCATGTCAGGATGCGTGCCGTTGGTATCCAGCTTGACATCAAAACCAAGACCCTTAATCATCCGACACAACACCGGCAAATCCTCATTGACCGTCGGCTCGCCACCAGAAATCACCACGCCGTCTAGCTTGCCAACACGTGATTTCAGAAAAATCATCGCCTCCTCAACCGGAATGCTCAGCGCTAACCGCTCAGGTAACACCAGCTCCGGATTATGGCAATAGCCGCAGCGCATGTTACAGCCAGAGAGGAACAGCGCTGCCGCCACGTGCCCCGGATAGTCCACCAGCGACAGCTTCTGAATCCCGCCAATCGCCACCTTAAGCTGGGACAGCGACGGCGCAAGCTCGCTGATGTTCGGCGGCATCGTCATAATGCTCCCTCATGTCAAATTCAGCTTGTTTACCCTTATTCCACTGAGAAACTGGGCGCAAGAAGCCAACCACACGTGAGTAAACCTCGGTCGTTTCATTACAATTTGGACAGGTTGGATGTTCGCCAACCAAGTAGCCATGATTTTTACAAATACTAAAGCTTGGACTAAAGGTAAAGTATGGCAATTTGTAATTCTCACAAATCGTCTTGACTAGTTTTTTCAGCGTCTGCGGATCATCCATGCGCTCGCCCAGGAAGAAGTGAATCACCGTACCGCCCGTGTATTTGGTCTGCAAATTATCCTGCAAATCCATCAGCTCAAACAAATCATCAGTGTAGTTGACCGGCAAGTGGCTGGAGTTAGTGTAGAACGGATGTTTAACCGCCGCGCCCAAGCCATTGGCAAAGTGGGCTCGGTCAGGGAAACTGGCCTTGTCAAGCTGCGCCAAGCGGTAAGTCGTACCCTCAGCTGGCGTCGCCTCCAGGTTGTAGTTATTGCCCGTTTCTTTCTGGTATTCCACCAAGCGGTCGCGCATGAAATCAAGTGTTTTCTCGGCAAACGCCTTACCCTTTTCCGTGCCAATGTCAACACCCAGCAGGTTCAACGCCGCTTCGTTGGTGCCAATCAAACCGATGGTTGAGAAGTGATTTTTCCAGTATTGGTTAAATCGCTGCTTGATATTACGCAAGTAGAACTTGGTGTACGGGTAGAGGTTAGCGTCGGTCAATCGCTCCAGGACCTTGCGCTTAGTCTCCAGGCTATCTTTCGCCATATCCATGAGTTCGCCTAGGCCCTCGAAAAACTCTTTCTCATTCTTAGACTTCAGCGCCAAACGTGGCAAGTTGATCGTCACCACACCAACCGAACCAGTCATTGGGTTAGAGCCGAACAGTCCACCGCCGCGATATTCCAGCTGACGGTTGTCGATGCGCAGGCGACAGCACATCGAGCGTGCGTCCTCTGGATCCATGTCAGAATTGATGAAGTTTGAGAAGTATGGAATGCCGTATTTAGCACTAGCCTCCCACAGACTTTCAATCACTGGATTATCCCAGTTGAAATCCTTGGTGATATTAACCGTTGGGATTGGGAAGGTAAAGACGCGGCCGTTAGCATCACCCTCAGACA
>CBDFCQ010000010.1:0-18901 GCA_965246075.1 uncultured Candidatus Saccharibacteria bacterium
GCAATTTGGCACGGGTTTTTGGCCCGATTCCAGGAATTTCCTCCAGCTGGTTTTTCGTTTGCTGCTGGCGTTTGAGCGCGGCGTGGTAGCTCACGGCAAAGCGGTGCGATTCGTCGCGAATACGCTGGAACAGTTTGACGATGTCGGTTGCCGCAAGGGTACTATTCTCTGTCTCAGGATGTTCTTTATAATTCTGCTCAGTGCTAGCCCGTAAGTTTTTTGAGTGTGAGCCGGCGTTACGCTGACTTGGGTGTAAATTCACCACATAGACATCACCGTCTTCGTGAATCGCGATGTCCGCCCGCGGCTGCGACCGAACCTGCTTGATGAACGCGACATCAATCTGCGAACCAATCTTATGCACTAGCAGTTCTTCCTCGCGCTTGGCGATGCTGACAATCGGCACGGTGACGCCACGCTCATCACGTGCTCTGATGGCTGCCGCTAGCTGGCCTTTGCCACCATCAATCAGCAGCAGATCAGGACGGCCCCAGCTTTTTAGATTACGCTCGCTCAGCCGGCGAAAAATCGTCTGATGGATATTACCCGTGTCATCATTTTTCTCGCTAACTTTAAATTTGCGGTACTCCGCCCGGTCGCTGGCACCATTGGTAAATACCACCATACTGGCGACAACTTGCTGGCCGCTCATATGCGAAATGTCATAACCCTCAATGCGTGCTGGGATATCTTTTAGACCCAATAATTTCGCCAAATCAGCCAACGCTTTGTCCTTAGAAATATCCAAAAACTCTTTGTCGCCAAAACAAACCCGCCGCTGCAACTCCCACATGGCACTGAGCTTATTGCGAAGATCAGCCGCCCGCTCAAAATCATGCAGCCCAGCTGCCGTTTTCATGTCGCGCTCCAACTCGGTAGCGATGGCTTTACGATTGCCCTTGATATAGCTGATGAGTTTGCGTAAATTAGCTTTGTAGACAGCTGACCCATCGCTTAGTCGTGGACTCAAGCCCAAATCTTCATCCAATTTCGACTGCCCCGGTCGCCGCTGCCTGGTCAAATAGGGGAACACTCGCCGCAGATAGCGTAAAGCTTTTTTCAAGGCGAAACCATTATAAAACGGGCCAAAATATTCCGCCCCATCGTCCGCAGGATTACGCGTAAAACTGACGGTCGGCCACTCGCTTTTCATATCGATTCGCACATACATCTGCGACTTATCATCGCGTAGCAGCACGTTGTAACGCGGCATATAGCGCTTGACCATCTCGCTTTCCAGAAATAAGGCGTCAACTTCGCTCTCGGTCTCAATCCAATCAGTATCAGCAATTTCCGCCACCAACGCCATGGTTTTATTGTCCCGCCCGCGCGAATCCTGAAAATACTGGCGTACGCGATTTTTCAACACTGCTGCTTTGCCGATATAGATGATCTCGCCGCTCGCCGACTTATGAAAATAAACACCGGGGCTGCGCGGTAGAGTTTTGAGTTTTTGCTGCAACTGTTTATTCACAAGTACTATTATATCTTATATCAAGTAATCAAGCTGCTAATAATGTCAGTCAAAGCCCTCTTCAATAATTATTTTCTATTACGCAATATTGTCTCAAACAACTCAGGAAAAGTATCATCGGCCATGTCACGCTTACCACAAAAATGCCTATATCCCGGAAATAATCGATAACAGGCAGACGGGAAAGATTTTTTTAGAATTTTTATTGCAGTATCAACTCGCACCGAGTCATTGTCAGAGTAAAATATAGTTAGACTACGTACGCGATCAAGTAGCGCCTCGTCAATCTTAAAATTAAAAAAACCGCCACGAAGCGGCTCATCATATGGAGCTTCGGGGTTAAATTTATCGCCAAAAGCTGGCGCAATGAGATAGACGTCGCCTGCACAAATTTGCGGGTTCTCGCTCATCCATTGAATTAGAAAACCCCCGCCACAACTATGACCAACCAACATAGTTTCTGAATTTACATCATATTTTTCAAAAGTCTGTCGCCACAGTGAGTAATCTGGTCGCCATGATTCAGGCATCTCGGGCGTCTGAGTGTCAATACCACGAATTAGCAGCTGCTGTTGTAGCCATGGAATCCAAATTGAGTTACTGGCGCTCGGTAGATTTGGATTGAAATAAGATTGTTTGGACGGCTTACCGTGAACAATTATCGCCTGCTTCATATTCCAATATTAACACAATGATACGTTAGCTTATGTATTTGACAAATTTGTAATGTACGATATTATAATAAACGAAACGATGGATGGTCTAAAACAACCCATAACAACTTTTTGCATAGGCGGGGGCGGTAGTCATTTGACAAGAGGCTCAGTCGCCTTTAATTATATTAACGATACTCTATCAGGGTGTGGCATTGCTCCTCATAATATTCACGGCGTTACTACTGACGCGACCGGCCTCCGTGTCCGCTCTCCCTCAGAGCAATATGAAGAAATAATGGATAACCTGCCTAGCGGAGCCAAAGAGGAGGGTGAAAAAGGTTCCGTATTACTAATAGCCCAATGCATGGGTACAATCGCTGCCCATCAAGCATTATCGTCCATGACTGAAGAAGGCATAGACGCAGCACTTGTAGCCTTTTCACCTCCATTACCAAGCCCAGACAAAGTAATTCAACTGCCAAATTCTAGAAAACGGCGACGCAATAATGATACAGAAATGCAATGTCCGACGTTTCCAGACGGCAAGATAGGTGATTTCAGCGTTCTACGCCACGAATGGCTTCCTATTCCTCAGAAGTACTTTCACGACATCCAAGAAACTCGCGATCTAGAAGAGAAACTACGGTCAATCAGTCGAAATTGGCCGCGCGGCAGTAATTGCGGCAGAAAGAGACTGGAATACTAGTACTCCGTTAATTGTTAGCAGCTGGAGGCGAAGCTGGCAACTGCGCGGATTACACGAGGCTAGACAACGAGCTATTATCGTACCAAAAGCGGGCCATTCGCTCCATCCAAGCGGCGAGAACAAGCACCTCGCACTCCTTTCGCAACGGCAAGCCTGCCAACTGGTTGTGGACGCTGGCTTAAAAATTTTGAGTACCAGCTTTCCGGGCAGAGGATTGGAATAAACAAGAAAGCACTTCAGCGACCTATCAACGGCGTAAGTATTCTTCCAAAAATTCGCTCCACTCTGGCACATTCTTCTCGCGAAAATAATGGCGCAAGAAATCAACCATAATTTGTTGGCGGTTTTCCGCTTCTATTCGCCCAGGCTCCGTCAATATCAAGCCCTTCAGCTTCAGCAGCTTTTCAAAGAAGTGATTAATGAAGCCGTCGGTATCATGAGTATTGCCATCAGCATTATATTCGTGCGCCGCCAGATTAACATTCGGCCAAACTGCGGGGTCAAAAATCCGCCCGCCATGATGGCAGGCATAAACCAGCGCCCGCTCAATCTCGACCGCGCCGATAGCATCGCACATATCAGCGTCAGATACCAGCTGCCCCGCCAGCCGCTGTGGCTGCTTGCCGTTCAAACGTTTGCTATAGCCGATCGCCGCAACATTTTCCAATACCGCTCGGCGCAAATCTTCAGCCACCTTTGCTTCTGTCATAATATTTACTGCGTTCGTCAATTTCTCTGCCTGTGCTTTGCCGACCAATTTGTAATCATCAACGTCATGCAGCCAAGCCGTCAACAGCACTTCTTGCATATCCACCGGCTCGCGGCATTCGCTAGCAAAACGCTCCGCCAGCAGCGCCACCCGCTCGACATGATCATCGGCGTGACCTGAAGTGTCGCCACCAAGTAACTGGCGGATTTTAGATTTTACTATTTCAAGCTGGGCAAGTTGCTGATTATTCATGTTTATATTATACATAAAAGACAGAGACATCTACTGATACCTAGTAAAATACAGAGTGTAATACTCTTTAGGAATATACCCTCTACTAAGCCACCGAGTCTCCATTATTTCAAAGTTACATTTTATATCATAATCAGACGCTTGCGCCGCAAAGACTCGAACTGAAAACTCAATATATGACTCACGAGAATTAGCTTTCCCAAGATACTGCAGATTCTCTACGCTAATTCCTAACTCTTCCAACACTTCTCGGATAGCAGCCTGCTCATAACTTTCATGGCGTTTTACGCCGCCACCAGGCAAAGCCCATTTTTGACGGCTAAAGCGACCCCTAACCAACAAAATCTTGCCGTCATTACGATAAACAATTACACGCACACGATCTTTTGTCGGTGTAATCCTAAAAATTAGCGATATGACGCATGTGATTCCACGATAAATTTTATTGATCATAGAAATTTATTTACCTAAAAAATTACCCTGCTGTAGTCAGTGTAGTTGACTAAGCAAATTGTTACGACTAGCTACTTCTCCACTATCATTATATTTTCTCTCTTATTAATCAAGTTCTCATCCATCAAACAGTAGCTCAAGTCTAATTATAGTCTTGTATAATTATCTAATATAAAATAGCCCTCTAACCATTGCTTAAGTACTATCGCCTGGTTAAACTCCGCATCCTTAGCGCTATACAATAGCGTAACGGTTGGATGATTAGTCCAGTCATTTCTCGCCTTGATAGTGGCGGGATTTTCATCTAACTCTTTTGTATAACGTTCTGAAAGTTCTGTAAATTTTTCTGGGTCATGATTAAACCATTGGCGCAGCTCATTGGTTGGCGCGATTTCTTTAGCCCACTCGTCTAGCGACGCTCGTTTTTTACTTATACCGCGCGGCCACAATCGGTCAACTAGCACGCGGTAGCCATCGTCCGATTCTGGCGATTCGTAAATTCGTTTAATTTTATAAACTGTCATGACAGCACCTCCTTAACTATAGTTTGTAGAACTGGAATAACGTCCGATTCAAACCAGGGATTACGTTTGCGCCAGCCGATATTGAGCGGCGATGGATGAACTAATGGAAAATAATCTGGCAAAAACACATTAAAGTCCGCCACAGTTGCTGTCAAATTCTGCTTGGCGCGGCGATCAAGATAATATTTTTGCGCATACGAACCAACCAAAATTGTCAGACGCACATTCGGCATCTGTGCTAGCAAACGCGGATGCCATTTCCTGGCAAAATCCAAGCGAGGCGGCAAATCGCCATGTGTACCCCTGCCTGGATAATAAAAATCTATCGGCATCAACGCAAAGAGATCGGGATTGTAAAACTGCTCATCCGTTACGTTCAGCCATTGCCGAAGCAAACGACCGCTCGCATCATTCCACGGCTTTAGTGTTTGCTGAGCAATTCGACCTGGCGCCTGCCCGACCAGTACAATTCGCGAACTTGACGAAGCAGAATATACAGGCAACCAACCTCTATTAGTAAAATCGGCATTCATTGGATCGGTTGCGATCTGATCATATAAAAGCGGTTTAGCATGCGACTTCATATATTATTAATAATCTTATCACATCCACTTCGTCGGCTTTAGTCTAATTTCTTTTCTCTACCAGCCGAGCAATTCAGTAAAACGCTTCTGGGCGCTGGCACATTCGCCTAGCTCGATGCTCGTCACTGGTATATCGATACCGCATGAAAGCAATAACTCTCGCATTTCATCCTGCTTATCGCGAGGAACTTCTATGTGTGAAATATTTGCAATGTCTATCCGTTTATCAGCGCGTACTTCGTAATGACTCATTGGTTTTTCTAGTTTTAATTGCGAATCAAGACTCTTAACACCAATTAAAATTGGATAATTACCCGAAATATCACTACCCAGACAGAAGATATCCCACACATCGCGTGCCTGCTTATTCACTTTCTTTCCCCAAGTATTATCGCCATTTTCATCATGCGACAATGTACGCCAAGTTTTCCAACGGCGCAACATTTTGACCCCATTGACCGTAAATAGTCGCGCATAAAACAAACTGTAGTAATATGATGTCCAAGTCAGAGCGTCACCATAGCGATTTTTCTCTTTCCAGCCAAGACCATGCATGTCAGCATACGATCGTGCTACCATGCGACTTCGACATAATGAAATTGAATGTATGATATGTTGGTCACTACCACCAAAGACTGCGTACACATCACGTGCTGGTTTGAGTCCAGCAGCATCACAAAAGCTCTTCAGAACATCAACTGTACCGTGCTCACCATGCTGCCAGCGGCCGGTACCATGCCAAAACTGAGTGCTTTTTGTCAACTTTTGATATTCGCTCATTTCCGAACTACTAAACTGGCGCAGGGTTTTTGTTTTGATAATCCGCTCGTGAGCCATTCTATCTAACAGCCTCTCAACACTGCGCAACCGAACCTTGTGAGTGATTGCCAATAAAAGATGATGCGGCAAATACCGCAAGAGTTTTTTGATAAACAACTTTTGATATCCATTATCTCGGGTTCTGGTACGCCGACGTGTAACCATAGTGCTATTTCCCAGCTTTTTCTAAAACGTCAGACACATTTTGTCCCGCCAGCCGCTGCGGTTGCTGGCCGTTCAGCCGCTTGACATGATCATCAGCATGACCTGAGGTATCGCTACCAAGTAATTGGCGGACTTTAGTTTTTACTGTTTCAAGCTGGGCAAGTTGTTGATTATTCATGACTATATTATACATTAAAAGACAGAGTTGTACGCCATTAGGCTTAGCTAATATACAGCGTGCGATACTCTTTAGGAATACACTTCCCATTAGTCCACCGCACCTCCATTATCTCAAAATTACACTTTATATCTTGAGTTGATGCATGTGCGACAAACATCCGAACTGGAAAAGTAGTATACGATTCATGGGAATTAGTTTTTCCAAGGTATCGCAGATTATCTATCTTTAGTCCAACCTCTTCTAAGACCTCTCTGGCTGCAGCCTGTTCATAACTCTCATTACTATTCACGCCGCCGCCCGGCAAGGCCCATTCTTGGCGACTAAAGCGACTCTTTACCAGTAAAATATCGCCATCATCACGATAAATAATCACCCGCACGCGATCTTTTTTCGGTCCAATCTTAAACACCAGCGACATTACGCGAGCAACCACACGAAAAGCCGCCCACCCAAATACACTGAACATCTTACCGACGACTAATTCTTTGTGGGCCATAAAATTAGCTAATTTAGTAGAAGCTTTCTCTTTTGAGAGTAGCCTATTCTGTCGTTACGCCATCAAAATCTTCTTCGTTAGCTTCCGCTTCTTCGCGTGTCGCCCGAACAATGCCATCTTTGTGATGTGCTGGACTATAAATCGTGTAGAGCTTAAGCGGCTCTTCGCCAGTATTTATCACATTATGCTCAGCACCTGCTGGCACGATAATAGCACTGCCATCAGATACGGCGTACTCATTGTCATCAATCAAAACCTTACCTTGACCTGCTTCAAATCGGAAGAATTGATCATTCTCCTCATGAATCTCTGAACCAATTTCGCCACCAACTGGCAAGCTCATCAATACCAGTTGACAATGCTTCGCTGTATAAAGCACCTGGCGAAAATTATCATTCTGCACTGTCAACTCTTCAATATTTCCATTAAAACCCTTCACTTAGCACCCTCCTTGAAATTAACTTATCTATTTCGCAGCTTTTTCCAAAGCGTCAATCAGTGTTTGCTTCGGTTTCATGCCAATCATCTCCTCAACAATTTTACCGCCAACAAAAACCTTCATATTCGGAATACCCTGCACACGATAATCCATAGCCAACTGTGCATTCTCCTGGCTGGCTTCAGTATCGACTTTGACGACATCAAACTCAGTTTCTTCAGCAATTTGATGCAAGATTGGCGCCATCGCTCGACATGGCGGACACCACGGCGCCCAAAAATCAACCAGCACCGGCTTGTCGCTTTTTAGCGCTTTCTCTTCAAATTCTTGTTTTGTTGTAATCTCATATAACGCCATTATTTCCTCCTTTTCTGGCATTTTTTACACGTCCCCATTATTACTAACGGTCCATCAAAATAACAATCATCCATTTCACATGCAATTTGCTTTTTCGCTTCTTCTGTAATTATGATATCTCGCAAATTATCACAATTATCGCACAAAAAATGATCGTGTGGATCTACGCAAGCATCATAACGCAAACAGCCTCGCTTTGTCGGCGGAGCCAAGCCAATCAACCCATCTCCATGTAAACGTTGAGTAACGCGGTGCACTGTCGTATCACTAACATCAGAGTAAGTATCTCGCAGCACTTGAGCAATATCCGAATTTGTCGCATGATGTTTATTTTTTAATATCACCCGCACGTCGTTCGTGTATTTTGTTAAGCGCCTAACTACTTGCGTCATGTTACTATTGTAAATTATTTACAATAAATAAACAAGTGTTCTATAGCAACAATTGACTTAAGATACCTAATTCAATATAATAACCCAAGTCTATGAACTCAAATGAGTTCCTCTAATCAAATCAATTTTCATTACTTTATAGCAAATCAACGAGCTATTGCAACATGGTTATTTACGGGGAATTATTCGTTAGCGACCAAGTATCCGATAATAAATAACCAAGCTCATAAACGCCTCTTCATAGAAAGGAGCCAATTTGAAAAATAAATTAAATAACAAAGAAATATTAAGTTTATTCTGGCGAGCATCATCACCTTATAAACACCGTCGAAACTTAACGATATTTTTTGCAATCGTCACACTTGCCGTTACTATTTTTGTTGGTCCGTTGATTATTGCCCAACTATTAAGCATCATCCAACATAACCAGCTACACGATTCTAACAATTTATGGATGTTAATTGGCCTATACGGCGTCAGTCAATTATGGTCGAGCGTCATCGGCTGGCGTTTAGTTTTATACCTTGCCTGGACATTTGAAACCGCCATGCAGCGAGATTTATACGTACGATGTTTTAGCAAATTAACTAATCAAACGATGTTTTTTCACTCAAGCAAGTTCAGTGGTTCACTAGTCAGCCAAACCAACAAATTAAGCGGCGCTACTGAGCGTTTTTGGGACACCATTATCTGGTCAATTTTGCCCCTAGCAATCTCCCTGATTGGCTCAATCATCGTCCTATCTACTCTGCTCTGGCAATACGCATTATTCCTACTAGTTCTCTCGATTGTCTTTAGTGTTGTTGTCTATTACGGATCTAAGCCAATGGCTAGATTGAACAAGAAGGAGGCTAAAGCTAGCAATAAATTAAGCGGGCAATTGGCGGATGTACTTTCAAATGTTTTGGCTGTAAAATCATCTGGCGCCGAAGCAATAGAACAGCAGCGTTTCAAAAAAACTGTTAACTCATGGCGCAGCGCCAGCCTTGATACAATGCACGGATTTCTAAAAGTCAGCACTGTCTACTCAACTATTAACATGTCAATTAAAATAGGAGCAATTGCCTTTGCGGTATATGCCGCTCAGCACAACCTAGTTTCAGTAGCCGCAGTCTACCTTATCATCACTTATACCAGTAGTGTCGCCCATGAACTATGGAACATGAACGGCATTATGCGTAGCTATAACCGTATCATTGGCGACGCCCACGAAATGGTAGAAATTCTTCAAACACCAACAACGTTAGTTGATCAGAGTAACGCAGAACTTACTGTTACGCGCGGTGGTATCGTAATGGACAATATCACTTTTACGCACGACGAAGGCCAAGGTGATACACTATTTCATGATTTCTCTCTGCATATTCAGCCTGGTGAAAAAATTGGTCTGGTTGGATCAAGTGGCTCTGGTAAGACTACCCTGACTAAATTACTATTGCGCTTTGCCGACATCGACTCAGGGGAGATTGCCATTGACGCCCAAAATATTGCCGAGGTTACCCAGGCAAGCCTGCGCGAACAAATCGCCTACGTACCACAAGAACCGCTGCTATTTCACCGTTCAGTGCGCGAAAATATCGCTTACGGCCGACCTGACGCAACTGATACTGAAATTGAACGTGCTGCTAAAAAAGCTGGCGCCTATGATTTTATTATCAAGCTGCAAGACGGTTTTAACACCATGGTCGGTGAGCGCGGCGTGAAACTGTCAGGTGGTCAGAGGCAACGTATCGCCATTGCCAGGGCGATTTTGAAAGATGCGCCAATCTTGATTCTTGACGAGGCAACCTCAGCATTGGACTCAGAATCAGAAGCGCTAATCCAAAAGTCGCTGGAAACTTTAATGAAGGACCGAACTTCAATTGTTATTGCACACCGCTTATCAACCATCGCCAAGCTGGATCGTATAATTGTCCTAGAAAACGGGCACATCGTCGAAGACGGTTCACACGAGCAGCTGCTTGCCAAAAAACGTGGCGTTTATGCCAAGCTGTGGGCACGACAGTCTGGCGGATTCATTGAAGAGTAGGCAAATTTATCGCATTATAATTATGCTATAATTGACTCATGGAATCTTTTATTCATCTAATAACCAGTTTTGGTGTCATGGCAATTTTGTTGGTGGTTTTCGCAGAGTCTGGACTGCTTATTGGATTTGTATTACCGGGCGACAGTTTGCTTTTCACTTCTGGATATATGGTGCAACAAAATATTCTACATATTGATATTCATATTTTTGCACTTTTAATTTTTATTGCAGCAGTATTAGGAGACAGTGTTGGCTATAGTTTTGGTCATAAGGTTGGTAGAAAATTATTCGAGAAAGAAAACTCTCGCTTTTTCAAGAAAAAATATTTAGAGCAAACTGAAAAATTCTACGACAAGCACGGCTCGGTGACAATTGTTCTGGCTAGGTTTGTGCCAATCGTTCGCACCTTTGCGCCAATTGTTGCCGGTGCTAGTAAAATGCATTATAAAACTTTCCTAGCCTTTAATATTGTGGGAGGTTTTCTATGGTCATCGCTATTTGTCTATCTAGGTTTTTATGCCGGCGAATTCCTCACCAAAGCTGGTGTTAACATCGAAGTCGCCGCAATCCTCATCATCTTCTTGTCAGTCCTGCCAATGCTTATCCACGCTCTGAAACAGCCAAACACTCGCGCTCTACTGAGAAAACAACTACTAGTACTACTTACAAAAACTAAACGCAAGAAATAGATCTAAAGCATTTTCTTAAGATACTTACCGGTAAAGGACTCTGGTGCTTTAGTGATGTCTTCAGGAGTACCGCTAGCCACCACTGTACCGCCACCAATTCCACCTTCAGGCCCCATATCAATCACCCAGTCAGCCGACTTGATGACATCCAGATTATGCTCAATAATAATCATACTGTTACCGCCGTCAACCAGCTGCTGCAAAATCCCCAGCAATCGCTTAACGTCAGCCGAGTGAAGCCCTGTTGTTGGCTCGTCTAGAATATACATAGTTTTTCCAGTGGATCGCTTAGACAACTCTGTCGCTAGTTTAATCCGCTGCGCCTCACCACCAGAAAAAGTAGTTGCCGGCTGACCGAGCTTAATATAGCCCAGACCAACCTCCACTAACGTCTGTAATTTCCGGGCAATATTAGGCACGCTGTCAAAAAAGCTCGCAGCCTGGTCAATAGTCATATCTAATACGTCAGCAATTGTCTTATCTTTATATTTAATCTCCAACGCCTCGCGATTGTAACGCTGACCATGACATTCGTCACACTGAACATAAACATCCGGTAAAAAGTGCATTTCAATTTTTATCACACCATCACCCTGGCAATTTTCGCAGCGACCGCCCTTGACATTAAAACTGAATCGCCCAGCTTTATAGCCGCGAACATTAGCCTCAGGTGTGCTAGCAAATAGCTCACGAATTGGCGTAAAAATGCCAGTGTAGGTTGCTGGATTAGAGCGCGGCGTGCGGCCAATTGGTGACTGGTCGATGACGATAGCTTTATCCAGCAGGTTAACGCCATCAATTGTTTTATGTAGACCAGGCGCCGTAGTTGACCTATTAAGTCGCGCCGCGAGCTCACGCGCTACAATATCGTTAACTAGTGTCGATTTACCGCTACCCGAAACTCCGGACACCACTGTCATTAGCCCCAGCGGAAACGCCACATCGATATTCTTCAGATTATTTTCGCGAGCACCCCGAACAACCAATTGCCTATCTTTCATAATCTTACGACGCTTTTTTGGTACGGCAATTTTTTCTACACCTGATAAATAGCGGCCAGTAATGCTATCTTGGTTCTTTGCCACAACATCAGGTGCACCCGTTGCCACTACTCGACCACCGTTCACGCCAGCGCCCGGTCCCATATCAACCAGGAAATCACTTTGCCGAATAGTATCTTCGTCATGCTCAACTACCAGCACAGAATTACCTAAATCGCGAAGACGTTTTAGCATGTCAATCAATTTGTCATTATCACGTTGATGCAAGCCAATTGACGGCTCATCAAGCACGTAAAGCACGCCCTGCAGCCCAGCCCCAATCTGCGTCGCTAGCCTAATTCGCTGCGCCTCGCCACCGCTTAACGTATTAGCCGCCCGACTTAGCTCCAAATAGTTCAAACCAACATTACTCATAAACGTTAAACGCGACTTAATCTCCTTTAAAATAAGCCGCGCAATGGACATCTCTTGCTCGGTTAGATTCAATTTATTAAACAAATCCAATGCATCATCGACGCTCAAATCGCACACATCGACAATATTCAAATCATGGACCGTCACCGCCAAAACCGCTGGCTTTAAGCGCGCACCCTTACACACATAACAATCCCGCTCGCGCATAAACCGCTCAATGTCCCGCCGCACAAAATCACTATCAGTCTCTCGCCAGCGCCGTTCCAAATTAGGAATAACCCCCTCATACGTCGTTTCGTAGTGTCGCCCACCACCCAGCTCCACACGATATTTCTGATCGCCAGTACCGTATAGAATTTTCTGCTTAACATCATCAGGCAATTTGCCTACCGGTACTCGCAAGCTAAAATCATGAGCCTCGCCCACAGACGCTAGCCGCTTCATATTCCAAGCATCGGAGTTCATTCGATTATACGGCCGAATCGCGCCCTCAGAAATTGTCAAATTATTATTAAAAACTAATTCCGGGTCAATCTCCAGCCTTGACCCCAGACCAGTACACGTTGGACAAGCACCCTGCGGAGCGTTAAAACTGAACAACCTTGGCTCTAACTCTGGAATCTCAACGTCAGGATGGTCAACACAAGCATATCGTTGCGAAAAGGTTTTTATATCACCACTATCAGCCTCTAAAACCTCGAGGACTCCTTGCCCAAGCTCTAGAGACTGCTCGACACTCTGACTTAAGCGTGAACGCATTTCACCACTCAGAGCCAATCGATCAACCACCAGCTCAATATTATGCTTGTAACTTTTTTGCAATTCTGGAAACTCATCTAGCGCATAAACTACGCCGTCAACGCGCACTCTGGCATAACCAAGCCGCTGATATTGCTCTGGAATATGCGCAAACTCACCCTTTTTATTTTTGACAATTGGCGCCAATAGTAAAATTCGCTTATCAACAAATTGCCGTAAAATCTCATCAATAATCGTCTCAGCCGTGCGCCGTGTCACTTCATTGCCACAAACTGGACAATGCGGTACGCCAATTCTGGCAAACAATAGTCGCAAATAATCATAAATTTCTGTCACTGTCGCCACCGTGGAGCGCGGGTTGCGGCTAGTTGATTTCTGGTCGATTGAGATAGCTGGACTTAGACCTTCAATTGAATCAACATCAGGCTTATCCATCGTCCCCAGAAACTGACGAGCGTAAGAGTTTAAGCTCTCCATATAGCGGCGCTGACCTTCAGCATAAATCGTATCAAACGCCAAACTGGATTTGCCTGATCCGCTCAGCCCCGTAATCACCACTAATTTATCACGCGGAATCTCAATATCCACGTTCCTTAAATTATGTTCACGAGCGCCTTTGACGCGAATCACCTCTGCCATAACCGCTATATTATACAGGTTTTTAACTAATTTTTCCAGCCTAAGCGCTAATGTAAATCTAAGTTAAAACACATTATGCTTATGATTGCAAGTGAATATCTTATTTGTTACAGTTAAACTTATGAGAAAGTTGGGCGTTTACTTAATTGTGATATCTGGAGCGATATTAATCGCACCTTTTATGGTTGACCAACTATTTTTCTTCTTTTTCATCGGCAAAATCCCCTTCACCAACATCCACTTATCGGCAATTTCTATGGTTATTTTCTGGGCGGCCACCATACCGCTAGCTATTATTCTTAGGAAATCGTTATCGGCGCTAGTTTGGAAAATTATTGATGTCGCTAGCGAACTCGCCCAACGACGCATAAATCGGACATTTCGTCAGTTTACGCCAGATCGAAAAAACGAACTTGCTCTAGTGGCGACTTACCTTCTTTACCAAACAAAGAAGAGCGAGCCTGGCTCCAATATTGAACCTCAAAAGCTCGCTCCGTCTTTAACTTAATTAGTCATTAATTAAATATATCGTTTTAAAACTATTCCGCCGGCAATAACTACGATAGCTAAACCGCCAATCGCCCAAACAGAAGCTCCTGTATTGGCAAGACCTCCAGATTTACCACCCTTAGGAGTGATGCCTGCTGGATTAGATGCTGCACCCGCTGGAGTAGCTGGAGATGCAGGATCATTCACTACGCCGAAATAAACTGGGTCAGTAATGACACTGTTTGCAGTATGGTCATCGTCATTATTAGCACCGTCGACCGCTTTATATGACACTGTCGTAACTGTCTTACCGGCAATAGTTTCATTTTTAATTACAGCTTGGCTAGTTATATCCTGTAGATTAGCCGTAGCTGAATCCTTTTTATAAACTCGCACCTTCGAAACGTCATATTGGCTTGCAAGAGACACGGTAATATCTGACGAAGCCGACGCTTGAGTACAATTAATATTGAACGATAAGCCTCCCAAAATCTTTACTCGCGCCTCGGTAGGTATAATACCGTCAGCAGACAGAGACTTAACTGATGAGGCGACAATGTCATAGCAACGAAGTGATTTAGCTGCAATAATAGACTTAGCCACTGCATTATCTGTGTTTGCTGGAGCGAGCTTTGTGCTTACGTCAAAAGTCTTAGTCTGAGGTAATTGTAGTGTACCTAAACGATAGATGTTATTATTTGCTGCTGCAAAGATCTTAGAACCATCAGCGGTCATTGAAATAGAGCCACCCTCAAAATTACCACTACCCCAATCCTGCCAAGTTTTACCGCCGTCTACCGACGAAGCGACCGGTGCCCATGACGGATAGGAACTATTTGGCTCAAGGGTGACAAATAATCTTTTACCGTCATTGCTAATACCTATCCGTGAGACGTCATTAGACGAAACCTCATGACCTGGTATCGGAGAGATTGAGCTCCAATTAGTACCCCCATCAACCGAAACCTTTTGGCCATCAAATATACTAGCACCATTAGCACTAAAAGCTGCGCCAAAATGAGCTCCGTCTTTGACAATCTCCCAGGTTGCACCATAATCTGTTGATTGCTTTATTAGATCATCATACACGTCCATACAAATCATTCTACCGCCGTTAAACACAGCACTTGGACATTCATTACCTTTTTGTTCCCATGTCTGACCATTATCCCTAGAGACATACAGAGGTCCGTCGTGCCCACACTTGGTCAAAGTAGAGCCGTCAGGACTCATGCGTAGACTTGCATCACTTTCTACTGGCGCAGATGGAGTTGTCCAGCTGTTACCACCATCAGTGGATACGTGAATATTATTTTGTCCATATTTACCTTTTACTACCAATTTGGAGCCGCCTGTATTTGTCAATAAGTTAATTGCCCCTTCTGGCGCTGCGCTACTGCTCCAGTTTGCGCCGCCATCAGTAGAAACCAGAAGCTTCCGATCATTAAAAGTGGCACCCTCCTGCAGTACAATCAACTTCGAACCATCAGAGCTAATACGTGACTCTTTGACATTACCGCCTGGTATCGTTATATCCTTCCAGCTATATGCAGCCTCTGCCTTAGCGAAAGGCGCAAACATCGCAGCCAAAGAGACTACAGACACAGCAAAGAAAATTGATATGCCTCCATATATTTTACGTTTCTTTCTAGACGACATTAGTCACCCTCCTGTTAAGTTAATATAATTCAAATAGCATAACCATAATATCACAGCTAAAGACTAAGAATCAACAACCGGTAAAACAGACTCCGCCCACAATTGCAATTCCTGCAAGATAAACTGTTGCTCGTCAGCTGCTGTCGGCGCTAACCGCTGCAGAGACGCCATAAACCCTGGCAGTTGTGCCTGCAAGTGCTGCGCCCGCCAGGCCTCCCACTGCGCCAAATCATCTTCGCTGAGCGAACGCGGAAAGTTGCGAGCTTTGTAGTGGAGCAATAGCGGCGTTAACCGTTCGTCCTGAAACTCTGGATGAAAATCAGCCAGCTCGCGCTCATCGGCATTACGCACCGCTTCGACACGGATACGATCACGGTCGTTCAAAAAACCATCATACAATTGCGCTTCTGGATCGGGCAGTTTTTTGAAGGCTGGCTTGTTTTCAAAAATACTGCGCAGTTTTTCGGCAAAGTCCGGGTGATTCAGTAAAATATTTTGATGTTTCTGCACTGTCTTTAGATCAAGCGAAATCTTCTGCCAGCCATCGCCTTGTTCCAGCACGCCCAGCGGCGCCACCGCCGGACAGCGATTGTACTGCAACTCTTTGACTGGCAATTTAACGAAATCTTCGGCCTGGCGCTCTTCCCACGAAGCAAAGATTTTCTTCGCCAACTCCTCTTGACTCAGCCCAACAAACGGCATTGGATCGTACCGCAGATCATAGACAATCACGCCGCCGTTTCGACTGGTCGTCAGTGGAAAGGCCACCGTGGTTTTAGCAAATTCTTTATCGTAGCGCCCGCTGGCGTAAACAAACGGTTTTTTGTCGTCGACATTGACCAGCTGCTGGACTACTTTTTTGTCGCGCATTTTCAGCAAATAATCATACAACTGTGGCTGCTTCTGCTTAATCAATTTCGTCACGGCAATCAGCGCCGTCACGTCCGCCAAAGCGTCATGAGCATTTTCGTGCGCAATACCGTTGGCGCTAGTGATCAGTTCCAGGCGATTACTTGGTTCACCTTTGTCGTCAAGCGGCCACTTGATTCCTTCCGGCCTAAGCGCCCGCGTCAACCGCACCACATCCAGCAAATCCCAACGCGAGCGGCCGTCCTTCCAGCTCCACTCGTACGGATCATGAAAATTACGCCACAACAAATGGCGAATAAACTCGTCATCAAACCGAATATTATTAAATCCAACCGCAACGGTCTCAGGCATAAAAATTTCCTCACTCAACATCCGGGCAAACTGTGCCTCAGTGTAGCCTTCCTCGACCGTTTTTTGTGGTGTGATACCGGTCACCATCAGCGCGTCAGGACTCGGCAAAGTATCATCATTCAGCGTCACCAGCAGATTATAAGGCTCACCAATCGGCTCGAGATTCATGTCTGTCCGCTGCCCCGCAAACTGCATGATTCGGTCTTGCCGCGGATTTAGTCCGCTGGTTTCTAGGTCATAGAAGAAAAAAGTTTGTGCCATAGATATAGTATAGCAGAGAGGTTTTACCCACCTATCGTCATCACTTTAACTCCAGGTATTTCCTCATAATATTTTCTAGCATTGTGTAGCATTTTTTCGAATATCTCGTCTTCAGTTGATTGATGCTTGTATATTAGAAGTATCCCGTTTTTGGCATTAAACTGCAGCATGTATTTTTTCATTGAATCAAATGACTTAGTTTTCTTTAAACTCGTTCGCCCGTACAGTTCTGAGTGTTTTGACAGCTTTAACTCAATAATCACCGGACCAAGAAATCCATGATACACCTGAAAGTCAGTTCGCGTTCCATCCAGCTCTTGCACCTCGCGCTCAAATCTAGTGTGGATATCCGACTTATTGTATTTTTCCAACAGTAAATTGTGAAAGCGTATGGCAATGTTTCTTTGTGCGTCCACTTCACTCCTACATAGCAGAGAAGATCCCTCCTGCTTCACCCACCTATCCAGTGATCTTATGATCTCTTCTGTCTCAAACAAAAGCTCGTCCTCAGAGCAAATTGTCCTATCATCAATTGAGTTTAATCGATTAACTAGTTGTATCGCCATTGAGTACGAGTGTTTACGGCCCAACTGCTCCAAAAAGCTTGCCTTGATGTCCTCAAGTAGGCGTCGAAAGCCAGCAGTCGTATACTCTGGATACCTCTCTACCTCTTCTTCTATTAGCCGCACTATACCTATATCTTTTGTATAGCTAAGGTTCTTAAAATAGCTTTCGCACACCCTCCAAAGATAAAAGGCATACCGGCTCCATCCTTCACCTCTCCCATTTATCTTGAATGATTCTTTCAGTAAGTCAGTAAATATATCAATCCATTTACTGTTCGTTAATCCCGCTAGAGGCTTGGCAATAACTTTGTCATCCAACTCTGCTTCATCATCACTTATAGAATAACACGCTCCGGAAGGATGCTTTGGGCAGTTAAAGGCTTTGTTTTTTAGCAATTGAGCTCTTCGTATAATAGCATGCTCATCTTCGTAATTAGCGATCAATATACTATCAACCTCCTGAAGGATGAGTCTGCTTAAATCATCATGATTATTTTGATAATAGCCTAAAACTTTTAGCAAGAATTTTTTGTCTGGCATAATAACTTCAGCAACACGCAAGGCTTTCACTTTGTAATGAACCATTATGTCACTTTTGAGTATAAAATCTCGCAATATCGGTACGGCTTCTTTTACTGAATATTTATCAGCGAACTCAATGAAGTTTTCAGGCAAATGTTGCGCTTTATCAGCATCTACATCTTTGTAAGATTCTATAATATTGGCTCTGTCAGCATCATCAAGCTCTATATTATCAAAAATATCATGCCGCTGTTCTTCATACATATAAGGAAATAGGCTAAGAATCTTTTGCTTATAAACCCCCAGATCCGTCCTTTCTGTAAGATACCCAAATAAAACTGCCTTGATAGCTTGAGATACACACGTAGAAATAGTATACTCTCCGCCGCCCCCAGGATACTTCTTCGTATAAGCAAACTGTATCCGTGACTCATTAAAGTCATCA
>CBDFCQ010000011.1:0-18843 GCA_965246075.1 uncultured Candidatus Saccharibacteria bacterium
CAATTCAGCGCATCCATCTTATTTCTTAGTTCGCGCTGCTCAATGCCGCCACTATATACTTCAATGTAGAAAAAAACTTTATTCTTGCCACACTCTTTATAGCCGATGTTATTTTTTAAGTCGGTGTCTTTTTTGGGGCCGTTTTTCAGGGAGTTTAATAGGTCGTTAGGGAGATAATTGGCTTTATGCATGGCCAGGCCAATTCCGCCACCACTGTATGCTTTTACTCCCAGGTCGTCCCATCCGTCACCTGGGCTGTCATAAAATCTAGTGCTTTTATAATGTCTCAGTGGGACTTTATTACCGCCAGCGACATATGCTTTAAAGGCAGTTTCAACTTGATGAAGTGTTTCCTTGGCCGTAGCATCGTAAGCGTTTTCCCTTAATTTGGAGTATGAAACGACAGAAATGACCGAGACGATACCAATAATACAGATCGCCATAATAATCTCAACGATAGTAAAACCGCTCGTGCTTTTCATGGGATTTATTGTAGCAAAAATATTTTTTGTGAGCAACGCGGTAATTAGCTTGCCAAACTATAGCCATAACCTGTATAATGAAGCTCATGCAGGAGCAATCTCGATATGTGGTAGGAATTGATATTGGTACGAAAAACGTGCGCTGTGTTGTGGGCTATGCTGACGCGGAGAGCGGCGTGCCAAAAATTGTTGGTGTTGGTGAGGCCCCAAATAGTGGTATGCGAAAAGGCGTGGTGACTAATTTAGCTGGTCCGGCTGAAGCAATAGACAAGGCTTTGGAATCGGCCGAACGGATGAGCGGACACCAGGTTGATGCAGCGACCGTAAGTATCAATGGCTCTCATTTATTGAGCACCAAGGCCGATGGTATGATTACTGTCGGTACGGTTAGTAATGAGGTTACGACAGATGATGTTTTACGCCTAGAGGAGGTGGCGACAACAGGAAAAGTACCGCAAAATCGAGAGATTTTAGAGATTGTTGCGCACTCATATAGGCTTGATGGCCAAGACAATATTAAAGATCCTGTTGGCATGACCGGTGCGCGATTAGAAATTAAAGCTAATGTAGTGTCTGGTTTGGTGCCGCATATTACAAATTTACAGAAATCTGCAGAAATGGCGAAGGTTGATTTGTCGTCGGTTGTTCCGTCAGTGTTGGCAGCAGCTCAGGCTGTATTGACAGAGAGCCAGCGTGAAAATGGTGTTGCGGTAATAGATTTTGGTGCGGCAACTACTGGTGTTGCTGTTTATGAAGAGGGAGATTTGCAACATTTGGCGGTAATTCCGATGGGCGGACAAAACGTAACTAATGATTTGGCTATTGGGCTGCGGACAGACCCAGAGGTGGCGGAGGTTGTCAAGTTGGCACATGCTCGATTTGGCGGTGAAGCTTTGGGTGAAATTGAGATTAAGATTGCAAAGCAGACTTATAAATTCAATCAAGAAGAGATCGATGAGATTATTCAGGCGCGTTATGAGGAGATTTTCGAAGCAATTGCCAAAGAACTGAAGCGTGCTGGACGACTAGGAAAACTACCGAGCGGTGTTGTTCTGGTCGGTGGTGCAGCAAAGGTTAAGGGCCTGGTAGAGTTTGCAAAGGATCAATTGAGTGTGGCGGCATGCCTAGGTAAACCTTCGGGCTATAGTGGCGCTAGCGATGAGGTGAAGGGTACAGAGTTCTCGGCGGCTGTCGGACTAATGCTGCTTGATTCTATGGACATGCCACAACATGCAAAATCATTAGCTGGTGCGCGTGACGTCACTAAGAAAGCCGGTGGTTTTTTGAAAAATATTTTTGCCAGATTTAAATAAATGGTATACTGAGTGTAAGGATTAAGAGAGGGGATATATGCCGCAAATACAACCAAGTGAAGTTCAAACATTTGCCAGTATAAAAGTCGTCGGTGTTGGCGGCGCTGGTGGTTCAGCTATCAATCGAATGAAAGATGCTGGTTTGAATGGCGTGCAATTTATCGCCATGAACACTGATGCTCAGGCGCTGCATAATTCAAAAGCTGACATAAAAATTCATCTTGGTCATGACGTAACTAATGGTCTGGGCGCGGGTGCTGACCCGACTGTCGGTGAGGCGGCTGCTAATGAATCTCGTGAGGAAATTAAAAAGTCCCTAGAGGGTGCCGACATGGTGTTTGTGACTATCGGTGCTGGTGGCGGAACTGGTTCTGGTGCTGGTTATGTTGTGGCGGAAGTAGCCCGGGAGCTGGGTATTTTAGTGGTTGGTGTGGCGACGCGACCATTTAGCTTTGAGGGCGAAAAACGCCGGGTAAATGCTGATTGGGCAATTTCTCACTTGGGTCGAGAAGTCGATACCTTGATTACTATTCCAAATGATAGGCTACTGCAGACAATCGACCGCCGAACGCCGCTTTTGGAGACGTTTAAAATTGCTGATGACGTCTTGAGACAGGGTGTGCAGGGTATTTCTGAATTGATTACCGAGCACGGTTTAATTAACCTGGATTTTGCTGACGTGAAGGCAATTATGAGTAATGCAGGTTCAGCTCTAATGGGAATTGGACGAGCAAGTGGTGATGATAGGGCAGTTCAGGCGGCACAACAGGCAATCGAGAGTCCACTGATTGAAGTGTCAATTGATGGCGCTAAGGGTGTATTGTTCAATGTGACGGGTGGCTATGATATGAGCATGGCAGAAATCCAAGAAGCAGCAGAGATTATCACGAGTGCTGTTAGTCCAAATGCCAACATTATCTTTGGTGCGACATTGAAGCCAGAGATGGAAGATGAATTGGTGATTACGGTAATTGCTACGGGATTTGACAGTGATACATTTCATCAGCAGGACGTCAGTTTGACGGTTGGTGAAACTACGCCGCAGGCCGAGGAAGAAGTTGATGAAGAGATGGTTAAGAATATTGATCTGGAATTAGATAAGGAAGAAGCGGCTGAAAAGTTTGCGGCTGAGCCAGAGACAAATATGTGGGATACCCCAGCTACTGAAGTTGAAGACGAAGAAGATGACACCCCAGCTTTCCTGAGACGACGAAAGAAGAATAAGGAGTAAATAAAATGGTGTTTAATATTGGCAATAGTCGCGTTATTGAGTCGCGGGAAGTTTCTGATGGTGCGGCAATTCGGCGCCGTCGAGAAGCTCCGGATGGTAAGCGATTTACAACGTATGAAAGAATTGAAAAACCAAACCTGGCCGTTATTAAGAAAAATGGCGATCGTGAGTTGTTCGATCGGGTAAAATTGGCAAATTCAACACGTCGTTCAGTTGGAAAATTTTTCAAATCAGATGAGGAAGTCGATAATATTATTATGGCAGTTGAGGATTCTCTATATGCCCTAGGCGAGTCGGAAGTGACTTCAAAGCAGATTGGCGATCAAGTCCTTGATGAATTAGCTGGTCGTAATGAAGTGGCGTATATTCGTTTTGCTAGCGTTTTTTATGAGTTTAAGACGTTGGATGATTTCGTAGAAATCTTAGCCAAGCGCCGAGAGAAAGATAGGCAGGGTTTATAGATGCGTATAGTTGTGGTTTACCGATCAGAGAGTGATCATGCGCGTGAAGTCACTGACTTTTTGCGTGACTTTAGCCGACAGACAGGCGAGGTTTTAGAGGAGATGGATCCTGATTCTAGGGAGGGTAATAATTTTTGTGAAGTATATGATATTGTGGAATATCCAACGATTATCGCACTGAGTAACAGCGGACAGATGCAAAATATGTGGCGCGGTCGGCCTTTACCGACAATCAGCGAGGTTAGTTTTTATGTTCAATAAAATTCGAAATTGGTTTTTTCACGAGGATTTAAAACGACAGAATTTGGCAGCGTTTATCATGCTTATAGGTAGTGTTTTGGGGCTGTTGGCGTCCTTTATGCTGTCTATCGAGGCGCTTATATTAGCAAAGAATTCTCATGCGGTACTGAGCTGTGACCTTAGCTCAGTATTAAGCTGCTCAACAGTGGCAAACCATTGGTCGGCGACTATTTTAGGATTCCCAAACAGCTTCATTGGCGTGATGACTCTGCCTGTCATGGTGACGATTGCGGTGGCGCTACTTGCGGGCGCGAAGTTCCCAAAGTGGTTCATGCAGGCGGCGCAAGCTGGAGCGATAGTGGGGATGGTTTTTGCTGCCTGGATGTTTTATATGAGCTACATTGAAATTGGCGCGCTGTGTCCATGGTGTTTGACGCTTGACGCGGGGATGACGCTAATCTTCTTTGGGTTAACGCGTTATAATATTTTGCGGAAAAATATTTCTTGGCGGGGCGCGCAGAAATTTGTTAGTGGTGGATATGATGCGCTTATTGCTGCATCTGTAATTGTTTTAGTCGTCGTAGCAATAATCGCTAAGTTTGGCGGACAGTTGTTTTAGTGTTCTAAAGATTCATTGTTTTATCTAAAAAGCTTATGGTATACTTGATGATGAGTAATCATAGGGTAGGGCTCAATTAAGAACAATAGAGCATGATAAAAAATAAGAAGTTATTATTAATTAAAAATAGGCGCCGAACGGGATATTGTTTTACTTTTGGTGGTATTATTGCTGTTTTTGCGGTCATGGGATTCATTTTTGCTACATCGCAGCAGAGCCATGCAACAATTCCAGCGGGCGGTAAACAGAATGAAATTGGTCAAGTCTCATATCGCTTTTACAGTCCGTCAAATTCAGCTAATCCAGGAGCTCCATTAGCTGGTACTAATACTCAGGCCATATTGTCAAAGCCTGGTGCTGATTTTCGTTTGAGAGTTGGCGTGCAAAATAAAGGACTGTTTACAAAAAGCCTGGCAGCGGTTGGCGAAGGACATAACCACGGTTGTGCTATCTTGTCAGATAATAAGGCTTATTGTTGGGGAGAGGGTGCTTGGGGGGCGCTTGGCACTAACTCAACTTCCGATTCGAGCACTCCGACGCCTATTTATACTGACGGCGACTTAAGTGGTAAAACTATTAAGCAGATTGCTACTGGAGATTGGCATTCTTGTGCAATTGCTTCTGATAACAGAGTGTATTGCTGGGGTTATGGAAGCAATGGAGAGCTAGGAAATGGGACTTATAACCAGGCTAATGCACCGGTGGCCGTTAGTACTTCTGGGGTGATGTCAGGTAAAAATATTACGCAAATTGCCACAGGATTTAATCATAACTGTGCACTAGACTCCGATGGTAAAATCTATTGCTGGGGGCAGAATGCTTATGGTGAGCTAGGTAATAATTCAACGACCATATCTAATGTGCCAGTAGCTACTTCCATGAATGATTTTGGAGGGCGACGAGTTAAGCAGATTATTGCGGGATTTTTCTACTCGTGCGCCTTAACGACTGACGGCTCGGTATTTTGTTGGGGTACTACTGAAAATGGTCGGATTGGTACCGGTCAAACTAGCGGCTATTCTGCGCGGCCGGTACAGATAAGCTTTGGCGGCAAGAAGGTTGAGTCAATTTCTGGACATGCCACTCATGCTTGTGCTGTAATTTCGGGTTCCCAAGGATTGTATTGCTGGGGAAAAAATAATAGGGGACAGATTGGTAATGGGTCAATCTCGGACAGCTATACTCCTTCAGCTGCCTCGGTAGGTGGAATTCTTGGTGGCGGAAAGACTATTAAGCAAGTAAAAGCCAGCTACGAGCATACGTGTGTTCTCATTAGTAATGGAGATGTTTATTGTTGGGGGGCTGGTGACAAAGGTCAACTGGGTAACGGTTCGACTTCTGACTCGACATCGCCAGTAAGAGTCAACATGCCATCAATAACCGCTGACAATACTATAAGTGATATAGCTAGTGGTAGTAATTACTCTTGTGCTTTAACGACTAGAGGCTATGTTTACTGTTGGGGCGAGAACTCACATTATCAACTGGGCAATGGTTGGACATCTAATGCTCTAACGCCTACGTCACTATCAACCCCGGGGCGAATTATTGGAGATTCAGCTATTAAATTACGTGCCGAATATGCAAAAAAAGGTAGTGCGGTAACATGTTCGGCAGTTAACGGCGCGGCTTGGCAGGCGATTAATGGAGCGGCAAAACTTAGGTACGCCACAAACGGTCCAGCAGATGGTACGGCCATAACTAAGATTTCAGATGATCCAGCATTACCAGATAATACCGTTGGTACGCGCCCGCAGACGATTGTCAGAAAGAATAGTCCCTGGACAACGTTTGTGAATACCCAAGATATAGCTGCTGGCGAAGTGGGGGTTTGGGATTTGGTACTGGCTGATAGGGGTCTTGATAGGAATGAAAATTATTGTGTTCGTTTAGTTACAGACACTACTGCTGCGCCGGGCACCAGTGTTGATACGTATGATGTATACCCAGAGTTTAAGACGGCCCCTGGGTCGCTGGATCTTCGTTTTGCGAACAGCGCGGGAACAACAGTGGTTAATCCAACCGCGAGATTTGCTGATGCGACCACGAGTAGAAACAGTGTAATTACGGGCGCTTCTCTGTCGGACGCTAGTTCAAAGCAAATTGAGGTGGTCAATACGCAGACTGATGCTGGATGGAGCGTGGTATTATCAGCCTCTAATGGATCGACTGCTCGCTGGCAGCAGTCAGGTGGCACCAAGTCTTACATGTTCAATGGCAATAGCGACAGCCAGGGATTCTTGTCGGTTAAGTTTGCGGCTGCCTCTGTCATCACGTCGGGTAATTCATTGAGCGGATCGGCGTGTAATACTAGTGGCGTACAAAAGGGTTCTGATTTGCAATTCCAAGCAGGAGGAGCAACCGCAAATAGTATTACACTGATGAGCAGTAGTAGTTCAACCGGTCAGCTAGGCTGTGCATTTTTATTGCGTAATGTTAGGCTGAACCAGACTATTCCGGCATATCAGAGCCCTGGCGTGTATAATTTACCGATGACATTAACGGTGACGGCGCAGTAGGGGGTGTGATGAGCAGAGTAAAAAAATTATTCACTACTATCACACTAATTGTTGCAGTGAGTATTCCTTCGCCGGTTTTTGCGACTGCAGATTCGACGTTGTCGCAAGTGATTCGGGATATTGATTGTACACACACTACACTGGAGAACGGTAATAAATTAAATCATCCAGATTGTCAAATCTTTGCACCAAAGTTTATGAAGCTTGATTTGATGGATAAGAAACATCCAGTTTTATATGGCGTATATGATGCGGTCCATACGGTCACTAATCCCATAACAGGTCAACACGATCTGACGGTGGAGTTTAACGGGCGGACGTTTGTACTGGGGCGAGATAGTGAGCTTCGGGTGAATGGTAATGTGTGGATATTAGATTTCTCAAATTGGCAAAATGACCATCCAGGGGACAATTTTATGCCACTAACTCCAGGCCATACTTATAATGGGCGAGCTACAGCCAGGATGAAGGCTAGTCCTTCATCGCCAGAGGTAACCCAGTTTGCTGATTTTTCAGTCACTATTCCAAAACAAACTATTGGGGAGATTATTGCTATTCCGAATATAGTTAAGAAAGTCGGCCGAGTTTTAGCGAGTACGGGCGTTAGCATGTGGCTGATGATTGCCATTAGTGCTGGCGTAATTTTTGTAGCATCTATTCTGCTGTTGATTCATAAAAAAGAAAAGGAGCGGGATGGATGAAGAAATAAGCGTAATAGTTTACGATAAACAAAATTAAATTCACAAAACAAGGAGGAAAAAATGAAGAAATTAAAATTATTGGTAGCTGTCGGATTTGGAGCAGTTAGTCTTGCCGGATTGGCTGGCTCTGCTGTTTATGCAGCAAATACCGCCGACTTTACTTTGAGACAAGCAATTAATGCCGGCGCATTAAGTACTGATATCCGTAGCTCAAGCAATTCGGTTGTCAGTCTCCCAACATTTAGGATGGGTACTGTGACATTGTCTACGTCAGCTCAGACCTCAACAGGCACGTTTGGTGAAAATGACAAGCGTATTTCTGTTGATAACCCTGGCGGTGCTAATAACGGCTGGACGCTGACTTTGAACGCAACCACTCCAGGTACTGGCAAATGGACAGACGGTGGCAAAAGCTACAAATATAACGGTACTGCCGCTGATGGTCGTCTAACGGTTGATCCGTCAACTGGCACAGTTACTCCGGTAATTGGTACAGTTACCGGTATCACTAAAGGTAGTTCAATGGCTTTTTCTGGCAGCAATCCAGTTACGTTAATGAGTGCTTCTGCTGGCGCTGATGTTGTCTGGAATGGTTACATCACAGGCGTTAGCTTGAAGCAAGATATTCCAGCTGGTCAGCAATCAGGTGCATATACCTTGCCAATGACACAAACTGTTGCCGCTATCTAAATAGTTAAGACATTTATAAAAACGGGCACCCCTGCGGATGTCCGTTTTTAATTTGCGTAAGACAGTAGTCATAAGCAGATTATCTTGGTATAATAGGTAGTATAGTTTGTAAGGAGGGTTATGAATAGTTTATTGTGGCGTAAAATAGTTGGAGCAGCTATTATTGTAGGGCTGATTTTACCCGCGTCAGTATCCGCTGCGGGAATTGGTGGTCGGCCAGCTAATCCCGATCCAAACAACCCGAGGACCCAATCAATTTTTATATATAATCTATCTGGCGGCGCCGCAAAATCCGATCAACTACATCTTCAGAATGGACTAGATGAAAAAGCAACGGTTGAGGTTTATGCAGTTGATGGCACGGTAACGGCGACTGGTGATATGACCTGCAAACAAAAAGTGGAGGATAAGGTTGACGCTGGTAAATGGGTTAGCATCCCTAAACAGGAGATAACGCTTGAGGCAAAGGAAAGTAAGCTGGTGGACTTTACGGTTAAGGTTCCTAGTAAGGTGGATGTTGGTGAGCATAATGCCTGCATTGTCGTGCAGCGTAAAAATACTCAACCTGTAGCAACGGGCGGCGTCCAGATACAAACCCGTCAGGCGATTCGCATGGCGATAGTTGTTCCTGGAGATATTCATCGTGATGTGACAATTGATAAATTTGATATCAAGAATGAAAACGGTAGTCAGTTGTATGAAATTGCGCTGAAGAATTCTGGTAATGTATCTGCTGATGTCGATATTAAATTGGTAGTCAAGGATGCGGCAGGTAATGTTGTTTATAAGAATGGTGGCGTAAATGCAACGATTGCTAATGAAATACGTCAATTCCGCTATGAAAGTAAGCTGGCGCCTTTCTGGGGAGGTAAATATAAAGCAGAGCTCTCGATTTCTTACAAGAAAAAGGCTGGCGAATGGGGGATTGGTCAGAATCAGGGCGAACTAATAACGAAGGATATTGAGCCTAAAGAACTGTTTTTCTGGCCGTCAATTATGGCTTTGGCGATAATTGGTGGCGCCTTGTTGTTGGTTATTCTGTTATTGATTGGCTTTATTGTCGCAATTAAGCGCCGCAAAAAATCAGTTAAATTTGGTAATCGTTAGTATTCTGGCAGGGTTGGAAATAGAAATATCTTGGTATTTTGGTGAAAACGCGCTACAATATGAGTAGGGCGTTTTTGTGTGTCTGATGATGTTTTTCTCTGATGATGCCAACGCAAAATGAGCGGCTATCAACCGCGAAGCCTGCGGGAAGAAATCAGCGTGATTTTGAATCAACTGAAATTAGACCCCGCCGTGAGCTTGCGTAAATAGCATAAGAAAGAGCTGAAAGAGTCACTTCTTTTGGAATCGAGATGGTACCGCCGAGCTTGCTTGGTTCTCGAGTCTAGAAGGAGTGTTTTTTAATTTAGAAAAGGTGTAATAGATGGCAAATAATAATTTAACATCAGCTAAAAAAGCTCGTAATGACGAATTTTATACTCAGTACGAAGACATCCAAAAGGAAGTCCAAGCGTATATTGACTATAACCCCGATGTGTTCCGCGGAAAGGTTGTGTATCTTAATTGTGATGATCCGTACGAGAGTAACTTTTTCAAATTTTTTGCCAATAAATTCAATGCCTATGGAATCAAAAAACTGGTTGCTACTAGTTACTTTAATTCACCAGTGGCAGGAACTGAGTTGCAAGTTGCACTTTTGCCATATATGCCAGATAAAGAAATTTCATCAGTTAAGAAATCTGCACCACAGACCAACAAAACAACTGAAGATGGCGAGACAAAAGGTCGGGTGATTGAAATTACTGAGGTCGCTGATGAAAATGGCGACGGAATATACGACCTAGAGGATATTAAAAAAATTATTCAGGCTAACGGTGGCGGTAGACTACTGAAAGGTGATGATGATTTTCCGCCAGGCGATTTTCGCTCAAAAGAATGTGTCGAGCTATTGAAACAAGCTGATATCGTGGTGACTAATCCGCCGTTCTCGCTGTTTCGTGAATACGTGGCACAACTGTTTGAATATGATAAGAAGTTTTTGATTATTGGTAATATGAACGCAATTACCTATAAGGAAATTTTTCCAAAGATTAAAGAGAATAAAATGTGGTTAGGGGTAACTGGATTTAATCAAGGAATGTTCTTTTTTGTGCCTGATGATTTTATTCATGCAAAAACTTATAAATTTGAAAAGAAGGGTCCAGATGGCAGGAAGATAAATCGAGTTGCTGGTGTGTGTTGGTTTGCAAATATTGATCACGGCAAGCGTCACCAACCGTTAGAGCTAATGTCAATGGAGCAAAATAAAAAATTTAATAACTCTATAATAAAATCGGAGTTTGCTTATAAGAAATATGATAACTATGATGCAATTGAAGTTCCATTGGTTCAGGCGATACCTAATGATTATGATGGCGCTATGGGTGTACCGATTACTTTCTTAGATAAATATAATCCAGATCAGTTTGAGATTATTAAATTTAGGCATGGAAATGATGGAAAAGACTTAGTTATTGAAGGAAAGACCCCATACTTTAGGATGTTAATTAAACGTAGGAAAGGAGCAGAAAATGATTGCTAATCTAAAAAATTACACTATTGCCGAGATTACTAAAGGCTTTACTTATAATGAGTTTGAGGGGAAGGGTCTGTTTGGTTTGAGTGGTAAGCTGACGATTCAACCAGAGTATCAGCGTAATTACATTTATGCCGACGGTAAGAAGGATGTGGCGGTTATTGAATCAATATTAAAAGGCTACCCGATTGGTTTAATTTATTTTAATAAATTAGAGGATGGTAATTTGGAAGTTTTGGACGGACAGCAGCGAATTACGTCAATCGGTCGATTTATTGAAGGGCGCTTCTCAATTGTGCGTAATGGTAATCAGACGCATTTTGATTCTTTACCGCATGATTTGCGCCAAAAAATATTAGAGACAGAGCTTTTGGTGTATGAATGTGAAGGTACGGAGAGTGAAATTAAGGAATGGTTTAAGACGATTAACATTGTTGGTGTACCGCTTAATGAGCAGGAATTGCTGAATGCTATTTATTCCGGGCCTTTTGTGACATTAGGTAAGGAGACTTTCTCAAATTCCGGTAATGCGATGATTGCCATGTGGAGTGCATATATCAATGGTGATGCTAAACGACAGGATTTTTGGCATGTGGCGCTGGAGTGGATTGCGACAGCAAAGGGGATGGCAGCCTCAGAATATATGTCGCAGCATAGATTTGATAATTCTATTGCAGAAGTGAAGACTTATTTTGATACGGTATTGAATTGGGTGTCAAATACCTTTAATCAAGTTGAGAAAGAAATGCGTGGTCTGGAATGGGGAAGGCTATATGAAGAATATCACAAGTTTTCTTATGACTCTGACCAAATTTCCGCAAAAGTCAGTGAGTTATATGGCGACCCATTTGTAAAAAATCGTAAGGGCATATTTGAGTATGTTTTGGGGTTATATTCTGGGCAGAAAGGTGACCTAGGTGATACGAAATTGCTTGAAGTTAGGGTGTTTGATGATGCCACCAAACAAACTGTCTACAAAAAGCAGACCGAAACTGCAGAAGAAAAAGGTGTGTCAAACTGTTCTTATTGTGCAATAGGCCACGATGCTAACAAGGCAAAAATATGGAAGTTAAACGAAATGGATGCTGATCACGTCAGTGCCTGGAGCAAGGGTGGTGCGACCTCAATGGAGAATTGCGAAATGCTATGCAAATCACATAATAGAGCGAAAGGAAATAAGTAATGAAATTTAAACACGGAACACGCCGCCGGGCGGCAGAATATGAAAAGGATTGGGTGCAGCGTTGGAAGGATGACGATACATTCAACAAATCGGTTGAAAATCGGCCAGCTAATAATTCCTGGGTGTTTTATGACGGTCCGCCATTTCTTACAGGTACGCCGCATCATGGGCATTTGCTAGTGAGTACCGTTAAGGACACGATGGGGCGCTTCCATACTATGAAGGGCCAGCGAGTTGAGCGCCGCTGGGGCTGGGATTGTCATGGTTTGCCAGCTGAGGTGTACGTTGAGAAAACGCTGGGTATCTCTAACAAAAAAGAAATCGGCACGAAGATTAGCGTCTCAGATTATGTAAAGGAATGCCGTTCGGCTATGGTGCGAACTGGCACTGAGTGGGAAGACACAATTGAGCGAATTGGTCGCTGGGTCGAGTTTAAGGGCGCTTATAAAACCATGGACAATAATTACATGGAATCAGTTTGGTGGGCGTTCAAGAAACTCTATGAAGAGGGCAAGATTTACGAAGGCGAGAAGATTCTGATTTATTGTACGAAGGATGCCACGCCAATTTCCAAGAGTGAGGTAGCGATGGAAAACAGCTACCAGATGGACACCGACCCAAGCTTGTTTGTCTATTTTAAATTAGAAGACGAAGATGAATATTTGCTGGCCTGGACGACGACGCCGTGGACCTTGCCGGCGAATATGGTGGTGGCGATCAACCAGGATGTTGATTATTCATTGGTGGCGTATGGCGATAAGAAATTCTATATCGCAAGTGATGCTGTCGAGAGAGTTATGACCGATGAAAAACATCAGCCGCTTGAATATTCGATTATCAAGACGATAAAAGGTGCGGAATTGGTGGGCAAGCGATTTGAGCCGCTGTTTGAGAACCGCGGCCCAAACGCTCATAAAGTGCTACATGCTGATTTTGTGACGACCGATGACGGTACAGGACTGGTGCACATTGCGCCGGCTTATGGCGAAGACGATTATGAACTATGCCGCAAGTATGATGTGCCGGTGTTGTCGCTGGTGGATGGTGATGGCAATTATACTGAGGGTAGATGGCTCGGTCGTAATATCTGGGAGGTTAATAAAGAGATTGCTAAGACGCTGCTGGAGGAAGGCCAAGCGCTAAAAATTGACTATATTCGCCACGAATATCCGCATTGTCATCGCTGTGGTACGAAATTGATGTATCGAGCACATCCGAGCTGGTTTATGGATATTCAAAGTCAGAAAAAAGAAATGCTAGAGGCAAATGAACAGACTCATTGGACGCCAGATAATCTGCGGACGGGGCGATTTCATAATATTATAGAGCAGGCGCCGGATTGGAATTTGAGCCGTGATCGCTATTGGGCAACGCCGATTCCAGTGTGGAAAGGTGTCAAGAATGACGGCACGGAAGTTGTCAAGGTGATTGGTAGTTTTGCGGAGTTTGAAGAGCTGACGGGGAGTAGGCTGGATGATTATCATTTGCCGCAAGTGATGGATGTGACGTTTGAGTGTGATGGAGTGGAAATGCGGCATATCGGTAAGGTGCTCGACTGCTGGTTTGAATCTGGCTCAATGCCGTTTGCTCAGTTCCATTATCCGTTTGAGAATAAAGAAAAATTTGAAGCGAGTTTTCCAGCCGATTTCATCATTGAAGCGATTGATCAAACGCGCGGTTGGTTCTACAGTTTGACAGCAGTCAATGTGGCGCTATTCGGTAAGTCTCCGTGGAAAAATTTGATTTGTACCGGTTTCATCAACGCGGCGGACGGCAAAAAGATGAGTAAAAAGCTAAAAAACTACACCGATCCGATGGAGCTGATGGATAAAACGTCGGCTGATAGTTTCCGTTTTCTCATGCTATCTAGTCCGCTGACAAATGGCGAGAATTTTGCACTAGCGGATAAGGATGTCATGGACGTGGCGCGCAAGCTCGGTATGATCTGGAATATGTATGATTTCTTCACGATGTACGCGGAAGTTGATGGCTGGGAATTTGACGGCGAGCTGAAAGATCCGCTCGGTGAGTTGACCAATCCGTTGGATATTTGGATTGTTAGCCGCTTACATCAATTGGTGAACGATGTTGAAAAGGGCCTTGGTAATTACAATTTGCAAGACGCCACCAAGCCGATTTTACCGTTCCTGGACGACGCGTCCAACTGGTATGTCCGCCGCAGTCGCCGCCGCTTCTGGAAGTCGGAAGATGATGGTGACAAGAACGATGCGTACCGTACGCTGCATTACGTGCTGGTACGTTTGAGCTACATTTTGGCGCCATTTACACCGTTTTTGGCCGAGGAATTGTATCATAATTTGACAGGTGATAACGAGTCGATTCATTTGAAGGATTGGTTGCCAGCAGGTGAAATCAATAGGGCGATATTGCGTGATATGAACGCGCTGCGTGCTGCCGTGAATGACGGTTTGTCGAAGCGCGCCGCAGCTGGAATTAAGGTTCGTCAGCCACTAGCGTCCGCCAAGCTTGTCAGCACTATTTCTGATAATACAACTGATGAAGTCAGGCAGTTCTTAGTTGATATTGCGCGTGACGAGTTGAACGTTAAATCAGTAGAAGTTGCCACCGACTCAGAGCTTGAGGTTAATGAATCATCAGCGCAGCCAAGTGTTGTCTATGATTTCGTCATTACTCCTGAACTGAAGCGTGAAGGATTGATGCGTGAGATTATCCGCCACGTCCAGAGCGCACGTAAGAAAGCTGGGTTGCAGGTAGATGATCGGATTGAGCTTGCTATTTTTAGTGCGGACACGGAAATTACTCAAGCCATTAATACGTTTGCCGAAGTTATTACTACCGAGACGCTGGCTGTAAAATTAGACTCTACGGTAAATGACGCGGAAAAATATGACGTTAAAATTGATGATAAAATGGTAGCAATATCATTGCAAAAGGCTAAATAAGCTTAAGCCTGTCAATTGAAATAAGTAGCCTCCTTAGCGTAAGAGGCTACTTTATTGACTTTTTATAACATTTATGTTAATATTGTAATTAGTTATAAATAAAGATAAAAAGTATGCAAAATTTATTTAATAAATTATTTGGTCGTAAAGTAGGCTTTTTGCCGGTTGATCCACTTGCTGATGGTCTTGATGAGGAAATTATCAAGGAGCGGCAGGAGCCGCAGGCAATTCGTTTGGATGTCGATGAGATAGAGGATATTCGTCAATTCTGGTCTCGTGTTGGTAGTGGTTATGATGACTATGGTGTATAATTAGTTCATGACAAATGAAATTCTAGCGCTTTTTGCACGCGCTGGTGGCGGCGGTTCAGGTTCTTCTGGAGTCTATTTATTATTTGCGATTCCTGTAGTTGTTTCGGGTGGTGCGGCGACTTTTGTAAAGAGAAAAACCCGGTCAAAAATAGTAGGTTTCTTAGCGGGCGTTGTCGTTGGGTTGGTCGTTAGTTTATTATACTTATTTGATATTTCTTGGTTCATAGGTGCCATTTTTGCTACTCTGGTCGGGTCTGGGGCTGCTGTATTTATTGATAAGCTTGGAGTATTCCGCGAAAATAGCGAAGTGGCTACGTCCGTTATTCGTCAAGCATCATCTACCGATCCAATGTGGCAGCCAGATAATATTACTAATTACGCCAAGCAGGTTTTTGAGAGGTTTCAGTACGACTGGAGCAATTTGGACTATGAATCAATCTGTAAATATACAACACAGAGTTACTCTAATCACATAGGACTGATAATGCAGGCTTTGCGCCAAATGGGCCGTAGGAATGTTATGGATAACGTAAGAATAAATGAAGTAATTTTTGCTGATGCGCATGATGATATTAATAATCAAAGTGATCGCGTTAGTGTTGCGTTTTTGGCGGAAGTAGATGACAGGCTAATAGAGGTGGATACGGGTAGGAATATACTGCGTAAAGAGGATGAATTTGCAGAGCGATGGAATTTTGTTCGTGAAGGCAACGAATGGAAGCTGGATGGTATAAATCAGCCTACTGAAGATGTAAGCACATTGATTGGTTCTCTTAATAAGTTCGCCAAAGATAATGGTATGTATTTTAGTCTGGATTGGGGTAGGTTGCTTCTTCCGAAGGGTGGTAATCTATTTTTGCCGCGCTATTTTAACTCTGCTGACGTAAATAATCATGTTATTGGTGTTTGGGATGACGGTATTCTTGTCCAACTTTATACTTGCGTGCTTAAAAATGGCAACGGATTTACGGATGAAGGCAAAAATAAAGATGAGGTTAACTATATCATTGGGCAGCTTATGTTGCCGAAATCTTACGGGGGAATTCTAATTGACAGGGATGATAACAGTATTTTTAAGAAGCGTGTGATGTCACCAATTGGCTATAGAAAAGTTAAAATGGAGTGGGGCGATTTCAATAAACGATATACTATTTATGCTACAAATGAAGATCGAGCTACGAGCTTTGAGCTATTAAATCCGAGTTTCATGGCATGGCTGTACGACCAGGACATAAAAGCTAATATCGAAGTGATGGACAATATAGTTATTTTATATGCCAGGGTTTCCTCTGATGAAAAACGCTACGCAGAAATGTTGGAGATTTTAAGAAGAGCTCACAAAGAGCTGAAGATGTAGGAGGTGCTATGATTACTAAAGCTATTATTCCAGTTGCTGGTTGGGGCACGCGTATGCTGCCGATTACCAAATCAATCGAAAAGTGTATGCTGCCGGTGGGGACGCGGCCGGTAGTTGACTATATCGTGCAAGATATTGTTCGGGCGGGCGTGAAGGATATTTATTTCGTGGTCGGTGAACAAAGCACTCAGGTACAGAGTTATTATCGATCAAATATCCAGCTGAACGATTATCTGCGGCGTGCCGGTAAAGAAGATAAATTACCACTGGTGGCGCCACTCCGCGATGTGCGAATACATTTTTTAACCCAACCGAGCACTGGCGGTTACGGTACGAGCATCCCCGTGGGTTTGGCGAGTGAATTTATCGAACCGGGTGAGTCGGCGTTTGTGGTGATGGGCGACCAATTCTTTTGGCGCGGTGATGGCGGTTCAAATGCGGCCGATCTGGCGGAATTGGTGGAGGCTCGCAGCTTATCTGCTGGTTTGTTGGGTAACCCTGTTGATGAGGCACTTATTCCACAGACGGGCATTATCGAAACCGACCAGCAGGGTAATTTTGTCCGCATCATTGAGAAGCCGAAGCTGGAAGAAGCGCCGAGTAACCTCAGTAATTCAAGCTTTTACGTTCTTAACAAAGAAATTTTTGAGTTAGCACGGACATTGCCTGCCAATCCGCAGCGCGGTGAATTTGAGCTGACTGATGCCATCAACGCGTACATTGCGGGCGGCGGTATCATCGCAGTGGGCGAGGCTAAGGGCGACTATATGGAGTGCGGCTCGCCGAGTGGCTGGCTGCGGGCAAATAACGCTATGGCTGAGTTACAGAAAAACTAGTTGCATGTATTGTCCGTCTCTGTTATAATTGGTCACTGATAGTAAATATATATTAAGGAACGAAATGAAAGCAGTCGTAAAAATCTCTGGCAAGCAATACATTGTCAGCGAAAAAGAGTCCCTCTTGGTGGATCTCCTCCCTGAAGGCACAAAAGAACTCACTCTCGACGCACTTTTAGTGATTGATGGTGATAAAACAAAAGTCGGTACGCCAACCGTTAAAGGTGTGGTAGTAAAGGCCAAAGTCGCTGAAGCAGAAGTCAAAGGCGACAAAATCCGCGTTATCCGCTACAAGAGTAAAAAACGTGTTCACAAAGAAACTGGTCATCGCCAGAAGTACACCAAGATTCAGATTACGTCAATCAAATAATCGAAAGAGTCGCTTCCGTCAGAGAAGCGGTTTTTTGGTGTTTGTTATTTCTGTTTTGCTCATGCTATAATTAGGGTAGGTAAAAAGGGGAACGAATGACAAAAATCATTGCGGTGACAAATCAAAAAGGTGGCGTCGGTAAAACAACGACGTCGATTAATGTAGCATATTTTTTGGCAAAAGCCGGTAAGAAGACTCTGTTAGTGGATTTTGACCCTCAGGGCAACGCAACCAGCGGTCTGGGGATTGATAAGCAGAATCTGGGCGCAACGATATCCGAGGTGATTATGCGGCAAATTGATTTGGCGAATATTGTCCTGCCGACCGAATATAAAAATCTGTCGATTGCACCAGCCACGCCCCACCTGGCAAATACAGAAGTTGAACTGGCCCAGGCGGAAGGTAGGTTTATTCGTTTGCGTGAGGCACTAAAAAAAGCAACAGACTATGATTATATCATTATTGATAGTCCGCCGAGTTTGAGCTTGTTGACCGTTAATGGCATGATTGCCGCTAATTATGTACTATTGCCAGTTCAGGCGGAATTTTATGCGCTGGAGGGATTGGGGCAGCTACTTGAAAGTATGAAATTGATAAAGAAAGGACTTAATCCACCTCTGGAATTATTGGGCGTTCTGCTGACGATGATGGATTCTAGAACTACATTGTCTGGGCAGGTTTACGCGGAAATTAAGAAGTATTTTCCGGATAAAATTTTTAAGAATAATATTCCGCGAAATATTCGTTTGGCAGAGGCGCCTAGCCACGGCGCGCCAGTCGGCGCGTATGATCGATTTTCAAAGGGTTCTCGCGCCTATAAAGCATTAACGAAGGAAATTATAGAGAGGGTGGAGCGATGAAAAAAGGTTTAGGCAGGGGTTTTGAGTCGTTGATCCCAACTAATTTGATTGACGAAACATTTGATCCGACAGCACAGCAGGACGAGAAGGTGTCGCGCTTGAGAGATATTGCAATTGATAGAGTTGTTCCAGATCCAGATCAGCCGCGTCGCTTTTTTGATGAGG
>CBDFCQ010000012.1:0-16764 GCA_965246075.1 uncultured Candidatus Saccharibacteria bacterium
ATGAGATCTCCATGCTGCATGATTTTCGGCTGGATATGGTCGATCAGGTGCTGCGCGGCGTCAGGGAAAATGATCAGCCATTTGGTGGCGTGCAGCTGGTGATGAGCGGTGATTTTTTCCAATTGCCGCCGATCAATCGTCCGGGCGAGCAGGGTGGCGGCTTCGTGGTATATTCGGAAGCGTGGCAGGAGTTGCAACCGGCGGTGCTGTATTTGGAGCGGCAGTATCGGCAAAATGACGAGCAGCTCCTCGAGATTTTGACGGCGCTGAGAAATGACGATGTTAGGCGGCATCATGCTGAGACGCTACTGGCGCGGACGGAAGTTCAGGTGCCCGACGGCGATATCACCGAACTACACACTGTCAATGTTGATGTTGATGCCATCAATAGTCAGAAGCTGGCGGAGCTGGCGGGCGAGGAGCGGACGTATCAGCAGACGACGACGGGTTCAAAGGTGTATGTCGAGAGCCTGCAGCGGTCGGTGCTGGCGCCGAGTGAACTCGTGTTAAAGTTGGGCGCGTTGGTGATGGCGGTGAAAAATTCGCCGCAGAAATTGTACGCTAACGGTAGCATCGGCACGGTGGTGGATTTTGAGCCGCTGACGGACTATCCGATTGTCGAGTTTCACAGTGGCCAGCAGGTGACCATGGTGCCAGATGTGTGGGAATTGCGTGACGGTGAGCGCAAGCGCGCTAGCATTTCCCAGGTGCCACTGCGGCTGGCGTGGGCCATAACCGTGCATAAAAGCCAGGGTATGACGCTGGACGTGGCAAAAATTGACCTGAGAAAGGCCTTTGTTGAGGGTATGGGTTACGTGGCCTTGAGCCGGGTGCGGGATCTTGACAATCTGTACCTTTACGGCATTAACCGCAAGGCATTGGCGGTCTCGCCTGATGCGTTGGCGATTGACGAGGTGTTGCAGCGAGCAAGTAGTGAAGCAACCAAGCATTATCGTCCAATGCTGGAGGATATGAAGCGAAAGCAGTCAGCGCCGAAAAAATCCGGCAAGAAGTCTCAGTCTGGCAGCTGGCAGCAAAAAATTGCCAAAATGCGTGAGACGTATCCGAAGGCCTATATGCCATGGGAAAAAGCCGATGACGACATACTCAAGCAAGACTTTATGCAGGGTGCGACCATTGAGCAGCTTAGTAAAAAACTTGGACGTCATGAAGGCTCGATTAGGATACGGTTACAAAAACATTTTGGGGAAGACACCGTAGCGTAGCTTCAACTTGTATCAACACTAGACTTTTCCACAAAAGTGTGGAAAAGTTTTTATTTGACGCAAAAATGGGTAAAAAGTAATAAAAAGGGCTTGCAAGTGGGTAGTTGTGGGTAGTATAGTGGAGTCAGTGGAACGAAAGTTGATGGCAATCACCAACGAAAAACAAACATCCACTATAAAAAACAACTAATCTACCACGGAGGAAGGACGACGTGCAGACAGATTACTTTGAGCGAAAGTTGGATGACAAGCGGCGCTTGACGATTCCAGCCGAACTCAGAGCAGAGTTTGCATCAGGCGTCGTACTAACTCGCGGGTTTGGCAAATATCTTCACTTATACCCACAGCAAATTTGGGACCGGGAAGTGGAGAGCGCGCTGACCGGAAGTATTCTGGATGAGCGGGTGGCCGACCTGAACGTTAAGTTCCGCCGTGGCAAAACCGCATCGGCACTCGATCAAAAACAAGGACGAGTGACGATTGAGCAGCATTTGCTCGACTACGCTGGAATTGACAGAGAAGTCGTTGCTGTGCGGGCAGGGGAATATTTTCGGCTAATAGCGGCTGAAAATGCGGAATAGTAGATTAGCTAAGCACCTTAACAATTAAAACCTCTCGAGATCAACTATCTGGGTATTTGAAAATGGCGTGTGGCAATTTGCTCCACATTAAAAACGGTAACGCACATTCCTTAAAACACCTCCCAAAAAACTCCACCTCACACATAAGTCTCTTTGGAAAACATGGTTGTTACTGACAATCAATAACTTTCCACTCTAAGACAACAAAAACAAACAGAACACAAATACAAAAAAGCCAGAATTAAATATCCAGTTAGGTGATCTCGAGCATTATTTCTGTATAATGGAATAATGATGAGTATTAAAGAACATCCACCACAGTCGGAAGCGCTTCAAGTGAGCGAACCGATTCATGTTCCCGTACTTTTAGAGATAACCCTTAGCAAGCTGCAGCCAGCCAAGGGCGAGGCGTACCTCGATCTAACGGCTGGCTATGGCGGCCATGCCAGGGCATTCTTAGAAAGAACGGATAATTACTTGGACTCAGTGTTGGTTGATCGTGATGAAAACGCGATTAAAACGCTGGGTGATTTGGCCGAAAAAGGCGTGACGTTGATTCATAAGGATTTTGTGAGTGCGGCGCAGGATTTGGTCAAGCAGGGACGTACATTTGACGTGATTTTGGCTGATTTGGGGGTGTCGTCACCACAGCTTGACAGAGCAGAGAGAGGTTTTTCGTTTCGATTTGACGGTCCGCTGGATATGCGGATGGATAATCGGACGGAAACGACAGCAGCGGATATCGTCAATTCGTATTCGGTTGATGATTTGACGCAGCTGATTACTCGTTACGGCGAGGAGAATCTGGGGCGGGCCAGGCGAATTGCACAGGCAATTGTTGGCGCCAGACCGATTCAGGGGACGACCGAACTGGCTGATCTGATCAAGCAAACCGTTGGTCGCGGTAGTATGAAACATCATCCTGCGACTCGTACTTTTCAGGCACTGCGCATTGAGGTCAACCGCGAGCTTCGGCTAATTGAGGAATTATTACCACTTTTGCCACGTTTACTTAATAAGGGTGGGCGAGTAGGAGTAATTAGCTTTCATAGCTTGGAGGATCGATTGATTAAGCGTTACTTTTCGGAGCAGGCGACGGCTGGATATGAAGCTGAGCTAATTGTCCAAGACAAAAAACCAGTGTCTGGAACTGAAGATGTTCACAATCCGCGTAGTCGAAGTGCAAAATTTCGCTACGCCGTGAAAAAATAAAACAAAAAGAAGGAGGCAATATGCCAATCCACATCAAAGTAGAATTCCAGAATACAGACAAGGCAGAGACTGTTTCAGTACGCCGCGGCTAAACTAAAGCGTATTCCGGAATATACCTTAGAAAACCAGCCTGTCTGTAGCGGGCGGGCTGGTTTATTATGTCAATATAAACAGATAAAAATAAAAAGATAGAGACAAATGACAAACACCACCACATTTACTTCACGACGCTCACACGGTCAAATGCGCCGCAATCAGAATTCGACACGTTTTCAGTCTCAGGTCAAACTTGGTCCTGTCGCTCATACAGTGCTAGTGGCATTGATGATTACAGTACTGGGCTTGATTTATTTAACCCAGGCAACACGATTAACAGCCTATGGCTATGAAGCTCAAAATTTAGACTCAAAGATTACCGAACTTAGTGCAAAAAAATCAGAACTGGAAGTCCAGAATGCGCGTTTGACAGCGTTAGAAAAGGTGAAGAACAGCAATGTTGCTTCAGCTATGACTACAACCGAAACGCGTTATGCTCAATAAGTGATATAATAAAATAAGCAGTATGCAGCGGCTTATTATTCGTTCAAGAACTGGTTATTTGGCCATCGTTTTACTTGTAGCGATGGCGGCTTTTGTGTTGCGATTATTCCAATTGCAGATTCTACAATATGGCAAATACACAGAGCTGGCTCGTGCTAGTCAGCAACGTCAGTTTGTTATTCCTGCAGAGCGTGGAAAAATCTATATGATGGACGGGAAAACGCCAGTGCCGGTGGTGCTAAACCAGGCGACTTACACGGTGATTGCGGATCCTCAGGCGGTTGATAATAAGGAGCGGAATCAGATTATTACGAGCCTGAGGGAGATTGCTGGCGGGGAGATGACTGATGGGGCGGCTGAACGTTTGGCTAATAAAAAATCGCGATATGAGGTTTTGGCAAAAAATATTACCAGAACTCAGGCAGAAAAATTAAAAGAGTAAAATTTTGCTGGGGTGCTATATCAGCAGGGTTCCGTCAGGAGCTATCCTGAGGGTGGACTAGGCGCGCACGTTTTGGGTTTCGTAAATGCAGCAGGCGAAGGTCAATACGGCGTGGAAGGTTCGCTTAATAATCGACTCAAAGGGCAAGATGGTCTATTGCAGTCTGTGACTGACGTAAGAAATGTGCCGCTCACTGTTGGAAAAAATAATATGCGAATTGAGGCAAAGTCTGGCGATAATTTAGCGTTGACGGTTGATCGAAATGTTCAAAGTCAGGCGGAGTTGGCGCTTAAAAAGGGGATTGAAGCGGCAAATGCCACTGAAGGCAGTGTGGTTATTATGAATCCCAAAAATGGTCAAATATTAGCATTGGCCAACTACCCGACATATAATCCAGCGGAGTTTAATAAGCAAAAGAATGCGGCGGTGTTTATGAATAGCGCTTCGATGGTACCATTTGAGCCGGGTTCAATTATCAAGTCATTTAGCTTTGCTACAGCTATAGATAAAGGGGCTGTTGCTCCGTCTAGTACATATAATAACACGGATTGTATTAAGGTTGCCGATCGGACTATGTGTAACGCTTTAAGGGGTCTAAATGGTAGCACTACGATTCAAGGAGCGTTTAATAATTCTCTTAACGTTGGTACGATTACAGCAATACGTAGGCTGGGGAATGGTTCACAGATTAATCTTACTGCTCGTCAGGTTTTATATGAATATTATCATGATAAATTTGGTTTTGGCCAGAAGACGGGAATTGAACTGGGTGAGGCGTCGGGATATATTTATCCGCCAGATAGCGTTGAAGGTAACGAAGTACGCTATTCAGCAATGACTTACGGTCAGAGTATGAATCTGACTATGGTACAAGTGGCGGCTGGATTCTCGTCGCTGGTAAATGGCGGCCAGTATTATAAGCCAACTGTCCTTAGAGGGGTAATTGATGGTTATGGTAATCTAAAATCGTCAGAAAGTAAGTCAATTCGTCAGACGGTAAGCGGTAATACCTCATCGCAAATGAGGACGATGTTAGCGACTGCTCGCCGGTCTTCCTTCTTGTCAAAAAGTGACAAGCCTGGCTATGAGATTGGTGGAAAAACCGGTACGTCCGAGGCGGTGGTCAACGGTTCTTACACTCAGAAGGAAACGATTGCTACTTATATTGGTTATGGCGGTGGTAAAAATGGTGCCGAATATGTCATAATGGTACGTGTAGCGGCGCCAGGTAAGGGGATTAACCTACAAGGAAATTTCCATGCTGGGCCAGTTTTTACGGATATATCCAATTGGATGATTGATTATATGAAAATAGCACCGAAGGAATAGATATGGGAGTAGCCTTACAGACAGTCACTAATGAACTAACTCATGTGTTTTTGCTGAGCGTTGGGGCGTTTTTACTGGCGATGTTTTTGACGCCAGTTTATACGTTTTTTGCTTATAGGTATCGGTTCTGGAAGAAGCAAAGATCGGAGAGTACTGACGGTAAAAAATTAAAGGTTTTTGCTAAGTTTCAAGCGGCAAAACTACGGCGAAATATTCCAACAATGGCGGGCGTGATTGGTGTGATTTCTATTTTTATTGTGACGTTTTTCTTTAACTTGGACCGAGCTCAGACATGGCTACCATTGGCGGCGCTGGTCGGTGGCGGGGCGGTTGGGCTGATTGACGACGTTATTAATCTACGTGGGTTAGGTGGCGGGGCGGCGGGTTTACGTAGTCCAGTGAAGTTTGCGCTAATTACGCTTATCGGCGTAGTTCTGGGCTGGTTTTTCTTCGCCAAATTAGGCGTGATGAGTTTTCATGTGCCGTTTATGGGTGATGTAAATATTGGCTGGTTGATTATTCCGCTGTTTGCATTTGCGGTAGTGGCAACAGGTAACGCGGTGAATATTTCTGACGGCATGGACGGGCTGGCTGGCGGTCTGTTAGGTACTAGTTTTGGTGCTTTTGGGGTGATCGCTTTGTTGCAGCAACAGGTACTGTTGGCAGGGTTCTGTTTTACGGTGGTTGGCGTACTTCTTAGCTATTTGTGGTTTAATATTTATCCAGCACGGTTTTTCATGGGCGATGTTGGTAGTTTCGCCTATGGAGTGAGTTTGGGGGTAGTGGCTATGCTGACGGATTCGCTACTATTATTGCCTGTAATTGGATTGTTATTTGTAGTAGAGGCAGGATCAAGCCTGATTCAAATTGCTAGTAAAAAGATTTTTAAGCGAAAAATTTTCTTATCTGCACCAATTCATCATCACCTGGAGGCAATTGGCTGGCCGGAAACTAAAGTAACGATGCGGTTTTGGGTGATTGGCTGCGTGATGGCGTTTGTGGGGGTTATGCTGGCACTAGCAGGGGGTCATATTGCGTAATTCACTCGCTGGTAAACACCAGACTTCCACGCAATCGGTTCGCAGCCACCGACCGATGTACCAGATTGTGCTGTATATGGGTCTTTTATTGCTGCTCGGACTAATCGTTATGTATGCACTGGGGCCACAACGCGCCAATGTGATGAATTACGCTTATGGCACGAATTATAGTGATACTTATTTTTTTGGTAAGCAGTTAACTAGTGTTGTTATAGCTGTTATGGCGTTTTCGGTATTTTATTTTGTACCATATAAGTGGTTTACGGGCGAGCGTTCAAAATATGTTCTTTGGGCGGGGTTCCTGTCGTGCGTCTTACTATTTTTATTGGGCTCGCTGCTACATTTGTCATTGGCCAAAGAAACTAACGGCGCGTATAGATGGTTTTATTTGGGTGGACTAGGTAGTTTTCAGCCGTCAGAATTATTGAAATATGGCATTCTATTATTCTTGGCGGGATTTTTGGGGCGGCGTGCTTCTCAGGGGAAAATAAATGATGTTCATGAAACACTTGTTCCGGTTGGGGTTATTTCTGCACTTTCGCTGTTGATGATTGTAGTTTTGCAAAAAGACTTAGGCACCGGCGTGTCTTTGATAGCCATAGTGTTATCAATGATAGTGGTATCTGGTGTGGATTGGAAAATAATTGGTAAGATTTTAGGAGTGGTGGCATTTTGTGGGTTAGTATTGATATTTACCTCACCGCACCGAATTGAGCGGGTTATGACATTTATTCAGGGTGATAGTCATAAAACCGCAAGTGGTCAAGAGGACAAAAATTATCACATCCAGCAGGCTAGAATCGCAATTGGTTCGGGGGGCCTTCTGGGGCTTGGTATTGGTAAAAGTGTTCAGGCGACCGGATATCTACCAGAAGCGATTAATGACTCAATCTTCGCTGTTATGGGAGAAACATTTGGCTTTGTTGGTTTGATGGCTATATTGGCACTATTCACTGCGCTATTATTATCGATTTTACACGTAGCGGCACGGCTGCCAGATACGACTTTGAGGTTGATTGTGGCTGGGATCTTTGGCTGGATTGCTTCACATGTAGTTTTAAATATTGCTGCAATGACAGGACTAATGCCGCTAACAGGAATTCCGTTGCCATTATTAAGTTATGGTGGTACAAGTATGCTGTTCATTGCTGCGGCGCTCGGTTTAGTTTTTCAAATTTCCAAGTATACGTCACATAAAGTATTAGAGGAGGGTGAAGGTGGCCAAGATCTTAGCGGTCGGCGGCGGCTCAGGCGGACACGTTACGCCAGTGGTAGCCGTATTTAGGGAATTACAAAAGACTGGTGATCACGAGCTCCGTTTTTGGTGCGACAAAAAGTTTGGCGCCAGCGCACGTGGGATTTTTGCTAAATTTGATGACACTATTCCAGTTGAGCTGATTACTGCTGGAAAACTGCGGCGATATCATGGTAAGAGTCTGTCGTTCCATTTACACCCATCAATATTACTACCAAATCTTCGTGACGGCTTTAAGGTAGTTGTCGGATTTTTCCAGAGCTTATTTAAGCTAATAGCCTGGCGGCCGGATGTTATTTTCATAAAAGGTGGTTACGTTTGTTTGCCTGTAGGGTATGCCGCGAGATTATTGCGAATCCCGTTAGTCCTGCATGACTCTGATGCTCATCCGGGGTTAACTAATCGCCTACTTAGTCCATTTGCAAAAGCTATTGGTACTGGCGCACCCCTTGAATATTACAACTATCCTCCTGAAAAAGCGTCGTATGTTGGTATACCAGTAGCGCCAGAATTTCGTCCTTATTCTGAGGCTGAGCGGCAAAAATTGAAGGCGAAATTAGGCTTTGATGCCAGCAGACCACTAGTCGTTGTTACTGGCGGCGGACTGGGGGCTGGGCGTATTAATTCTGCAATTTTAGCAATCAGGGAAGATCTTTTAGCTGAGGCTTCGGTGTTTTTGATATCTGGAAACCTGCAGTACGAAGAAATACTTAAGCAGACTGATGGGTGCAGTGGGTGGCGACTTCAAGCCTTTGTTCATAATGGTATGGCGGAAGTTTTAGCGGCAGCAGATATAGTTGTAACTAGGGCAGGGGCGACTACTCTTCTGGAGCTGGCGGCTCTTCATAAACCTACTATTATCGTTCCTAACGGCTGTCTGACGGGTGGTCATCAGCTGAAGAATGCTAAGGTTTACCAAGACGCTCTGGCGGCACTAATAGTTTCCGAAGATGAACTAGACAAGGATAATCAAATTTTGGCACGGAAGATTATTGGTGTATTGAAATCGCAGAAGATTCTTAAGGGTTTAGGCGATAATTTTGGCAAGTTTGCTAAGCCTGATGCAGCCAAAGATATGGTGAAGATCATTCTGACTACTATACGAAGACAGGGTAGGCGAAGGTGAAATTATCTTTTTCTCGAAAGAAATCTGATAGAAATTTAAGCCGTCGAGAGATCGCTGCTCGTCGGCAGGTTGAAAATTACGACAATCTACCAACGCAGTCATACCGCCGAAACAGAACTCTTAATAGTCGCCAGACTATTTCACCATTAGAGGCCTCTGAGCGGCTTGAGGCGCATAATCTAGTAAAAAAACGTCGTTATATGATGCAGAAGTTATTTATAACTGCAGTGTGTCTGGCTGTCGTGGTATTTTTATTGTTTCAGCTGACAATTAGTATCTCCATTCAGACTCCCGACGCTAAAAGCTCTAGTAACTCTAGTAAATACGCCAGCGTTCTTAACGAATATTACAATGCCCATCCAGCTGAGCGGTTTAGGTTTTTTCTGAACAATAATGACTTGAGGCAGTTTTTCTTGCAGAAAGCTCCTGAAGTAAAAACTATTCGTATAGAGGGCGATTTCTTGGCGCGTTCAGCTGCTAAGTTAACTTTTCGTCAGCCAGTAGCTCAGTGGTCTTCTGGAAATAAAGTTTATTTTGTTGATGATGGTGGTGTTACGTTTGAGCAGAATTATTTTAACCCGCCTACAGTTGCGGTTCGCGACGAAAGTGGATTACCTACTCGGGGTGGCCAAGAGGTCATAAATCGGCAATTTTTAAGTTTTCTAGGGCAAGCTGTGTCTGAATTCTCGCAGCATAAGCTGAAGGTATCGGAAGCTATTTTGCCAGCAAATACCGTACGCCAAGTCTGGTTTAAGGTTGAGGGTAGGGAATCCCAGATAAGAATGACTGTTGATAGATCTGCCCGCTCTCAGGTAATGCAGGCAATAGTAACGCTGGGATACTTAGATAAGAATGGTCAATCGTCAGGCTATATAGATGTTAGGGTAGACCAGCGGTCTTTCTATAAATAGAGCAGTTAACTTCTCTTTTAGATAGAGTAAGTTCTCTTTTTGTTCTATTTTGGCTATTTAAAAATTATATATAATAATATCAAAATATACAAAAGTCAAATAATTGAGACATGACAAACTAGGGGAGCGGGGAAATAAAAACAGCAAAATGTCAAATAATCAAAATCATATGTGTGGAAAACTTGTAAGCAAACCGTATGTGATATTTATTGGATGATACAGTGATGTAAAAATATCAATGTAACATTTGCGGCGGGCGCTTTTAGGTAAATGAATATTTTAAGTTCGTGTTTATCGGTGAGTTTTATTTAGCTTGTTGTGTAGCATGGTCTATGCCTGAATGGATAGTGAAGTTCCCTGACTATTTTGGGCAAATATTTATAGAGTGTGGCTACATCAATGGACACATGTATACTCATATTAAGCGTGTATTTATTATTACGTAAAATGTGCATTGTGCGACATTATAATACGATCATAAACATGATTACTCTATCGTGTTTATGCTAGTAATAATTAACCAATGAGAGGTTTTATAATGTCTGAAGTACAATCTGACAAACAAAATATTAATGCAACTGCCCTTGTAGATAAGCTTGAATTTATCGTTGGCAATTCAAAAAAAACTGGTAATGAATATTTGGTTGGTGCTCTTTATGTCAAGTCGCCAATTTCTGATACTCCGCTTCGTCTGAGTTTTGACTATATTGATGATAATGTTCGTGAACTTCTGAAAATGGCCATTAAAAAATTTAATGTCCAGGCTCAGGAAGAATTTAAGGAAGGAATTAGCGACTAGTTCGTTTTTTGTTCGACATGAGACTAGCTGACGCAATAGCACAAGTATTTATCTCATTGGCTCCCCTGCTGATGACCTTAATTGTGCTATTTGTCGTTTTTAGTTGGATTCGTGTTTTAGTTGATTACATGAGTGGGAGGGACTTTTAATGTTCAATCCGCTCGTGTATTCGCGTCCTGAACTATTGGCGTTTTCAGACCATGAATTATTGGTTCTACAATATGAGCTTTTGCTTGCCGTTAGTTCCCTTCTCTTCGCGATCATTGGAGTTTTCGTCCTCATCTTTTTTCTCCGCTGGTTGCTCTTGGTACAAATCTAACTTAAGGAAGAACTAACGGCGTGCTTTGGTTTTTATTAGGAATATTAATTGGTCATTACGTGATTGCAGATATTAAAAAGGCAATCAGGAAAGGAATTAGTGAATGACGCCTGAACAATTACAAGCTATTTCAAAAGCTTTTTCAGTCTCGCATTTATTTGATATTTTTATTCAACTTGACCCATACGTTTTAGTTGTTGCGTCGATTTTACTAGCTGCTTCCCTTGTGTCATATCTGATTAAGCGCTTAAGATATCATTTGATTATCGAGAAGTATAGAATGAAAGATAAAGATGGTCAGGTTGTGTATGACGCGGAGGCTTATGTCTACGATTTGCAACATACGCTTGATCATTATTCTGATAATGATGAATGGCTAGAACCCGAAGAGGCGGAATGGAATGCTTTACAGGCGAATGAGGAATATAAGCGTCTAACTGGAGAATATTATCTTGATCCGCAAGAAATTCAAGATCACTACGCCGTTCGGCGAGGCTGAGTATTTAGGAATACTTGGCTTGTCATGTGATTATGACGATATTGGAATATATGTTTTAGATACTGGGGAGTATAAGGTTCTATGGAAAAAATCAATAAACTTTTTTTAGCCACAATAGTTTGCTCTGTTTTAGTTTCATTTTTTATTACTTCTTTTGCGTTTGCCAAGTCCAATTTACCAGCGCCATTTTATCGTACGCCAAACCTGACGCTTGGTTATAAAACTTCAAAGTTTTTTAACGGCAAAGATTATCAGCGAGATGTTCAGTATAGTTACTATCGCAAGATGTTTCTAGGCGCTGATAATTTCCAGTGGAAGTGCGGCGTTTCCAGAGATGTTGCGAAGGCTTCATTTGATAAGGCTGTCAAGGACGGAAATTTAGTGATCACTCAAAGTGAGTCATCTGGTATTGCTGTTTTTGGTGACAAAGCTTCAACTTACGGTTCTCAGTATACTTTAAGTTTTTATTGGTCAGAATCAAAGCTACCTACTCAAAAACTGATTTATGATAGATACCGAGGTTATCAGTTTGAAAATCCGGCCGCCTTTAACCGCCTCTCTATGTCGCTAGTCCCTTCAAATAACGCTCACGTTTCCTGTAATAGTTCAAAAATTCTTCGAAATGATTCTGCCGTTATCCTCTCCCACAAGAGAGATGAGCCTTCAATTCAGCAGCAGACTTCAATTTTTATTTCTGACGTAAAATATGAGCTTGGCCGAGGTCTTGAGGATGTTGATCCCAATGACCTCTTTATCCCTCAAAATTTTGAGGAAAAACTCCAGCCAGATTTTATGTGGTACGTTGATGAAAAATTGAAGTTTAGTATTATGTACATGAATAACGTCAAGGAGTTCAAAAATCAAAATCCTCCACTGGACGGTTATCTTAAATGGCATGTTGTCCTTCGAGAGTCTGACAACCAGAGGTCTGATGGCAATATTATTGACGACTCAAAAACTGATCTGCTTATGTCCTATGAGCACATCTTACCAGCTCGTGCCATTTATAAGTTAGAAATCTCTCTTGATTCTTCCGATCTCCCATTAGTCCTTGATCCCCGCCCTGATTTTTCGTGGATTAAAAAGCGCACATTTATGATCGACGCTGACGGCAAGTTGCATACTGGTGATACTTTCTCAGGTAATTGCGACGATAATGGCGTGTGTGTTGCCGCTCCGATTCGCTGTGATGATATTACTGACGCTCTTCAACGCGCCTCATGTCGTATGAATGAAAAATTCGGCTCTGGCGTTCTTAATCCCTCCCTTCTCTCTCTACGTCGTCTGTTTTCGTCCTTCATCGTTTCAGATAATCCTTCTTGTGGCTTGAGTATTCCGCCGCCTCCAGGTCGTTTTTCATCGTTTAATCCGGCCTCGGTTGTTGCCGACGCTTGCAATCGCACTAGATCTTTTAGGCAGTCATTTCCACTTGCTTCAGTAATTGTCAACTTCTCTGCTGCAATGTTCTGGCTCTGGCTGATTGTCCGAATATTTAACAAGCTAACAAGTCATAAAGATGATGACATGATAGGAGACGTTTAATGTTTAATTTTGATTTTTCAGCCGCTTTTGACGCCCTCCTTTCGTTTTTTATGCTTCCTCTTCATATTATTTTGACGCCTGTTGATTATCTCCTTAAACAGATTCCTAACATAAGTGTTATACCGCAATCAATTTCCGCTATAGTCGGCTACGTTGGCTCAATCCCCGCCACTATTGTCTCCTTAACTGGAATATCTCCGATCATTTGGAATGCAATCATTTCTACGCTGTTGCTTTATTTTGCGGTGATACCGACTATTAATGGAATTAAGAAGTTGATTAACTGGATTAGAGGCTAATATGTCGATTGAGTGGAATACATTTTTGAAAAAACGCCGTAAAGAAAAGAGGGGTTTTCCTACTGGCACTATTTTCTTTACTGGCTCTCAGGGTGCTGGTAAAAGCTTGTCGGCTACCCATTATATCAAAAAGCTTAAAGATAGATATCCAAATTTGTATGTTTATAGCAATATCAAGCTCAAGATTGCCGATAAGATTTTAACAAGTGATCAAATTGCTGATCATATCCTTGACGTCAAGGATGATCGCCCGATTGCGTTTTTTATTGATGAGATTCAAACAGTGCTATTCTCTGGCAAAAAAGCCGTCTCTATGGAGACTTTTAAGGCTATTTGCCAACAGAGAAAAGCTGAGAAAACCATTATTGGTACTATGCAGGAGTTTTTAGATTTGGATATCAAGTACCGTCGTCAATTAAGGTCTCAGGTTGAATGTTTCAAATTTGGCCCTGTGCAATTTGAACTATGGAAAGATCCAGAGTCCTTGCGGTTTGACTCAAGAAAAAATGACTATGTTGGCCGCACGCGCCATATTAATATATGGAAACGCCACAACGAGGCGTATGACATATATGACACTTATGAGATTGTTGGTGCAACAATGGATATTGATCCTAATAAGCGTGAGCAATACTCAAAACAAAAGCCGCAACATGTAATTATTCAGAAGGGGTCAGCGCCCGTGTAATGAATTGAATAATGCTGAGAAAGGAATTTGAACCAATGGGTGCAGAGACTGTAACCAAACTTACAACTGCCTTCAATCCTGCCGGTTTACTTGATACTTTCGTGTCATTTGCTCCGTTTATTCTGGGCGTTGCTGGTACAATTATGGTTGTTGGACTAGTCAAGTGGGCAATTAAAACAGTGCGACGCAAGTTGTCTGGCGGTGTTGCCTAGTTGAAAAAAGCCGATCACGCCCCATTAAGGGGCGTGTTTCGGCGGTGCTTTTCCGCCCTCCACCACGGCGAGAAAAGCATTTTGCAACTTTTGACGTAAGCGTTGGGAGTTGTGGCCCTACTTGATATAGGGACACAACTTGCATACTTTTAACAAAAATGGGAGTATTTGGTGGCAAAAAATAGTGAGGAGGGTATCTTTATAAACGATATCGTAAAGAAATACCCAAACATGTTCAAGATTATTATTTATCACGAGGGATATTATTTACCCACACCCGACGGGAGACAATCTCGTAAACAAAATAAAAAACAACGACGTGAGGATTCTATCCATAGAAGTCTCAGGAGAACAAAAACAACCATTAAAGATTTAATGGCTTGTAACAAATTCGACTATTGGTGCACGTTTACATATAATTGCCGTTCATGTTATCCAAAATGCACTAACAATCCATGCACTTGCAGTCCTTCGACCTGCAAGCGATTCGATGTGAATTACACAAGGCGCGTGCTTCAAAATTGGTTTCGCAACCAAAAAAAGCACTCCCCTAGTCTTAAATATTTGGCTGTCCCTGAATTTCATAAAAATGGTGCAATCCATTTTCACTGTATGCTCGGCGGTTTTTGTGGCAGACTGAAAGATTCTGGCAAAAAAACAAAGAACGGTCAAACTATTTATAATGCCTCTGGATATTATTCGGGCTTCACCGAGTTTGTAAAAATCGGTGAAAGATTCGACGCTGACAATTTTGATTCGGAATATCAACGTGTTATTTCTTATATAACTAAGTATATTACGAAAGATATGCCTCTTGTGTATGGCCGTCGTCGTTTTTTAATTTCAAACAATCTTAAAAGACCAGTTACGACTGTAAATGGTGTTAGAAGTTTCCGTTTGAGTTCCATTATTCGCAATAAAAAGCCTGAGTTCATAAATGATCGGCTTGAGATTCAAAAGCATGAGTTTTCTGGTAAACTCACTTCTTCAGCTAATTTTGAACTTTTTTAGTCTTTTCTATTGACGTTTACCAAAAGTATTATGATGATTATCAGTAACAATACTGATATCAATAATTCCCCCATCGTAAATGAGTGAAAAATGATTCCGTTATCTAGTATTTTAGTGCCATTTGCCATATTGTCCTCCTGCCCTCATTTTATCATAAAATACGTTGTCTATTTTACACCATTTACGTATTGACGTTGTGCATTGTGCGACATTAGGACTATATCTAAAACATGATTACTCTATCGTCTTTTTTGGTGTAAATTTATTCTATTTTATAAATCTGCAATTGCTCTTCTGCTTTTGTGTCATGTCTACTGATGGGCCCTACTTGGGCTGTCTGATGTGTTCTTTTACGGCGGATTTATGGGTCGTTTGCATGCTTGATTATTATAGTCGCATGTAGCTTTATATTGCGATATTTGTTATGGTGCGTGTTTAGACTTTTTACTTTGACGCTTCCTTGAAAATCGTAAATAATTAGTTCGTATTTTGTTCTATTATTCCTTATCTTTTTGTCATGAAGAAAGATTAGTGTATTTACCCTGCTTGTGCGTAAAATTTGTCTAAAGTGTCGTTATATTCTTCATGATGAAGTAGTATAATAGTAGTATGAAGGTGTTTACACCAGATGTCATAGATTTAAATGATATGCCTCAGTCGGTAGATTTATTTTTAGCAGGAGGTATTACAAATTGTCCAGATTGGCAGGCGGACGCAATAAAGATGCTGGACGATGGGTCGGATATTGTAGTAGCTAATCCTCGGCGCGATAGATTGTTAGATCATGAGGGTGAGGACGCTGCTTATCAGATAAGATGGGAATATGAATTTTTGAGGCGGGCACGAATGATTTTATTCTGGTTTCCAAAAGAATCTATCTGTCCGATTACATTGTTTGAGCTAGGAAAAGAAATTGGTCGCGGTTCGTGTTTATTGGTTGGTGCACATCCAGAGTATGTTCGCAGATTTGATGTTGTAACGCAGATGAATTGCTATGACCCTGGGGTGGCAGTATATAGGGAGCTTAGCGACGTGGTCTCGGCTTCTCAGCGAGCGCTTAAATCACTAAAATAATCCCCTTATGCGTTTGTGTAGCTTAGGTATGTTCGCTGCCTCGCCTGGCCGGTATAGTTCCCTAACAATTTAGATATTGGTATAATTTTCAGTAGGTGGATTAGGATTCGGCGGCTGTTATAGCTCCCTAACAATTTAGATATTGGTATAATCTGGATGGAGGTATTAGATGTCATTGCTGAGTTATAGTTCCCTAACAATTTAGATATTGGTATAATTGGGTACTGTACAGAAAACAGTGACGGAAAGTTATAGTTCCCTAACAATTTAGATATTGGTATAATGTAAAAACCAAAATAGCCAGACGATACGCGGTTATAGTTCCCTAACAATTTAGATATTGGTATAATAAACTCGACCGCAGGCCGAACACCAGTAGAGTTATAGTTCCCTAACAATTTAGATATTGGTATAATCAAGTCGATAGCTCATATGAAAGCTGGGGTGTTATAGTTCCCTAACAATTTAGATATTGGTATAATAGTCGAGCAGTCGTGGGACACCGAGAACTAGTTATAGTTCCCTAACAATTTAGATATTGGTATAATAATCGGGTGTGAAAACATACTTAAATCCTAGTTATAGTTCCCTAACAATTTAGATATTGGTATAATCTTTGGCAGAGATAGTATAAATACCGTCTTGTTATAGTTCCCTAA
>CBDFCQ010000013.1:0-14146 GCA_965246075.1 uncultured Candidatus Saccharibacteria bacterium
ATGGACCCATCGGAATATCCGCTTCTTTCATCCTATCACAAATCAATTAAAATATCAATGCTTGCCAGGCTTATGCCCACTAGTATGCAACATGAATAAGTCAATTACGCCGCATACTAACCCCAGCGTAGCAACATAACGCCAGTTATTAGCAAATATTTTATACAAATCTAGAGCCTGCCCATCCAGCGATACGTATTTTCCCAGCGGTACAACAAGCAGAGAGGCGGTTAAAAAGGCAATTGCCACCGCAGAAATAATCTTTTCGTGCTTGCGTTGATATCTCGGTCCGCCCAGCAATAGCGCAAATAGTGGAATCAACGTCAAGGTCAATACCGCAATCACACCATTTGGCAGCCAACTAACCGCCAACTTTAATCCGTCCAGCAACCCAGTCAGCCAGCTTGCCCACCACTCCGATAACAAAAATCCTGCCGCTAGTGATAAAGCCAACGGACCGAATCGACGAGACGATATAAACGCAATCGTAAAAACTATCGCTAAAATTGCCCCGAATAAGATTATTACGCTCATTTATTATCCTCCAAATCAAATTTTACTACCGAGCCTACTGTCACACTCGCCCTCTTAGCAACACCAGCCTTTACCTCTAAAACGTATTTTGCAGGAACTGGCGGTTTATATTTTTCATACGGCTCAGCATCCGGCTTAACATTATGCTGCACATGGACAATACGTTTTTTCTCATTAATCCAAATGATGTCTACCGAAAATTTCATATCTTTCATCCACATTTGATGGCGGTCAACACTATCAAATACAAACAGCATCGCATAATTATCCTCTATTCCCAACCGATCAGCCAAACCCTTTCGACGCGAATCTTCATTGTCAGCAATCTCCGCACGAAGCATCGTCTTATTTAAATAAACAATCTCCGTTTTTGGCGATACTGATCGAAATACACAAAAAACCGCGCCACCAATAACAGCCAGCATGCCACAAATAAAAAACCATTTGATGGCAGTCTGGATTGCCGTCGGATGACGAGATTCGTCCATAAACTTATTATAACAAGTTTATGCTTAAGCGCCGATTTTATCTTTTTTGTTGCCGCGCTTAGCGTTGCGCTCAATATACTCAATTATCTTTCCCGCAACGTTACGGCGAGTAATTTTCTCAATTCCAAACCCTGGACTAGCATTAACCTCCAGTACCAAGGCACCACGACTTGATCGCATAAAGTCGACACCAGCAACAGTTAGACCCATCGCCTTAGCCGCCTTTACGCACATCTTCCGTTCAGCATCGGTCAATTTTATACTATTTCCCTCGCCGCCCTTGTGAAGATTACTACGAAAATCATCATCCAAACTCTGTCGTTTCATACTCGCTACCACTTGACTACCAACCACAAAAGCACGAATATCAGTTCCAGCTGACTCTTTAATAAACTCCTGCAACAACACGTTTGTGCCGTCAGAGTTAGTTAAATAAAACGCCTGAAGAACCGACTTGGCAGCCTTCTTTGTCTCAGCTAAGACGACACCGTTACCATGAGTGCCTCGCGCCAATTTGATAATTGCCGGCATACCACCAATCTCTTCAATAAGCGAATCGATATCTGTCGCATTCCGCGAGAAAACCGTCTTTGGAATTGACACACCCGCTTTAACCAATAGCTGAGTTGAGCGTAATTTGTCACGTGCCCTTGTAATTGCGATCGACCGATTCATGAAAAATGCCTTCGGATACATCATCTCTAATTGTCGCAAAACTGCCGTACCATATTTTGTCATGTGACTAGCAATTCGCGGAATCACCACATCAAACTCACCAATTTCTTTGCCTTTATAAATAACCGTCGGATGTTTTTCGTCAATCGAAACATAGCAGTTTTTGTATTTAACAATTTTAACTTGATGACCACGCTTTTCAGCCTCCTCTTTCAGGCGAAGCGTCGAATAATTAATATTGCCGTTGGATAAGATTGCAATTCGCATTATTTTTCTCCACCTTTCTGATGATATTTTTTATAAAATTCGTATGGATTCAATTTCACTTCTTCATTAAGACTAGCAGTTACGGACGGTTTTTTTCTGCGAACATTTTTTCTTGAGACATCCACTAGGAATTTTCCAGAAATCGACCGTCTCCCAATTAACACCGGAAATTCATTCTTCGACCGATCAGACAGATTCATCAGCATTTTAATTTTACGACCGCCAATTTTTACCCAAAAATGCGTACGATAACGAATTTGTTCATGACCCATAGCAGACCGCACACTAGCCACGGAATAATCAGTTCTCTTAAATATTTTACCGTTATAATAGGGCGAACCTTCGCCAAATAATGAAAACTTTAGCACTCCGTCTTTATCAACGCGGATATTACTTGCCCATACCACGCTTGAATCGGCCCCCGTGTCAATCTTAGCTGGGACTCTTTGCGCTCGTTTGCCAAAATCTACAAACTCAGTCGATCCAATAACCGTTTTCTCTTTCATGTGCAAATATTATGGCATATTGTACGATATATATCAAATACATCGCTCCCTACTAAACGCTTCTTGATTCAAGAATTACATGCCTATGATCAGCTGAGGTATTTACCTTTCCAGCCAGCAATAACGACAGCAACAAATCGTCACCCTTTATAGACTCCAAATATTTCCAAACTTCCACCGAACCGTTATAGTAGCTTAGATCCTTAAATAACGGTAAGTCATTTGCGCCACGGAAGCTGCGCAAAGTCTGAGTAAAAGCAGCCTTTTTCGCCTTTGCTATCTGTTCGCCACTAACCCCACCATCATCATCTACAGAGCCAAGCAGAGACAGCCGCCACTTAATCTCAAATGCTTCACGAAAATCTTTATTATCAAAGTGAGCAAGTCCAGCTGTAATATAGTGATCAACACCACGTTCAGCAAACTTTCCGCTCAAAGCCTGCTCCATCGCCACGCCCAGCCCTTCCTCAGTGTCATAATAGTCGCTCAATCCAGATCTCAGAGGAAGCATATTAGTTTCTCCACCAGTAATAGACCTCAGCATATGAACGCCAATTTCATGAACCACCAAATTCTCAACCTTTTTGCGAGATCGCATCATACCATTGTCGGGAATAACTATTCTTTTCTCGGAGGATTTTACATTAACAGAAGTAGCCTTCTCTACAGAAACCGTCCAACCCTCCGCTACTCCAGCATAACCCTTTAAATCATTATTGAACTCTTTTTCGATAATATCAGTAAATATTTTCTGCAACTCATACCGATCAAATTCTCCTTGCTCATTAGGAATATGACTTAGCATGCCTCCATATAAAGACTCTGCTACACTATGCATCCATTCCACCGTTTCGTCTGATGGACGGAATCTCTCTGGAATATCCACGTCAGGATCAAAATCAACCATGCCAAACAACTCTTTACGTAAGTCATCTGCTTTTCCTGTTAGATTTTTATTGCGCACACAATTCAACTTTTCGCCCAGTAAAGAACGATAAGTGCCCTCGTCTGGTTCTCCGTAAGTCTCTATATTTAGACCTTTATATGCTTCAGCAATCTTCTGCTTATCTTCTTCCGAACTAGCACCGTGATAATCTTGAGTACAACGAAGAAGTTCAGTTTGCTCCTGGTATTTTTTAATAAATCCTTCATAAACCTTCTTACTAATTGACGTCAGGTCAGGATGATTTAGTATCTTATCACCAAGTTCTCGTATCTTTTTTATAGCTTCGTCAAAATCAGCAGAATTCAGTTTATCGTAAACAAATTGAGGACTTATAACCTCTCCAGACAGGAATCTTTTTTCTTCTTCGCTACGATTTGATGGCGTAAACATCGTAACAATTTTTGGCGATAAATCCGTTAGCTGACTATAAAGGTCCTCTACAGAAGACTGACTCTCAATTGTTTTTATTGCATCGAGGGGTGTCTTTTCATTCATGCGGCATATTATAGCATAAAAACTATCTTTTTACAATATCTTGCCTTTTGCTTCTTTGAGCTCTCGCTACCACAATTGTCACCGCTACAATGATAGATATACCAGCCAAAATAGCTAATACATAAGTGTATCCCGACAATAGATATATCAAAGCTAATGTCACACATACAGCACCCCAGGTCGTAATCAGTCGTTTGTTAAGAGCCAACCCCACGACAACCATCAATGAATGCTCTATTAGGAATAATATTTCCATGACGCTATCTCCTGCGAACGCCAGAACGAGAGTTGGCAGACTAAGCGCAGAGAGAGCCAGCACTAGGTGTATTATCGTAGACTTATGAATATACCCCAACCAACGCCAAGACATCACCGCTCCCGAAAGAATTGCCGCTGACCACAAATATGGTATTGTGATAGCGTGAACGAGTAAGGCTAGGTTTTTAATAGTAAATAAAACGCCGCACAAAATCAGGATCACACCTGAATCAAAATATAAAATATTCTTTTTAGGAACACCTTCGAACATCAAGGCGATACCATTAATTATCCACACTAGCGCCGCCAGAATCACTGACGCCACAGTAGCGCTAACTGATGTAGCAATAGACAATAAGACTACCGACCAGCCGATGGCGCTATAGAATGAAGAGTAATACCAACGACTCGACATCTTTCTGATTCGCGCAGCAATAGCCAGACCGTAAAATACCGCAAAAACAATCAGGGCAACAACTGACATGAATTCGAGTGGAATAGTAAACCATTGAGCTATAAGGCAAAGTAACAACACTAGACTCGGGTGTGCAGCTATTGTCATTATTCGCCAATCTCGTTTAGCAAGTACCGCCATATAAAGAGCTACTGTAGCCGCTAGCCATCCCAATATCTTGAACGACAGATCATATATCGCCAGTAGACTAATTATTGGAAGCACTATCGCTGGAACTATAGCAGCACACAGCGTCATATCACCAATAATTGACGATTGCCTATTCATTCGCAACAGCCAGTACAAAGACCCAAAACCAACGAGATTCACCCATGCAGTAATTGTGAGATTATCATTAAACGGTATATTCAACCAATGCAGGGATAATGAAACAAAGATGATTGTCGTAAGATATGCCCCACCCAAATAAACCTCTCTACGACATCGGTAAAATGCATAATATAGCGACACCACTAGCGGCAACCAAACTATCGGATGAATTGACGACAATACAGCAAGCACAGCCACACCAATGATAGAATGTAACAATAGCTCATGGTTTTTGATAACCGTGTTGCCATGACGATGATAAAGCCATTCTACTATTAATAGTGACGACGCATTTATCCACGCCATTAAAATAGAGACGTTTTCACTAGACACCCCAAAACCTAAAGCTAGCAAAAATACTGACAACATTAAAGAGGTATGGACTCCAACTACAAACTCATAAACTTTTTCGCGCCATACAGCCACACTCATAATACCAGCGCCGATAGCTATCGCGCCCGATAGGCACATCAGAGCTTCCTCTGTCGCATAAGTGGCTATCATCGCTGAAGTAAACATTGCCATTAATAGCCAAGTTGACGCAGCGCCATATGCTAAAGCAGCCTGACTTTTACTAATATTCGGACGCTTCAAAATTAGCAATCGGCAAATAACTGGCAGTGGCGTCATGAATAGAAAAATTAGATACTGTACGCGTGGTGCTATAGCTATATCAATATTGAATAGTGTTATACCAATCGGCACCAATAGAATCCCAGATATCACAACCATAACACCGAAGCGGACACGACGTAGCAAAAAAAGGATTGTAAGACTAATCGCTGAAATAACACCAATAAAGGTAAAAGCAACCATCATTCGTAGCGAATCTCCAGAACCGATCACACCAAACAGAGCACTTAATGACACAACAAAACTAACCCACAATACTATTTCATTATGTCTATCGTACTGTTTCTGAATGTACATTGATGTAGCGGACCAGATTATATTTCCAAGCGCCACTAACCCTAAAATCACACTTACGACCAACTGATTATCGTCAGATAAATACATTGCGAAACTAGTAGCCATCGCCATTAGCAATAATCTAGCTGTTGTCAATTCATAAGTACGCATCTTTTTAGACTTCTCAACAAGAGCAACCGTAAAGTAATATGCAACGCTAGCGAATAACAGTACGCTAATATCTAATGTGCCCATATATGCCGACGAACTAAGCGCGATAAACATCGTCATCGGCACGATAAACGGATTTACAACGTTTAACGGTTCGACAAACTGACGAGGAAGGCGACTAGAAAAATACGCAGCCACAGTCATTAAGCATCCAAATAGCAGCATTACAACGTAATACCAGACCAGCTGCGCATGCACAACAGCCGGCAAACTAGTTGTCATCGTAAACATCGATAGTAGCGATACATAAGCAAGAGGTCGACTATTCAATCTCACCGTAGCATCAACACACAAAATAGCACCAATTACAGAGGTAATAAGCCAGCACCATGCGAGGTCGATACCTAAAAACAGATTCATAGTCCAGCCACCAATTGGCACAGCCGCCAAAGCCGTACCAATAAGTGCTGTCGACGCAGATTTCAATATTGGCAAGCGAGCATACAACACCTGGCCAGTGACATAATAAACAAAAATAAACAACCACACCAAGCTGAACCTAAGTTGGATAGATAGATTAATTGTCTGAGCCAGAAGCAATATTCCCGCAGTCAGAAGTAGCGATGCCGTATATAGCGCTATATTAATTGTAGTCTTACGACCCCTCTCCTTTTCCTTGTCGTCAATATGTGGCGCTCGTTCAATATTATTCTCAATAGGCACGGCAACCGTATCCACCCTCTCTTCAGCCGTGGAAATACTAGTAGGAATTATATTATCTAGATTCTCATTCTTACTGATAGTTAACGGCGTATTCGCAAGCCGCGAAGCGGCGTTTTGATTCTCAGTAACAAGTCTTATTTGACCGTTGTCATCCTCAATTTTTGCGCATCCATTTTGTGCATCACGCACGCCATCCCAATATCCCTGCCGATAATCTTCGGAATAATTAGACGACCGGCTATTGTCTCTCTGTAATAATTTTATTAGCTTAATTACTATAATAATAACTATTATCAGAAAAATTAATCCCATGCCTTCGATCCCTCTTATGTTAGCTTCAGTATAACACAGGATTTTTTCTCGACAAATATATCAGGAAAACAGTCCTCGTTTTTTCGCGCCCTTAAATTGCTCCAAAAGCTCCTTCTGCTTTTTCGTTAATTTAGTTGGAGTATCAACAATAATACCCACAATGTGCGGACCGCGCGATTCGCTACGCAAATTTGGTACGCCATGACCTGACAGCTTAAAGTCGGTGCCGCTCTGAGTGCCTGCTGGGATTTTCATCGTTATTACACCATCCACAGTTTCCACATCAATCTCCGTTCCCAATGCCGCGTCAACCATGGAAATATGCTCTTCGCTAAGAATAATATTACCCTCACGAGTGAATTTTTTATGCGCTTTAACGCGGATATGGACATACAAATCACCTCGACTTCCGCCAGATATAGCCTCACCACGATCACGTAATCTAATCGTTGCCCCGTCGTCAATACCAGCAGGAATTTTAATAGTTATGTCTTTATTCTGACGAGTCGTGCCTTTTCCTCGACAAACTGAGCATTCTTTTTCAGGAACTTTGCCTTTGCCACGACAAGTTTCGCAAGTAACCGCCTGCTGAATTTGACCAAATAGTGAGTTCATTACTCGCGTTTGCTGTCCCGCGCCCTTACACGTTGGACATGTTTTTACGCCAAACCCCGGCTCAGCACCATCACCATGACAATGCTCACACTCGTCCTCTAGCGACAAGCTGATTTTCTTTTCTGTACCGAATATTGCATCTTCAAAACTGAGGGTTACGCTAGTTTCAATATCACGCCCACGCTGGCGACCACCACCCGATGCCCCAGGCGCGCCACCAAAAAACTGACTAAATATATCACCCAGACCTCCGTCACCAAAATCAAAATGAACATTCTGGCCACCAAATCCGCTAAAACCTTCAAACGGATTACCAGAAAAACCACCACCTGAAGCGCCGCCGACACCGGCATGACCAAATTGATCATAGCGCTGGCGCTTTTGCTTATCCTTCAAAACCTCGTAAGCTTCATTTATCTCCTTAAACTTAGCTTCATCACCGCCCTCTTTGTCGGGATGATATTTTACCGCTAGCTTACGAAAGGCTTTTTTTATCTCATCTTCAGAAGCGCTTTTTGACACGCCTAAAACTTCATAATAATCACGCTTACTCATATTGTATATATTATACTCGTTTAGCACTCACCATGCAAGAGTGCCAATAGTCCCGCCCCCGCCTAGTGTTATAATTGTATTATGTTTACATTACCTTCACTACCCTATGACTATGATGCACTAGAGCCAACTATCGACGCCGAGACAATGCGTATTCATCACACGATGCATCACCAAACATACATTACCAACCTAAATGCCGCAATAGAATCCCTACAATTCAAGCAGCCTGAATTTTACAATAACCTACGCGCCATCTGTAACGAGCGGGGTGAGCGGGCAGCTTTAGAGTGGATTTTAACAGACACAGCAGCCACACTCAAAGACTCTACGGCTATAATTATGAATAATGCCGGAGGCCATCTAAATCATAGTTTATTTTGGCAGTATATGCGACCAGTGGAGACAAACGATCAACCAAATAAAACCGTGGTAGCAACACTAGCGAAGCACTTCGGCTCGGTGAAAGCATTTCAAGAAGCTTTTACTAAGGCGGCCACGGGGCATTTTGGGTCAGGCTGGGCGTGGTTAGTGCGAGATGATAGCGGCGTACTGTCGATTATGTCAACTGCAAATCAAGACAATCCTATTACTCACGGCCTAGTGCCGCTACTCGGACTTGACGTCTGGGAGCATGCTTATTATCTACGTTATCAAAACCGCCGCGCTGAATATGTCGACGCCTGGTGGTCAGTGGTGGACTGGGATCGCCTGGCCGATACTATTACAGCATAGCGACGTAAAACAGCAGCTACAATACATAAAAATACCGCCCCATTATTAGAGCGGTATTTTTTCATTGGCGGCACGGACTACTTTTTATCAACCACCTCGCCTTCGACTGGCTCATCCTTGTCAGATTTTTTGTCGTCCTTAGACTCATCAGCCTTTTTGTCCTCAGCGGCTTGCTGGTACATTTTGGCACCGATTGGCATAATGGCATCCTGCAGTGCTTTGGCTGCCGTTTCCAGCTCGTCTTTGTCATCAGCGTCTTTGTGCTTTTCCGGTTCTTTGACCGCTTCGTCAATCGCCTTTTTGTCGTCGTCAGAAATCTTATCCTTGAACTCATCTGGCATTTTCTTTGCCTGGTAGATGGCGTTTTCTAGCTGGTTTTTAGCGTCAACGGTCTCACGCTTTTTCTTGTCCTCATCAGCGTGCAGCTCAGCTTCTTTCTGGGCTTTTTCGATATCTTCCTTGCTCATGTTGCCAGAGTTTTGGATGGTAATTGATTGCTCCTTGCCGGTCCCTTTGTCTTTGGCAGTAACATTGAGGATGCCGTTGGCGTCGATGTTAAACGTCACTTCAATCTGTGGCACACCGCGCGGTGCTGGCGCAATACCGTCAAGCACAAAGCGGCCCAAACTCTTGTTATCATTGGCGAATTCGCGCTCACCCTGCAAGACGTGGATCTCCACTTGCGGCTGGTTATCGGCAGCCGTCGAGAACACTTCGCTCTTGCTGGTCGGCACGGTGGTGTTACGCTCGATCAGCTTGGTCGACACCCCACCCATTGTCTCAATACCAAGACTGAGCGGCGTCACGTCTAGCAGTAGCACGTCCTTAACATCACCAGCCAGCACACCGCCCTGGATAGCCGCACCAACAGCCACCACCTCATCTGGGTTGACACCTTGCATTGGGTCTTTACCGAACAGTTTCTTCACTCGCTCAACCACTGCTGGCATCCGGGTCATACCGCCAACCATCACCACGTTTTGGATGTCTGATTTGCTGAGTTTGGCGTCTTTCAGCGCTTTTTCAACTGGGCCGTCGAGGCGCGCTAGCAGATTTTTCACCAAATCTTCCAACTTGGCCCGCGTTAGGCTCAACTCGAAGTGCTTTGGCCCGTCAGCATCAGCGGTGATAAACGGAATGTTAACTTCGTATTCAGTAACCGTTGACAGCTCCTTCTTGGCCTTCTCAGCTTCATCCTTCAGACGCTGCATGGCCGCATTGTCTTTGCGTAGGTCAATACCTTCTTTAGATTTAAAATCATCGAGGAAGTAATTAACAATGACGTTGTCAAAGTCCTCACCACCGAGGTGAGTGTCGCCGTTGGTAGCTTTCACTTCAAACACACCGTCGCCAAGCTCCAGGATGGAAACGTCAAAGGTACCACCGCCAAGGTCAAACACCACGATGGTTTCGTCATTTTTACCCTTCTCCAAGCCGTACGCCAGAGCAGCGGCCGTCGGCTCATTGATGATGCGCTTGACTTCCAGGCCAGCAATTTTACCGGCATCTTTGGTAGCTTGGCGCTGCGAATCGTCAAAGTAGGCCGGCACGGTGATGACCGCTTCGGTGACTTTTTCACCAAGGAATGCCTCGGCATCAGCCTTGATCTTGCTGAGGATCATAGCTGAAACTTCTTCTGGCGTGTATTCTTTGTCGCCCATTTCTACGGCCACACCAGTGCCCTTTTTGACAATTTGGTACGGCATGATATCGAGGTCTTTTTGGACTTCCTTATCATTAAATTTACGACCGATCAACCGCTTGACACCGTAAATGGTGTTCTTTGGATTAGTCACCCGCTGGCGCTGAGCTACCTGCCCAACCAAGCGCTCGCCTTTTTTGTTAATTGCCACCACTGACGGCGTCGTACGATTACCCTCAGCGTTAGCGATGACCTCTGGCTTGCCCGCCAACATATACGCAAAGGCGCTGTTGGTCGTACCGAGGTCAATTCCGATAATTTTACCCATATGATTCCCCTTTCTTATTCTAATCACATCTGGTTTTTGCTTATATCCATTTTAGCACTCTTTTATGTCGAGTGCCAACTATTTCAGTATAAATAATTAGCACTCCCGTGTCAAGAGTGCTAATATATTAGATTTCTAAAGATATTTATTGGCGCGTAACTTTAACCATCGAATCACGAATAACGGAGCCATTCAGCGTATAGCCAGCTCGCAACTCCTCAGCGATCACCTCTTTGTCACCTTCTGCTTCTTCGTCAAATTGAACCGCCTGATGTAATTCAGGATTAAACGGTGTACCAGGTTTAGCGTCAATTTTCTCGAGGCCGATTTCTTTGAGCTGTTTGTCGAGCTGCTTACTTAGACCAGCCACACCCTTGGCCCAGGCGTTATCCGCTAGCTCCTCTGGCACATTGACAATCGCCCGCTCAATCGTATCAATCACTGGTAATAATTTCATCACAGACTTCGCCTGGCCCATTTGGTGCGCCGAATGCTTCTCTGCCTCGACACGCTTGCGATAATTCTCGAAATCCGCCCGCGTCCGCTGCAAATCCAGCGTCAGCTCGCCCAATTGCTGCTCTAAATCTTCAGTTTTTTTAGTCTTACTTTTCGTCATTTTTTCCTCCTTCTAAACGGCCAAAACGGCTCGTAGCCATACGTACAGGGAAAAAGCACTACCATAGCCATGAAAATAATAATCAAAATAATCACTACTAGCCACGTTGGCAAGCCGCTCAGTAGTCCGCCGATCCATTCAGCCATTACAATACCTCCTCTAACATCGCACCCGTTCGCCTAACCAGCTCCATCGTTCGACGGTAATTCTGCCGCTTCGGACCAATCACGCCGATGTAACTATTATTACTAAACTTTGAACAAAACCTACTAATAATCAACGTTGCTCCAGAACTTTTGCCAATCGGATTTTCGCTACCGATAAATACATTCAGCGGCTCATTTGGTGCCGCTTCACGTAGCCACGGCTCGATATTATCAATCAGCCGAGCAATTGCTTGCACGTGTCCGCCCTCGATAAATTCCGGTTGACTAAATAACTGCGTCATACCATTCATATATAGATGTTCGCCAAACGACGCGAAACCGAAATTGCCCGTCAGCTCCACCAGACTATCAACCGCACTGCGAATCGCTCGGTCAGACTTATCGATGTGAGAGTTAACATGCGCTTCGATCGCTCTCGCACTGCGATCAATGCCGCTTGGTAATTCTGTCATCTGAGCGTCAGTAATACCATTGACATACACACGGTATCCTTTATCTGTGGGAATCCGGCCAGCACTGGTGTGTGGCGCCTCGACGAGACCCATCTCCTCCAGCTTGGCCATTTCGCTACGGATAGTAGCACTGGACACGCCGAATAATTTGGCCAACGTGACGCTACCAACTGGCGCGGCAATTTCCGCATATTGCTCAATAATCGCGACAAGAATCGCCCGTTGACGTTCAGTCATGACCTAATTATAACTCATACTTGGCACTCATACAAGTAGAGTGCTAGAGCTTTAGTCCTATCGTCGCTCCGTAAAATAGCGCGCCGCATCTGAGGAAAACAGCATCATAATCATGATGTGTACGCCGATTGAAGTTAACAATAATACAGCTGAAGCATTAATCCTTCCGGTCGTCACCGACAATGATTCAGTAATAATAGCAAGCATTGCCACCGCCAATAGTGAGATTCGTGCTCGATTACTACCCCGAAGCAGTAGCCCAACCAAGATAAACTCCACGATCACCAGCAGCACGTTCAAGACAGCCATGATTGACAGCGCCGTGTTGGCCAGATTAATGTCGATCTGTTCAATATTCGTAACCACCGCCAAGGTTTCCGTCCAGCTAGAAATATCAACCAAGGTTTGACCGACAGCAAACAACGATGCTAATACCATCAACACACTGCCAATCAAAATCTGCGGCGGCCGACGACTCCACAGCTCTTCCAGTAGCGTTTTGTGGTTGCGAGGACAGCGGTCATGAATTGTACCGTCCATAATAATCCCAAAACGCTTCAAGGTGGCAATGGGTTTATCAATCCTAATACGACCAACCTCCAGGATAGGCAAATCACCATCAGTACGAATCAAATCACCGCTCCCATTACGCGAATAATATCCTGTCGAAAAATCCTCCAGAACCGTCACGCGGATATATTTCTCACTATTTTTAACCGATTCAATAATATAATCTCTTTCAATATCAATATTTTCGTCAATTTTATGCGTCAATTGAAAAGTGAACAACGATAATCCGACGCTTTTATCGTAAGAGCCAGCCGCCAACCAATCCACCCGATGACCACCCGGCAGCAGCCAACCATCCGGACAACGCCAGAATCGCACATGATGACGACGCCTTGGATTGCCATCAACTTCTTGCTGGTAAGCGAAATCTTGTCGCCGCCCAAACAAAAAAGCTGGCGAGACTGGCGCATTGGGATAGCTACGCCCGCTCAATACAGTAAGGACCATCTTCCAAGCAGATCGCGGCGTAATGTCATCGGCCAGCACCCAGCCAGCCGCAGTCATAGCCTTATGCAACTTCTCTTCAGACCCACGCACGCTCAGGTTAATAGGGTCACTTAATATACCGTCAGCAGTTCGGGTCCTGCCAATAAAATAATTTGGCACGTACATATTGCTCAATATTCTATGTAGACGTGGCAGCGCCAGATAAGAAACAATCGCCCAAACCACAAAAAATAGACCGACCAGCCACCAGCCACCCGTCGCCAAGCCCTCCCTAAACACCAGCCAGGCTAGCCAAAACGACGCCAAGCCAGCAAAAATGAAAAACGACTGGTCCAGTAGCATGGTGATGGTTTTTGATGATTGAGAGCCAATAGCTGCTATTTTCTTTGGGGTTTTTATTGAACTCATATCTTAATTATATCATTGAGAAGACCCCGGGCCGCCAAACGAGCTTCGTCGTCCTGGCGCTTGAAAATATCACCCCGTAAAATAATTTCTTCGGTCACCCGAACAGCCCGATCCAAGTCGTCATTGATAATCACGTGGTAATATGGCACTTCTAGCGCATGAGCCAGCTCACTAATCGCTGACTGACGACGCTTTGGCCACTCCGTCCGAAAATCCTCTTCTGTGCCGTAGCGTTTTTTGAGCCGCTCAAGCCAAGTTTGATAATCTGGCGGCACAATAAAAATTGCGATACTCTCTGGAGCTAAT